>DATFRR010000160.1:0-21832 GCA_035263025.1 Micromonosporaceae bacterium
CTGCTGTCCCGATGGACGTGCATCTTCGCGGCTGGCTGTCACGGCATCGTGGCCGGCCGGTCCGGCGACGGATGCTGCTCGCACGGCGCGTTCTTCACCGATGAGGACGACCAGAAACGAGTGCGTGCGGCGGCCCGGAGACTGACTCCGGACACGTGGCAGCACTTCCGCCGTGGCTTCAAGAACTACACCGAGACGGACACGATCGACGGTACGGCGCCTGCGCTGCGCACCGCGATCCGGCCGGACGGTCCGTGTGTCTTCCTGAACGACGCGGACTTCCCGGGCGGCGGCGGGTGCGCGCTGCACGGGCAGGCGCTGCGCGACGGCGTGCACCCGTTGGAATACAAGCCGGATGTCTGCTGGCAGCTACCCGTGCGTCGCGAGCAGGAGTGGGTCACGCGACCCGACGGCACGAAGGTCTTGCTGACCGTGCTGGGCGAGTTCGACCGGCGCGGGTGGGGCGAGGGCGGTCACGACCTGCATTGGTGGTGTACGTCGTCGCCGGAGGCGCACGTCGGCTCGAAGCCGATGGTCGAGGAATACGGCCCCGAACTCGTCGCGCTGATCGGTCAAGCCGCCTACGACGAACTGCACGAGATGTGTATGCGGCGGCTGAAGCTCGGCCTGGTAGCCGTGCATCCGGCCACCGAAGCGGCCGACCAGACGGCGACGGAAGCCGCCGAGTAGCCTGCCGCATCGGCACGCCGAAGCACCAACGCTCACGCCGAAGCGTTAACGCGTGAGCCCGCGCAGCTTGTCGGGATTGAGCATCAGCCGGAGCCCGACGACGTGCGCACCGTTCACCTCCAACATGATCGCGCCGATCACCGTGTCCCCTTCCGTCGCGAGCAGGGCGGCCTCACCGTTGATCGTTGCCACGGTCATCGTGACGTTCTGGGACTGCGGCTTGCTCATCACGCCGAAGAGCCAACGCACCACGTTGTCCGCGCCAACCACCGGTCGGCGTGCCGCGGTCACCTTGCCGCCGCCGTCCGACCACATCGTCACCTCGGGCGCCAGCAACTCCATCATCGCGGCCATATCGCCGCCCGCTGCGGCATCGCGGAACCGTGCCACCACATCGGCCTGGGTCGCCGGATCGGTCGGGTATCGCGGTCGGCGCGCCCGGACGTGTTCGCGCGCGCGATGCGCGAGTTGGCGTACCGCCGCGGGATCCCGGTCGATCAGCTCGGCGATCTCCTGCTGCCCATAGCCGAAGACCTCACCGAGCACGAAGACCGCCCGCTCCAGTGGCGACAAGCTCTCCAACACGACGAGCATCGCGAGCGACACCGAGTCGGCCATCTCGACCTCCTCCGTCGCGTCCGGACTCGTCAGCAACGGTTCGGGCAGCCATGGCCCGACGTACGTCTCGCGGCGGGCCCGGGCCGATTGCAACTCGTTGAGCGCGAGGTTCGTCACGGTCTTCACGAGATACGCCTTCGGCGCGCGCACCTGGTCCGCATCGGTTCGTGCCCAGCGGAGCCAGGCCTCCTGCACCACGTCTTCGGCGTCCGCGACGCTGCCGGTCAGCCGATAGGCAACCGAGAAGAGCAGCGGTCGATGGTCGGTGAACACATCGGTCGACATCTCCTCAGCCTGGCACAGCCTCGCGGGCCAGCGCGGCGAGTCCGTCCACCGCCGACGGATAACGCGGTCGCCAGCCGAGTTCGGACGCGGCACGCTCGTTGCTCAGCGTGAGGTTCGTCTTCAGGAATGCGCGCAGGTAGCTCATCGGCATGATCGCGGCCGGCACCGACAACGGCTTCGGCGTGTGGAACTGCGCTGCGACCGCACGAGTGTGGTTCGCGAAGCTCATCGGTGTGTCGTCCGCGATGTTGTACGCGGACCCAGGCCGGCCCCGTTCGATCGCCGCAAGGACGGCAGCCGCCGCGTCGTCGAGGTGCACCCACGGCAGTACGCGATGCCCACTGGTGATCGCCGGCAGCATCCGCTTTCGGAGCATCGTGACCACGTAGTCGGTCGCGTCGGGTCCGTAGAACAGCCCGAAGCGCAGCGCGACACCGTCGATGCCAGGCGATCCGAACGTCAGCTGTTCCTTGACGCGCATCGCCGCCACGTGTTCCTCGAGTTTCGGATCCGACTGGCGCGGCGCGAATGGCGTCTCCTCAGTGACCGGCGTCGATCCGAAGTCGCGGAAGCCGTACCCGAACGCCATCGACTCGGAGATCATCTGCTTCGCGCCGATCTCGTGCGCCGCGTCGACCAAGTTGTGCATGCCGGTGGTACGCAAGAGATCCGTACCCGTCATGTCCTTGTTCCGCATCGGCGGCTTCGCGAGCGCCGTGGCGGCGTGGACGACGATGTCCGCGTGCCGGCCGCGAACCGCCCGCATGACCTGATCGCGGTCGTTGAGGTCGGCGCGGATCTCGTTGTGTTCGCCCCGCCCAAGGCCGAGCACGGTGTATCCGGCGTCGGACAACGTAGCGGCGACCCGGCGGCCGAACACGCCGCTCGCCCCGGCGAGCAGGACAGTTCGTTGATCAGTCATGACCTGTAGACCGGATGGCGCCGCCACGAGTGACATGCCGTGGCCCACACGTGGCGGCGGTCACGCTACGCGGGGAAAGATTGCCGATCTTGTCACGTCCATGTCGTCAAATCGCCGCGCTTGACGACACTGGCGTTACAAATCCGTGGTGGGCCGGCCGATGGGCGGTGCGCCACCCATCATCCCTCGGGCGAACCCCGGAACGTGCGTCGGTAGGTCGCGGGCGCGACGCCGATCGCGGCGTGCAGATGTTGCCGCAGCGAGGTTGCGGTGCCGAAACCGGCCGCGGTCGCTACTCGGTCGATCGGCAGGTCGGTCGTTTCCAGCAGCCGCCGGGCGTGCTCCACTCGCTGGTGCACAATCCAGCGGCCGGGACTCATGCCGGCCTCGGACCGGAAGCGGCGCGTGAACGTCCGTACGCTCATTCGCGCGTGCTTGGCCATGGCCTCGAGGTCGATGTTCTCGTGCAACCGTCGGCTCGCCCATGCGCGGGTGGCCGCGGTGCTCGCGTCGGCGGTGACCGGCACCGGACGCTCGATGTATTGCGACTGCCCGCCATCGCGCCACGGCGCCACCACCCCACGCCGGGCCGCGCGGTTGGCGACCTCGCTGCCATGGTCGAGACGGACCACGTGCAGGCACAGGTCGATGCCGGCGGATACCCCGGCGGACGTGAGGATGTCGCCGTCGTCCACATAGAGCACGTCCGGATCGAGCTTCACAGCCGGGAACTGCGCGCGAAACAGGTCCGCCCATGCCCAGTGGGTGGTTGCCGGCCGCCCATCGAGCAATCCTGCCGCGGCGAGCACGAACGCACCGGTACAGATGCTCATCACGCGCGTACCCGGCTTGATCTGGTCCAGCGCCGCGCGCACCCGCGGGTCGAGTTCGGGCCGCATGTGCGGCGAGTCTTCGCCGTCAATCCCGGCCACGATGACGGTATCCGCGCGGGCGATCTCCTCCGGCCCGTGGTCCGGGGTGATGGTGAACCCGGCCGAGCTGTGCACCGGACGGCCGTCGACCGTCACGATCCGCACGTCGTAGTAGCGCCATCGGTTCGCGTCGCGCGCTCCGTGGAAGATCTGGGTCGGCACGCCGAGGTCGTACGCGACGGCCTCATCCAAGGCGAGTACGGCAACCCGGTGCATCCGTGGCGGCGTTCCGACAAACGGCGGCCGGGCTGGCGCGGTTGAGTTCATGGCCGGATTCTTTCACATGATGGCATTCCAGCCACTGTCCGAGGCGCGTCAATTTACGGATGATCGCTGCTGTGACCACGTTGATCCCGGCGCCGACGGAGCGACGCAGCCGTACCCACAAGATCCATCTCGCCTGGTTCGTCGCGGGCGTGACGCTGATCGCGACCGTTGGTGCGGCCGGCTTCCGTGCCACGCCCGGCGTCATGATCGACCCGTTGCGGCAAGCGTTCGGGTGGTCGACCGCCGCGATCTCCGCCGCGGTCTCGGTGAACCTGCTGCTCTACGGCTTGACCGCGCCGTTCGCGGCGGCGCTGATGGAGCGCTTCGGGCTGCGGCGTGTGGTCGGTACGGCGCTGCTGCTCGTCTCGGCGGGCAGCGGGCTGACCGTCTTCATGACAGCGAGCTGGCAACTGGTGCTCTGCTGGGGCGTGCTCGTCGGGCTCGGCACCGGCTCGATGGCGCTGGCGTTTGTGGCGACCGTGACGAGCCGCTGGTTCGTGCGGCACCGCGGTCTCGTGACCGGCATCCTGACCGCCGGTGGCGCAACGGGCCAACTGATCTTCCTGCCCATCCTCGCGCACCTAATCGCCACGCACGGCTGGCGCGCGGCGTCGCTGACGGTGGCCGCCGGTGCGTTGCTGGTGGCACCGATTGCCGCCTGGTTGCTACGCGACTACCCGGGCGACGTCGGGCTGACGCCGCTGGGCGGCACTGCCGAACAGGCGGTGCATCGGGTGCCACGTGCGCCGGGCGAGCCGGGGCCGGCACGACGCGCCCTCGCCGCGCTGCGCACGGCGTCGCACACCTCCGCGTTCTGGTTCCTGGTCGGTGGCTTCGCGATCTGTGGGGCAAGCACAAACGGATTGGTGGGTACGCATTTCATCCCAGCCGCCCACGACCACGGCCTGCCGCAGACCACGGCCGCGAGCCTGCTGGCGCTCGTCGGCATATTCGACATCGCGGGTACGGTCTTCTCCGGCTTCCTGACCGACCGCCTCGACTCACGTGTGCTGCTCGGCTTCTACTACGCGCTTCGAGGGCTGTCGCTGATCGTGCTCCCGGACCTGTTCGCCGGCTCGACTCATCCCTCGATGCTCGTGTTCATCGTGTTCTACGGCCTCGACTGGGTGGCCACCGTACCGCCGACCATCGCACTGTGCCGCCAACACTTCGGCGCGAACGGATCCATCGTGTTCGGCTGGGTGTTCGCGGCACACCAGATCGGCGCCTCGATCGCCGCGGTCGGCGCCGGGATCATCCGCGACCAGTTGGGTACGTACACCGCGGCGTGGTACGCGGCCGGCTTCCTGTGCTTGTTCGCGGCCGTGTTCTCGCTGTTGGTACGGGCACCGGGCGCGCCACGTCCACGGTTCAGCGTCGCGTCGGCCTGACCCGAGTCGACCTCACTGGCGCTGGTTACGCACCGATCAACAGGTTGACGCCGGCCTTCGACGCAGCCTCGGCAAGGCGTCGATCGAGCGTCGCGAGCGATGCTCCGAGTCGTTCGGCGAGTACGAGGTACGAGGCGTCATAGGCGCTGATCGCGTGGCGTCGCCCGGCTCCGACCACCTCGATCATCCTGGTTGGCGCACTGTCAATCTCGATCGGCAGCTGGCCAAGCAGCTCTAGGAATCTACTGGCCTCGGCCTCGGTGATGCGCGCCTGGCGTTCGGCGACGAGGAGAACGTTAGCGACCTCCAACGGCCAGATCGCTGGAGCCGACGCGTGCTCGTCGCGCAGCCGATCCAGGACCGCATCGGTCGCGTCGGTCGCTTCGTCGTCGAAGCACCACGCCATTGTCACGCTCGTGTCGATAACGAACACGCTCAGCGCCGCCCTTCCTCGATCATCTTCCGGATCGAGGTGCGGCCCCGCCGTACACCGACGCGCGCGGCGCGCAACGCCGCGATGACGGTCTCCGGATCCGACGTCTGGGGGCTCACCGGAACAAGGCGAGCCACCGCTCGTCCATGTTTGGTGATCGTCACACTGTCGCCCCGCTCGACTTGGTCGAGGAGACGAGGCAGGTGCGTCTTCGCCTCGTAGGCGCCAATCGAGGATGTGCCCATGAGCATAGACTAGTCTACGACTAGTCTATTCGTCCACCCGCTTCGGTGCGGCGGCGTACCCGTCTTCGGGTTCGAACTTTGCACCCGATGCCGCGCAACGCGCGATGCCTCGGTCGGCTAATCGCCCGGGCAGGCGGCGCGCTTGGTCACCGGATGCGGCCCCGGCAGCAGACGGTCATCGCCGGAGTTGACCAGGTCAAGGTTGGCTGCCAGTCTTACCGGACGACTGACGCGTGCCCGCATCCCCCGGCGCACGGTCGCGCCGATCATGTCCCGTCCGCGGGCTCACGCTCTTCGGGCCTGCGCCGGCGCTGGTCGGCGTCTCGGAACGAAGGGCTCAGGCATGTTTGGTGCTGATATCGGCCGGCGAAAGCTGCGCAGGGGCGCGCGCGTGCTGAAACGCACCGCTCGGCGGGTGGCGAAGGGTGTTCTACGGCGCGGTCCGGCGCGGTCGGGGCAGCCATCTGACGCGTCGTCGATCGGCATGGTTGAAATCTTCGAGCAGCGCCAGGTCGTGGGTTGGGTCGAAGCCAACTCGGACCGCTTCCCCATCCGGGTCGCGCTATTCATCAACGACGTCGAGGTCGCCAGCACCTGGGCGGATGACCCGTCACAACACAACACCCGGCGGATGATCAGATCATTTCGGTTCGCCCTGTACGACATCTGGCAGTTCTGCCACAAGCGCGACCGGCTGACCGTACGCATCGACGGCCGACCCGTCCCGATCGCGGCCAAAGGCACCTACAAGCGACCCGGCAAGGATGGCAAGCACACACTCGCCGATCTGAAGCACCGGTTCGACGAGGGCTACGTGTTCGGGCAGACCGGCCGGCTCCAGCTGTCCAAGAAGCTCGACACGGTCTGGCAGGACTCAGTCTTCGGGCTGTACGAGAAGGTCAGCGCCATCGTCTCGAGCAAGCACGGCTACGACCCGTTCGTCATCTACGGGAGTCTTCTCGGCCTCGTCCGTGAGGGTGGCTTCATCGGCCACGACATCGACTTCGACGCCGCCTACCTGTCTCGGTGCACGGACGGACGCGAGGCCGCGACGGAACTGCGCGACATCGCGTTCACGCTCATCGACGCGGGCCTGGACGTCGAGTGCATGCGCACCGCCCTACACATCCGCGACGTGACCGACCCACGCATCCGGATCGACCTGTTCCATCTCTACTTCGACAAGAACGACGAGATCGCGTTCCCGTTCGGCGTCGCCGGGAACACCAAGTTGACCAAGGACGCGTGGCCTGGCGTTACCGAGGCGCAGCTCGCGGGTCGGACCGTACGGGCACCGGCCAACGCTGCCGCACTGGTGGAGCACATCTACGGCAAGAACTGGCGTACGCCAATCGCGGGCTTCAACTGGGACCGCGCCCGCACCGGTTGGGCGAGGGAGGGCTGGTCGCCGCTCGAATACTCCGAAGAGGTCTATTGGGCGAACTTCTACGCCCGCACCGAGTTCACCACAGGCTCCACGTTCTTTGAGTCGATCGTGGCGCGGGAGGACGTTCCCCGTACCGTGCTGGACATCGGCTGCGGCGACGGTCGCGACGCATTCGCATTCGCGCGCGGCGGCTTCCGGGCGATTGGGATCGACAGGTCACACATCGGCATCCGGCACGCGACGCAGAAGGCTGCCGACGCGGGGCTCGACGCGTCGCTCGAGTTCGAGGCATGCGACGTGTCCGACGCCGACGCCATGCGCGCCGTGATCACTAAGGCACGCAGCTTGGCCGACGACGGACGCACCCTGTTCTACCTGCGCTTCTTCCTGCACTCCATCCCGGAAGCAGTCCAGGACGCGTTGCTGGCCATCATCGCCGAACACGCGCGGGATGGCGACGTGCTGGCCGCCGAGTTCCGGACCGAGGAAGACGCCAGCAACCCCAAGGTCTATGGCAAGCATTACCGTCGCTATCAGAACGGGCGTGCATTCGGCGTGGCGCTCGCCGAGCGATACGGGTTCACGGTGTCGCATGAGGAGGAGGGCACCGGGCTCGCACCGTACAAGGACGAGGATCCGGTGCTCTACCGAGTGGTGGCGACGCGAGGCTAGCGGCTGGTGGCGCGGTCTACGGCTCGAACTTGTACCCGAGACCGCGCACCGTAATGAGATAGCGCGGCGCGGACGGCTCGGGTTCGATCTTGGAGCGCAGCCGCTTCACGTGTACGTCCAAGGTCTTGGTGTCGCCCACATAGTCGGCTCCCCACACCCGGTCGATGAGCTGACCGCGAGTCAGCACCCGGCCGGCGTTGCGCAGCAACAGCTCGAGCAACTCGAATTCCTTGAGCGGCAACGGTACGGTCTCGCCGCCGACCGACACGACGTGGCGCTCGACGTCCATCCGTACCGGGCCGGCCGACAGCGTTGGCGCCGCGGCCTCGACGACCTCCGCGGCGTTGCGGCGCAACACGGCACGGATGCGCGCCACGAGTTCGCGCGGCGAATAGGGCTTCGTGACGTAGTCGTCGGCACCGATCTCGAGGCCTACCACCTTGTCGATCTCCGCATCCCGCGCGGTGACCATGATGATCGGCACGTGCGAGCGGGTGCGCAAATTGCGGCAGACGTCGGTGCCGGACATCTCGGGGAGATTCAGGTCGAGCAGCACGATGTCCGCGCCGCTGCGGTCGAATTCGGTCAGCGCCTGCGGGCCGGTCATCGCGACCGACACCTCGAACCCTTCCTTGCGGAGCATGTAGGACAGGGCATCGGAGAACGATTCCTCGTCCTCCACCACGAGCACGCGCGACACTAGCGACCTCCATTCCTACCGGTACGTGCACCGGCACCTGCGCCTACCTCAACGGACGACGGTAGCGGCATGGCTTCCTCCGGCGGTCTTGCGGGCAAGCGCAACGTGAACGTCGAACCAACGCCGACCACGCTGCGGACCTCGACACGGCCGCCGTGATTAGTGGCAATGTGCTTCACGATCGCGAGTCCGAGCCCGGTGCCACCGGTCGCTCGCGAGCGCGCCTTGTCGGCGCGGTAGAACCGCTCGAAGATCCGGTCGAGATCCTTCGCTTCGATGCCGATGCCATGGTCGACCACCGACAACAGCACCTCGTTGCCCTCGATCGCGGTAGTCACCAGAATCGCCGGTTCGCCGGCAGGTGCGGCCGGGGTGCCGGCGAGGAAGTCCGCGCCGTCGGCCGCTAGATGTCCAGCCGAGCCGTTGCCGCGTGCGACCTCCGGCACGGCCGCCACCGCTACGGGCGCGGCCTCCGGGGAGTATGCGATCGCATTCTCGACCAGATTCGCGAGCGCGGTCACGAACTGGCTCTCGCTGCCGTATCCGACGAGGCCCCGATCACCACGCCAGCCAACCTCGAATCCCTTGGCCGATGCGGCGGTCCGAGTGCGGTCGATGACTTCGGCTACTACGCGGTCGATCGCGACCGGCTCTGGGCTCGGCACCGGCTCGCCACCCTGCAGGCGGGACAACTCAAGCAACTCGGTGACCAAGCGCCCCAGGCGGTCGGACTCGTTGCGGATCCGCTCGGCGAAGCGGCGCGCGGCCTGCGGATCGGCACCCGCCTCCTCGTCCATCGCGTCGGCGAGCGCTTCGGCCAACAGTTGCAGCGCACCGACCGGTGTCTTGAGTTCGTGGCTGACGTTCGCGACGAAATCGCGCCGCACCCGGTTGAGGCGGTGGGACTCGCTGACGTCCAACGCTTCGACCGTGACGTGCCCGTCTTCGAGCGCGACCGCGCGGATGTGTACGCCTAGCGGCTCCGCGTCGCGGCCACGAGGCATGTCCAGTTCCACCTCGCGATGGGTACCCGAGCGGCGGGCCTGTCCGGCCAGCGTACGGATGAGCGTGTGCGCGACCGCGGCGCCGCCGGCGATTCCCGGGCGCAGCAGGCCCATCTCGTGTGCGGAGGGGTTGGCGAGCACTGGGCGGTCCTCGCTGTCGAGCACCAGAACTCCTACTCGCAACGCGTCGAGGCTGCGACGACCCAGCCCCTTGCTGCTGCGCGTCCACTCCACGCTGTGATGGTAGGTCGTACGTTTACCAAATGAACATGTGAAATGCGACAAATCGGGCGCCAATCGCGCAATGTTCACCACTACGCCCGGCGCCGTTCACCCGCGTTCATGCTGCCGACGCCGTACGGGCCCTAGAGTTCAGGCGACACCGCCGGCCTCGACGCCACCTTCGGGCATCGCTTGCCGCCCCTTCGGGCACCTTTCGTCGCGGCCGGCCGCCTGACCCCCGGAGGAGACATCGTGCGCGAGGAGTTTCGAGCCGAGCTCGCCCAGGTCAGTCGTCTGTTGGTCGAGATGGCCAACGCGGCCCGCCTGGCGATGCGGAAGGCGACCGTCGCGCTCCTCGAGGGCGACCGGACAGAGGCCGAGCAGGTCGCCATGACGGACAACGAGATCGACGCGCTCTACCGCCGCGTCGAGGCGTTGACTTACGAACTGTTGGCCCGCCAGGCGCCGGTCGCGTCCGACCTCCGCGAGGTGATCACCGCGCTGCACGCGGCGAGTGACATCGAACGGATGGGTGATCTCGCCGAGCACATCGCGGAGATCTCGCTGCGCCGCCACCCGGCCATCGCCGTTCCCGAAGAGCTGCGGCCGGTCATCCGCGAGATGGCCGAGGTCGCCGACCGGATCGCGGCCAAGAGCGTCGCCGTGCTGTCCACCGCCGACGCGGTGCAGGCCGCCGAGTTGGAGCGCGACGACGACCAGATGGACGAGCTGCACCGGCAACTGCTCGCGTTCATGCTCGGCGCGGCATGGCGCCACGGCGTCGAGGCGGCCATCGACGGCGCCTTGCTCGGCCGCTACTACGAACGGTTCGCCGACCACGCCGTGAATGCCGGCAACCAGGTGGTCTTCTTCGTCACCGGCGAGACCGCGGCGTCCTGATTCGGGCCAACGTCACGATGCGCTCCGGAACGGTGGCCGCTACCGACCCTGATTCGCCACCGCGGCGGCCGCCTCGATCGCGGCGGCCGGATCGAGGTAGGCCCCGCCGGGCGTGACCGGCCGCAACGTGACCGGGTCGAGGTCGTAGCACAGCGGGATGCCGGTCGGGATATTGACCGCCGCGATGTCCGCGTCGGAGATCGCGTCGAGGTGCTTCACCAGCGCGCGCAACGAATTGCCATGCGCCGCGACGAGCACCGTACGGCCCACCCGAAGGTCCGGCACGATGGCGTCGGTCCAGTACGGCAACGCGCGCTCGAGCACGTCCTTGAGACACTCGGTCACCGGCCGGACATCGGGCGGCAGCGTGCTGTAGCGCGCGTCGTCGTATTGCGAGAACTCGTCGTCCACCGCGATCGGTGGCGGCGGCACGTCGTAGGACCGGCGCCACAGCGTGAACTGCTCCTCGCCGTACTCCTCGAGCGTCTGCTTCTTGTTCTTGCCCTGCAGCGCGCCGTAGTGACGCTCGTTCAGCCGCCACGATCGCGACACCGGGATCCAGTGCCGATCGATCGCGTTCAACGTGATCTCCGCGGTGCGGATGGCGCGACGGAGCACCGACGTGTGTACGACGTCGGGCAGCAGGCCGTGTTCGCGGAGCAGCTCCCCGCCGCGGCGCGCCTCGGCCTCGCCGGCCGCGGTCAGGTCGACGTCGACCCAGCCGGTGAACAGGTTCTTCGCGTTCCACTCGCTCTCGCCGTGGCGGAGCAGGATCAACGTGTACGGCCGGTCAGTCATGCCGCCATTCTCGCGCCCCCACGAGTGGCCGTGCGCACCGGCCGGATCCGCGCCCGCCACGTGAGAAGTGCTGTTCAGAATCAGCCCCTAAGGTGATCATGTGACCGAACGAGGTTGGATTGTCCTGCTGATCGGTGGCGCATCCGGCGCGGGCAAAAGCTCGGTGGCATACCCACTCGGCCGCCGCTTCGGCGTACCGGTGCTGGAGATCGACGACATCGTCTGCGCGCTCGAGGCGATGACCACGCCCGACCAGCAGCCCGAGCTCTTCTACTGGCAGACCCATCCGACCGCGTTCGATGCGCCGCCCGAACAGATCATGGCGCAGGGCATCGCGCTCGCCGCGGCCCTCGAGCCAGCGCTCGCCGCCATCATCGGCAACCACTTGGAGACGGACATGCCGGTCGTCATCGAGGGCGATTTCCTGCGGCCCGCGTTCACCGTCCACAGTGGGTACGCCGGTCAGCCGGCCGAGTCGAGAGTGCGCGCGTTGTTCGTCGTCGAGCCGGACGCGGATCAGATCGCGGCAAACTATGCGTCCCGCGAACCCGACGCTGGCGAGCAACGAAAGCGCGCGGAGGTCAGCGCCGCGTGGTCGCGTTGGCTCGCCGACGAGGCAGTCCGGCACGGCGTACCCGTGATTGCGGCGCGGCCGTGGCACGACGTCCTCGAACGCGCGGCGGCCGCACTCGACGGACCGGGCCTGTCCGGCCATTGACGTGCGCCGCTGCTCGACTTAATGTCTCGGCTCGTGGCGGACCTTGAACCGATGCCGGCGGACAACCCGCTGGTCAAGATCGGTGCGGCACTTGTCGCATTGATCATCGCCGGATTGACCGTCGTGATGCTTTGCGCGGTGCTGCACCTGGCGAATCTCTCGCACGACATTTCCCAGGCCACCGACGAAACCGGCTACCAGCTGACCGGTTACGGGAAGATCGTGTACTACATCCGCGACGTCGTGACGTTGGCCTTGGGTCTCGTCATGGTGTTTTTCATGGCGCGTACCGTCGTGCCGCTGAGCGCCGGCAGCAGTAGCAGCCGAACTCGGGCGTTGATCCTGGCCGGTCTCACGACCCTGCTGTGCATCGGCTTCGACGCCGCATGGGGCCCGAATATGACGGTCAGCACGGCGATCGGGGACAGCAACGAGTTCACCAGCCACATCGAGGCCTTGCAGACCGGGGACATGCCATCCACGGTGGCGGCGGCATTGAAGGTCGGCGCGTTCGGCGTGCCGATCCTCGCGCTGTGTCTGGGGATCACGCTGCTTGCACCGCCGACTACCCGCTATTTCCAGGCGATGCGTCGCGCTGGGCGCTACTGAACGGCCGTCCCGCGCGACGTGTCACGGGATCCTCCTGAGCGGCGCGCCGCAGCCGTCAATCGGCCGGCTCGACGAGATGCTGGAACGCGCGCAGGTTGTCCAGCGACTCGCCGCGCGACGCCCGCCAGGCCCACTCCCGCCGGATCGCGGTCGCGAAGCCGATCTCGAGCATCGTGTCGAAGTTGTCGTCCGCGTAGGTCAGCACCGCGCCGAGCAAGCGATCCAACTCGTCGGCCGTGACCGCGTGCAATGGCGTACGGCCGGTCAGGTAGACGTCGCCGACCGCGTCGATCGCGAACGCCATGCCGTACATGCGTGCGTTGTGCTGCAACAGGTACGCCCACAACTCCTCGCGGTGCTCGTCGGGCTGGCGCATCACGAAGGCCTCGATGCGCAGCGCATGCGCGCCGACGATGAGGTTCACCGCGGTCTTGAGCTTGTGCGCGCCGGGCAGGGTCACGACGTACGACGTGTCGCCGGTACGCTCCCAGGCAAGATCGCGTTCGGTCAGCGCAGCCTCGATGGTCGCGCACGCGACCGCCGTGGCTGCGCTGTTGGTCATGCCACCGCGCCGACCGGCGAGCGCTGCAGCACTCGGCCAAGCTCGGCGGCGATCCGGTCACGGTGTTCGGACATCGCTTCACGGTAGACCGCGAGCAGACCGGACGCGGTCCGGCTCCACGAATACCCGTGCGCGTGACCGACCGCCCCGGCGCTCAGCGCGGCTCGCCGCCGTGGCTGGGTCAGGAGGTCGCCGAGCACGGTCGCCCATTCGTCCGCGTGGTGACCGTCGACGAGTACGCCCGAGACACCGTCGCGGACCGCCGTCACCAGTCCGCCGACCGAGGCCGCTACGACCGGTGTGCCACACGCCTGCGCCTCCAGTGCGACGAGCCCGAACGATTCGTTGTAGCTGGGCACCGCGACAACGTCTGCGGCGCGGTAGACGTCCACGAGGGCCGGACCGTCCTGCGGCGGCAGCAGGCGGACATGCGCCGTCAGCCCGAGAGACTCAGCGATCGCGATCAGATCGAGGCCGGACCCGCTGTTGCCGCCGACGACCACGATGGTGAGCCCGGCGGCGGTGGCCGGATCGACCTCACGCAGCCGTGCGGCCGCGTGCAGCAGGACGTCCGGTGCCTTCAGCGGTTGGATCCGCCCCACGAACGCGACGACGTGCCCGTCGGCGGGCAGCCCGAAACGGCGGCGCGCAGCGGCGCGAGAGTCCGCCTCACGGCCGACCATCGGCGGGCGGAACCGGTCGAGATCGACACCGGGCTCCACCACGGCCACCCGTGCGGCGTCCGCGTCATAGAGGTCGATGAGCTCGCCGGCCTCGGTCGGCGTATTTGCGACGAGACGGTCGCTAGCGGCCACCACTTGCTCTTCGCCAATCACGCGAGCCTTCGGCTCGGCCGCGTCACCGGCCGCGAGCAGCCGGTTCTTAACCTTCGCCAGGGTGTGCGCGGTATGCACGAGCGGCACGCCCCAGCGGTCCTTCGCGAGCCAGCCGACCTGCCCGGAAAGCCAGTAGTGCGAGTGCACGAGGTCGTAGTAGCCGGGCGCTTCGGAAGCCTCGGCGCGCAGCACGCCGGTGGTGAACGCGCACATCTGTGCGGGCAGATCTTCCTTCGCGAGGCCCTCGAACGGGCCGGCGTTGATGTGTCGGACCAGCACCCCGGGCGCCATCTCGACGTGCGCCGGCAATTCGGAACAGGTCGCGCGCGTGAAGATCTCCACCTCGACACCGGCCGCGGCGAGCCGCTTCGCGGTCTCCACGATGTACACGTTCATGCCGCCCGCGTCACCGGTGCCCGGTTGGTCCAGCGGCGACGTGTGTACGGAGAGGGTGGCAACCCGTCGGGGCAGACAATCGCGGTGGGCGGATGCCACGCTCGCTCCTTCGTCCGGTACGGCGTCTTCGTCCGATACGGCGTCGCGGACCGGTCTTCGCTGTCCCGCCGCTGCCGTCACGCGCCGTCGTTGCTGTGGAAACCCTGTGTTGTGGACGATCTGTGGCGACCGCCACGCGCCGGCGCCACACGATTTAACCCCACGCCGCCGTCCGATCTTCCCCATCCCGCGTCGTTCATGCCCGTCAGCACCCCTCGACGTGACCAACCTCTCGGTGACCTGGCGTTATGTCGCGGCAAAGCATGCAAATTCGCCACCACCAACCGCGCCGACTTCCCGCATATCACTCCAAGGGACGGTGCGCCGACCGGAGGTCCAGGCGCTTTGACTAGCGAAGAGTCGACCGGAGGTCCAGGCGCTTTGACTAGCGAAGAGTCGACCGAAGGTCCAGGCGCTTTGACCAACTAGGAGTGCGGCTAGATTTCTCGACATGGCTGACACGAAGATCGCCGTCGTGACGGGTGCGTCGAGCGGCATCGGCGCCGCGTCCGCCCGCCGGCTCGCCGCCGAGGGCTTCCACGTTGTCGTCGCGGCTCGCCGGCCGGACCGCCTCGACAAACTCGCACACGAGATAACCGACAGTGGTGGCGCGGTTACGGCCGTACCGGCGGATGTGACGCGTGACGAGGACGTCACCGCGCTCGCCGCGACGGTGGCCGACCTCGACGGCGATCTGGAACTGCTCGTCAACATCGCGGGCGGCGCGTTCGGCGCAGACCCGGTCGCGGACGCATCGGTGGACGACTGGCAGCGCATGTTCGACGTGAACGTGCTCGGCACGCTGCGCGTCACGAAGGCGCTCCTGCCGGCCCTGATAGCGAGCGGTCGCGGCACGGTCATCGTGATGGGGTCGACCGCGGCCGACATCGTCTACGAGGGCGGCGGCGGATATACGGCCGCGAAGCACGCGGTTGCGGCGCTCACCGGCACGCTGCGGTTGGAGCTGTCCGGCGAGCCGGTGCGCGTCATCGAGATCGACCCGGGCATGGTTCGGACGGACGAGTTCGCGTTGGTCCGCTTCCGGGGCGACGCGTCCAAGGCGGCCGCGGTCTACGCCGGTGTGGCCGAGCCGTTGGTCGCCGACGACATCGCGGACTGCGTCGCGTGGTGCGCGACCCGCCCGCATCACGTCAACGTGGACAAGCTCGTGATCCGCCCGCTCGCGCAGGCCGCACAGCACAAGGTCCATCGGGTCTTCGACGACGCGTGACACCACGTGGCGCCCACCAGCCCGCCGACCGCCCAGTCGGCGCGGTGACGCGTGGCACCACCAATGCGAACCGGCTCCGCCGAGTCGACTCGTGGATCGCCTACCACTGCGCCGAGGCGCTGGCCCGTGCAGACGATCCCCTGGTCATCGACCTCGGCTTCGGTGCCACGCCGGTGACCGCCGTGGAGTTGCGCTCGCGCCTGGTCGCGGTCCGTCGGGACGTGCGGGTAGTCGGCGTCGAGATCGATCCGGTACGCGTTGCGGACGCGCAATCGGCGGCGCAACCGCCCGGGCTGACGTTCACCCGAGGCGGCTTCGAACTCGCTGGGCTGCGCCCAACCGTGGTACGGGCGATGAACGTGCTGCGCCAATACGACGAGTCGGCGGTGGCGACCGCGTGGGCGACGATGACCGCGTGCTTGGCACCGAGCGGCATTGTCGTGGAAGGCACCTGCGACGAGTTGGGGCGGCTCGCGTGCTGGGTACGACTCGACGCGACCGGGCCGGTGTCGCTCACCGTCGCGGCACGCCTCGCCACGCTGAACAGCCCGGCGACGTTCGCCGAACGGCTGCCGAAGGCGCTGATCCATCGCAACGTGCCCGGTCAAGCCGTGCACGAGTTTCTGGGAGCATTCGACTCGGCATGGCGCACCGCTCGCCCCTACGCCGCGCTCGGCGCCCGCCAGCGCTGGGTGCGCGCGGTGTCGGCGCTGCAGGCAAGCGGCTGGCCAATCATGGACCGGCCGCCTCGATGGCGGCTTGGCGAGGCGAC
This sequence comes from Micromonosporaceae bacterium, assembly GCA_035263025.1. Lineage (GTDB taxonomy): Bacteria > Actinomycetota > Actinomycetes > Mycobacteriales > Micromonosporaceae > DASQPR01. The sequence continues at coordinate 16,690 of DATFRR010000160.1, forward strand.
GATCGCGTGGACAGCAGTTAGCTAGTCGAAGCGCTCTCAGCTAGCCGAAGCGCCTGGACCTTCGGTCGGCACTCTTCGCTAGTCAAGGCGCCTGGACCTTCGGTCGGCGCACTCTTAGCTAGTCCAAGCGCCTGGACCTTCGGTCGGCGCACCGTCCCCTCACAGTGATACAGGGACGCACTGGTGGTGGCCATAATGAGCGGATGGTGATCGGCGGCGTGGACGTGGTGGTACCGGTGCAGATACTGGTCTCCGCCGGTTTGGGCGCTGCCATCGGACTCGAGCGCGAGCTGTCCGCGCAGGCCGCCGGTCTGCGTACCCACATGCTCGTCTGCCTGGGTGCCGCGGTGTTCACGCTGACCGGCGCGATCACGTTGCACACCGATCCGACCCGCATCGCCGCCCAGGTCGTGACGGGCATCGGCTTCCTTGGCGCTGGCGCGATCCTGCGTGAGGGCGCGACGGTACGCGGACTTACGACGGCCGCTTCGCTGTGGCTGACCGCGGCGATCGGCGTCGCCGTGGGTCTTCGAAGCTGGAACGCCGCATGGCTGAGCACTGTGGTCGGCCTCGGGATCCTGTTGCTGGTGAAGGTGTTCGAGCGTGATGCGCTGCCGCGACGCCGGATGCTCGAGATCACGCTCACCGTCGATCCGGAGGCTCACATCGACAGCGTGGTCAAGCGAGCCAGCGCGATCCTGCCGAAGTCGCGAGTCATCGGCGTGGCATACGTCAACTCGCTGCAGACCGTCACGATCGTGTCCCGCGCGGAGCACCGCCGAGCCATCACCGAGATCGCCACGGAGTTGCGAGCGCTCGGTGGCGTACGCGGCGTGGCGGTCAGCCGCTGACCGGTTCCGCGGCGTGGCGTCAGCCGCCAACCAGTTCCGGTGAGGCGCTCGTCAGAGTGCGCAGTTCACCAACGTCGGTTCGGGACGCAACACGATGCCGAACCGGTCGTCGACGCCGTCACGGATGTCCCGCGCGAGCGCGAGAAGCTCCGCCGTCGTGCCGCCGCCGCGGTTCGTGAGCGCGAGCGTGTGCTTTGTCGAGATCGCGATGCGCGACGATCCGTACCCCTTTTTGAAGCCGGCCTTCTCGATCAACCAGGCCGCGCTGGTTTTGACCGTGCCGTCCGGGCCGGGAAATGCCGGCGGCGCGCCGATATCTGCTGCGCGTGCCACCACGGCGTCGAAGTCCGCACCGGCCAGCACCGGATTCATGAAGAACGACCCGGCGCTGAACGTGTCACGGTCCGCCGGGTCGAGCACCATCCCCTTGCCGGCGCGCAGGCGGAGCACCGCGTCCCGTACGGCGACCGTGTCGACGCGCTCCCCGATCGGTACGTCGAGCGCGGCCGCGAGTTCCGGGTAGCGGATTGGCGCCGACTGTCGAGACACGGATAGGCGGAACGTCACGGCCAGCACGATCCATCGGTCGGTGGACCGGAACACGCTGGACCGGTATCCGAAGTGGCACTCCGCGGGCGTACGCCATCCGACGTCGCCGGTGGCTCGGTCGAGCACTCGTACTCCCGCGATCACGTCGGCGACCTCTTGGCCGTACGCACCGACGTTCTGCATCGGCGTCGCACCGGTGGATCCGGGGATGCCGGACAGGCACTCAACACCGGACCAGCCGTCGGCCACCGCTCGCTCGACGAACGGCTCCCAGGGCTCGCCGGCTTGTACGGTCACCTCGACGGACTCGTCGACGCGCCGGACGTCGACACCGGTGGTACGGATCAGCACCGCCGTACCGTCGAAACCGGCGTCGGCGATGACGACGTTGCTCCCACCGGCCAGAATGAGGAGTCTGTTCCGTTCTATGCCGCTATCGGCGGTTATCTGCTTGATCTCCGACTCAGCGGCGGCGACCAGCACCCGCTGCGCCGGCCCACCGAGGCGCAGCGTCGTGTATTCGGCTAGGTCGAGTCCCCGCGGGTGCACGAAGTCACCCTAGGCTGAAGATGGCCGGCCGTGGCCGCGGGTCGGCCAAGCGCTCGTGTCACGGCGCGACACGCTGAGGGCGCGTCGGTGTGACCGTGGCGATAGCCACTCGTCGGGTGGGTTCTTGGCGTTACCGATGGCACGCCGACAGCCGGCGACGGACGATCGAGATAGGGATGAGCGCGCGTGCGCTCGGGTATGGACGTGACACCGCTGGTTGCCGAGGGCTCCGAGGAGGCGTCATGAGCCGAATCCACGGCATGAGCCGAATCCACGGCGGCAAAGAAATGTGGCTCGCCGCCATCCGTAGCGACGGACCAGCGCTGCGCCTCGCCGCGGCGGAGGTCAACCTCGACATGTCGACACCCTCGCGTCCGCAGTGGACGATGGCCGACCTGTTGCGCCACCTCGGCAGCGTCTACCGCTGGGTCACCGACCACGCGCCGCGCGGCGTGACCACCCAACCGGACCGGCCGCTGTCGGCATACCTCGAGGAGCCGATGCCGGCCGACATCCGTGGGTGGTGGGACGATGTGTTCGCCAAGACGGTGCAGACCCTCGACGGCCTCGACGCCGACGCCCCAGCCTGGAACTGGGCCCCGCAGCCAAAGAAGGCGGCGTTCTGGCAACGCCGGCTCGCCATGGAGACCGCAGTTGCTCGGTGGGACGCCCAGATGACCGCCGGTGCCGCGGAACCGATCGAAGCGAAGCTCGCCAGCGACGGCGTCGCAGAGGTGCTGGACACGTTTCTGCCGGCCGGCCATCGCGCGGTGGCGGCCCGACCGAGCGGCCTCGTTGCGTTGCGCGCCACCGATATCGACCACACCTGGCACGTACGGCTGCGCGGCGACGGCATCGCGCTGCTCGACACCGACACGATCTTCGACGACGAGGATCTGCGGGCGCGAGGGGTTGTGGCCGGCACCGCCAGTGACCTGATGCTGGTGCTGCACGGCCGCATCGGCGTCGATGTGCTCGACATCACGGGAGACCTCGCGCTGATCGACGCCGTCCGGGTCGGCTGACGCTTGCTGAACGTTGCGGCAGGTCACCGGCGTGACCGCGGTCACCCTTAGGGGTCGCGCACAGAGATCGCTCAGGGTACGGTCCGGCGTTCTCCCTCTCTTATTCGATTGAGTCCGACGCGTACCTTGGACCATGTTGATCGCGGTCGGTGAGCTTGACATTGCCGCAGCGTCAGCTCCTACCGTCGACCTGCATCGTCCCGGTGCACGTCGATCGCAACGGACACAGGGGGACCGTCATGATCGAGGCCCAGGGCCTCACCAAACGCTTCGGCGACAAGGTTGCCGTCGACGATCTGAGCTTCACCGTCAAACCGGGCATCGTCACCGGCTTCCTTGGCCCGAACGGCGCCGGCAAGTCGACGACGATGCGCATGATCCTCGGCCTGGACCGGCCGACGCACGGGCGCGCGCTGGTCAACGGCCACCCGTACGCGGCGGCGAAGGCGCCGATGCGTGAGGTCGGCGCGCTGCTTGACGCGAAGGACGTGCACGGCGGTCGGACCGCTCGGGCGCACCTCAAATCGCTCGCGCAGTCCAACGGCCTGCCGGTCGCGCGGGTGCGTGAGGTGCTCGACCTGGTCGGCATGGGCGAGGTTGCGGACAAGCGCATCAAGGGCTTCTCGCTGGGCATGTCGCAGCGCCTCGGCATCGCGGCCGCGATGCTCGGCGATCCCCAGATCCTGATGTTCGACGAGCCGGTCAATGGTCTGGACCCGGAGGGCATCCTCTGGATCCGCCACTTCATGCAGCGAGAGGCGGCGGCCGGACGCACCGTGTTCGTGTCGAGCCATCTGATGAGTGAGATGTCCTTGACCGCCGAGCACCTGATCGTGATCGGCCGCGGCAAGTTGCTGGCCGACACGAGCGTCTCGGAGTTCATTTCGCAGAACTCCACGGGGACGGTGCGCGTGCGGACGCCCCAGGTCGAGGCGATGCGCGACGCGCTCGCCCGGGCCGAGGTCAAGGTCACCGACGTCGACGGGTTCCTGCAGATCGAGGGCATGACCACCGATCAGGTCGGCGACCTGGCCGCGGCGAACCACCTGACCGTGCACGAGCTCTTCGCCCAGCGTTCCTCGCTGGAAGAGGCGTTCATGGAGATGACGCGTGACTCGGTCGAATACCAAGCGCACTATGACGACGCCGTGTTCGACTCGGCGATGGCGGGGGGATCCAAGTGAGCACCATCACGGCCGCGCCGACCGCGATACCGCGTCGCCGCTATGACCACGCACGCGCCAGTCTCGGCAACGTGGTCCGGTCCGAGTGGACGAAATTCTGGTCGGTCCGATCGACCTTCTGGACACTGCTGACCCTGATCATCTCGACCGTGGGCTTGAGCGTTCTCGCGGCGTGGGGCGCGAGCACGCATCTCAACCGGATGAGCCCATCCGATCGCGCACACCTGGACGTCACGTTCAACTCGCTGTCGGGGCTAGTGCTCGGCCAACTCGCCATCGCGGTGCTAGGCGTGATGGCGGTCACCACGGAGTACTCCACAGGTGGCATCAAACCAACGCTGACCGCAGTGCCGAATCGGCTACGGGTCCTGCTGGGCAAGGGGATCGTCTTCGCGATCGTCGCGACCATCGTCGGCATGATCACCGCGTTTGCCGCGTTCTACGCCGCGATGCCGTTCTGGGCACACCAGCACCTCGCGGCGCACCTGGGTGATCCGGGCGTGCTGCGGGCGGTCATCGGCGCCGGGCTCTATGTGCTCGCGAGCGGCCTGTTCGGATTCGCGTTCGGCGCATTGATCCGTCACACGGCCGGGGCCATCACCATCGCGGTCGCGTTGCTGTTCGTCGTGCCGCTGATCCTCAACGCTCTGCCCGGCGGCTGGGGGAAGTGGATCTACGAGCACTTCACGTCGAACGCTGGCGGGATGATCTTTACGACGGTTCCGCAGACCAACGGTCTCGCGCCGTGGACCGGCTACATCACGTTCACGATCTGGTGGCTCGTACCGCTGGCCATCGGTGCGTATCTGATGAAGCGGCGCGACGCGTAACCAACGACGCCGGGCCGGCGCCGCCGGCCCGGACCAACTCCGGGGACGCCTCCCCGCGTTTCCCGGAAGCCCGACCCGAACTGGGGGGTGCGGGTCGGGCGCGACATGGGGGTGAGGGACGGCGGGGCGGATGGTCATCCATCCGCCCCGCCGTC
>DATFRR010000161.1:0-6706 GCA_035263025.1 Micromonosporaceae bacterium
ACCGAGCAGATCCTGTCCGACACGCTGCCGGCGAGCATCATCATCGTGGGCGCCGGCGCGGTGGGCGTCGAGTTCGCGTACGTGCTGCGCAACTACGGCGTCGAGGTGACGATCCTCGAGTATCTGGACCGGATGATGCCGTTGGAGGACGAGGAGGTCTCTGCCGAGTTGGCGCGCCGCTACCGGCGACTCGGCGTGGACGTGCTGACCGGCGCGCAGGTGCAAGCGATCGAGGAGTCGGCCGATTCGGTTGCGGTGACGTACGTCCGCGGTGGCAAGACCGAAACACGTCATGCCGACGTGGTGTTGCAGGCGATCGGCTTCGCCCCGAACGTCAACGGGTACGGGCTCGAGGCGACCGGGGTGGCGCTCGGTCCACGACGCGAGATCGCGGTGGATCGACGTGGGCGTACCAACGTTTCGCACATCTTCGCGATCGGCGACGTGACCGCGGAGCTGATGCTCGCGCACGCCGCGGAGGCCATGGGGATCGTGGCTGCCGAGACGATCGCCGGCGCGGAGACAATGGAGATCGACTTCGTCATGGTGCCGCGCGCGACGTTCTGCCAGCCGCAGATCGCGAGCTTCGGCTGGACCGAGGCGCAGGCACGCGAGAAGGGCTTCGCGGTAAAGGTGGCGAAGTTCCCGTTTACGGCCAATGGCAAGGCACAGGGCATCGCTGACCCGGTCGGCTTCGTGAAGCTGCTGAGCGACGAGGCCACCGGCGAATTCCTCGGCGCGCACATGATCGGCCCGGACGTGACGGAGCTGTTGCCTGAGCTGACACTCGCGCAGCAGTGGGAGCTGCGTGCGCTGGAGGTCGCCCGCAACATCCACTCGCATCCGACGCTTAGCGAGGCGGTGAAGGAAGCCGTACATGGCCTCGCTGGTCACATGATCAACCTGTGATGCCGCGATCTGGCGGCTGATCCGGAGCGGGTCGGTCGTCGTCCGGCGTCCTGTGTTCTTTGGGCGTCCTATGTCTCTGCTCGCATCAATGCGAGCAGAGACATACGTGTTGCTCTGGCCGACTAGCTGCGTCCGCGCCACCCGCCGTGCGTAAGCTGGTACGCCGTGAGCTTGACCATCGGCATCGTGGGCCTGCCCAACGTCGGCAAGTCGACGCTATTCAACGCGCTGACGAAGAACCAGGTCCTGGCGGCGAATTACCCGTTCGCGACGATCGAGCCGAACGTCGGTGTGGTCGGGCTGCCGGATCCGCGGCTCGACAAGCTTGCCGAGATGTTCGAGTCGGTCAAGACCGTGCCGGCGCCGGTGTCCTTCGTCGACATCGCTGGGCTTGTCCGAGGCGCGTCGACCGGACAAGGCCGGGGCAACGCATTCCTCGCGAACATTCGCGAGGCGTCGGCGATCTGCCAGGTGGTCCGGGCGTTCTCCGACCCGAACGTGGTGCACGTCGAAGGCAAGGTGTCACCCGCGGACGACATCGAGACGATCAACACCGAGCTGATGCTGGCGGACCTTCAGACGCTGGACCGCGCGATCCCGCGGCTAGAGAAGGAATCACGGCTGCGGAAGGAACGCGCGGCGACGCTGGCCGCCGCGTCCGCCGCGCGTGAACTGCTCAATGGGGGTACGACGCTCTACGCCGGCGCCGCCGACGCGAAGATCGACATGGCCGAACTGGACGAGCTGCACCTGTTGACGGCCAAGCCATTTCTCTACGTCTTCAATGTCGACGAGGAGGAGTTGGCGGACGACGCGTTCCTGGCGTCGATGCGTGAGCTCGTTGCGCCCGCCGAGGCCGTTTTCATGGACGCGAAGATCGAATCGGAGCTCATCGACCTGCCCGACGACGAAGCGGCCGAACTGCTCGCCTCGATCGGGCAACCGGAACCCGGGCTGCACCAACTGATCCGGGTCGGATTCGGCGCGCTCGGGCTGCAGACGTACCTCACCGCTGGGCCGAAGGAGTCTCGCGCCTGGGTGATCCCAGTCGGCGCAACCGCACCCGAGGCGGCCGGCGTCATCCACTCCGACTTCCAGCGCGGGTTCATTAAGGCCGAGATCGTCTCGTACGACGACCTGATGGCGGCTGGCTCGAAGACAGCGGCAAAGAGCGCCGGCAAGGTACGCATGGAGGGCAAGGACTACGTCATGCAGGACGGCGACGTGGTGGAGTTTCGGTTCAGTCCAACATGACGACTGGAAAGTACCCGCGTCGTGCGGCGGTGGAAGACCTCCGCCGCCTACCTTCGAGCGTGGCCGAGACGGCGACTGTCGAGGAGAACGGCGAGGCCTGGTGGACGGCTCAACATGGTGAAGCAGCCATAAACGCGTTGGCTGATGCTGGATTTGTGATCCTCGGCCTTGACCTGCGCGAGCACGATGGCGAGGGCCGTTTCGTTGAAGTGGCCTGGAGCGACTACAGACCCACTGGCACGGGAGACGTCGAGCGCGGTCGTGCTGCCGCGCTGAAGGCGTGGTCACGCCGCGATCGATTCGGGAATGCGGTGCTCATCAGCTGGCAGCACCCAGACGCGGCCTAGATCTCCAGACGTCGACCAAACATGTTGGTCTGGCTACGCGGTGGGGTTCCAATTCAACGTCGAGGACTAGTCGAGGGAGCGCACGTGTCATACGTCGTCGATTTCGAGAACGTCTCCACCACAGGCCTGAAGTCGTCACCGGTTTCGGAGGCCCTCGCCGGCCTACGCGCCAACGAGGCGCGCTACTTCAAGAACAAGTACGACCACGTCTTCACGGTCGAGCCGGCGTCGCGGGCCAAGGATGCGGTGGCCTACGTGCACCGCATCCTCCGGGACGAGCGGGACCTCGTTATAGGCTCCCGGCCGTTGGAGGCAACGTCCTTCGAGGTCGACGGCATCCGCTGGACATATGTCTTCTACGAGTCGGGCTTGTCCATCAACGTGCTCTACACCCTTGAGGACAGTGGAAAGCGAGCCGTCGGCTTCAAGCTCTCCGACGGGATGGAGGTTCCGGCCGAGCTCGCCGACCGCTTCAAGTTCGTCCGGCAGCGGTCCAAACTTGCCGGCACCATCCGTGGCTCGTACTTCGTCATCAAGGGCGAGTACTGACGGTACCGTTCGCTGTCATGCTCGAGTTCGGGTTCTGACGCCCTGTGCGTCGCCGTGCACTACCGTCGGAACGTCAAATGAACGGTTCCGCTCTCGGCTGTGTCGGCGGTGACGTCGTAGTCGGACTCGAGGCCGCGCAGGTCGTCCCAGAGGCGGGTACCGCGACCCAGAAGTATCGGCGCGATAGCGACGTGGAGTTGGTCGACGAGCCGCGCCTTGAGGAAGTCGCGCACGACGGTGGCTCCGCCGCCCACGCGGATGTCCTTGCCCTCGGCGGCTTCCAGCGCGCGGTCGAGCGCCTCCTGCGGTGTTGCAGCGATGAAGTGGAACGTCGTGCCGCCCGCCATCTCGATTGACGGTCGCGGGACGGTGTGCGTGAGAACGAACACTGGGATGCGGAACGGTGGCTCGTCGCCCCACCAGCCTCGCCAGTCCGGGTCGTCAGGAAAGTTGTGCAGACCGAACATCCCCGCGCCCATGATCTCCGCGCCGATCTCAGCGAAGTATGACTTCGCATACTCGTCGTCCACGCCAGTCGTGCCCTCGCCCGAGGTGTCGTGCAGGACGCGTTCACGGAATGTCCTGGTCGCGACGTAGGCGCCGACCAGACGCGACCAGTCCTCGCCGAACGGGTTATCGGGTGTCTGATCCGTCGTTGTCGCGAATCCGTCGAGAGAAATGTTGAGGTCTACGCGTACAGCCATTTGCGCCCCCGCCACAAAGTGCGTGTGAATGCGTTCATCATACGGATCCGGCCGCTCCAGTCGGCGTGAACGTCGGCGCGGTGAGGTGCCGTGCGGGCGTTGTGAAGCGATCCAACGGAGCGGTCCGTTGATCGGGGACGCGACGCCAGTTGCCGTCAGATTTATTCAGTGAGTGGCTTGCTTCAACCGGCTAAAGTCCGCGCATGGCCGAGATCTACGTGAGCACCGACATCGAAGCGGACGGGCCGATCCCGGGCCGGTATTCGATGCTGAGCTTCGCCTCGGCCGCGTTCGACGCCAGCGGCGCGATGATCGGCACGTACACGGCGAATCTTGCGACGCTTCCGGATGCGATCTCGGACCCGGACACGATGGCCTGGTGGAGGCGGAATCCCGAGGCGTGGCGGGCATGCCGATCCGATCCGCGAGATCCGGGTGCGGCGATGAGCGAGTACCGCACGTGGCTCGAAGCATTGCCAGGAAAGCCGGTCTTCGTGGGGTATCCGGCCGCGTACGACTTCATGTTCGTCTACTGGTACCTGATCCGGTTCACCGGTGGCAGTCCGTTTTCACATTCCGCGCTCGACATGAAGTCGTTCGCGATGGCGGTGCTCGGCACAGAATTTCGGGGCACGAGCAAACGCACTATGCCACGCGAATGGTTCAGCCCGGCCCGGCACACCCACGTCGCGCTGGATGACGCGATCGAGCAGGGTGAGCTGTGGCTCGCGATGCGGCGCGCGGCGATCGCTCGGCTGCACGTGACCTGACCAGCGGCGCTTGGCCCGGCGGTCGTCGGGTCCCGCTGATTGAATAGGTGACCGTGGAGTGGACGTTCGACGGCGAGGTCATCGAGTGGCGGGGGCCGTCACCGTACTTCTTCGTGGCCATGTCCGAGTCCGACAGCGACGAACTCAAGGAGGAGGCACGCGAGCTCATCTACTGGGGCCAAGTGCCGGTGCGTGTCGTCATCGGTGGCACGGAGTTCAGTACCGCGCTCTTTCCCAGAAATGGCCGCTATCTGGTTCCGCTCAGGGATGCGGTCCGAAAGGCTGAGGACATCCGCGAGGGTGACGTCGTTGCGGTGGTGCTGCGTCCGGCCCGTCGCCCCAATGTTCGTCGGTGACGGGAGTCAATGGAGTGGCTCTTCAACACGTGAGGTCGGACAGCGGCGACCTAGATTCGTGCATGACGAATCCGGAAGTAACCTGCCAGCATTGGAACATGAGTTGGTTCAGTGTCCGCAGCTTCTACAGGTTCGAGGCGAGCGCCGACGACTGGCGCGACACCTACGAAGAGCGTGTCGTGATCTTCGAGGCGGAGGACGCGGATGCTGCGATCGCGATGGCGGAAGCTGAGGCAGGGGAGCACGTCGACCTGTTGGGCCAGGGCGAGGTTCTCGCCTGCTACCAGTCTTTCCATCTCTTCGATGCGCCGGGCGAGGGCGCGGAGGTGTTCTCGCTCATACGAGCGAGCCAGCTTGACACATACCTCAGTCGGTTCTTCGACACGGGCGACGAATTTCAGCACAACGCCGCATGACGCGGGCGGAGATGGCGACGTGCTGAGGCCACCCAAGCCTGATCCGGGCCTCGATCCGTTTCGTGATGGCATCGCGGTGCTACGCCGTGACGGCGTGGTCGATGGGCACATCGCTTCGACGGTTGGTACGTTCTGGTCCCCGAGTCGCCCGCTGTGTTGGCAGTGGTGGGTGTGGTTCGTCGTGGTGTGGTCGGACGGTCGCCGTGAGCGGTCATTCGAGGACTATCCACCGTGGACGACGGTTCGAGAGATGCAAAGTGGCTTCTTCGAGTGGACCGACGGTGATCGGTACGACATCGAATGGCTCGCGGAGCCGGACCGTCAGCGCGTTCGAGACGAACTAGCACTGCGGGCCGACGAATTTTGAGAATCCCAGCGCTACGACGGGCGCCGCCCGATTAAGGCCGGACGATCGCGGCAACGGTGGACGCTTTACCGTCCGCGCTGGGCGCCGCTAGGATCCGGAGGCCGCGCTGCGCGTGTTGGCAGCCTTCGATGGGAGGCGCGATGTCATCGGTCCGGTTCGTCGCCGTCGCGGTCACGGCCGCGTTGATTGTCGCGGTCGCGGGCTGCACATCGGACAAGCCGGGTACGCCAACCGCACGGCCCTCGCAAACGACGTCCGGGCAGCTGACGACGGTGCCACCGACCGCGCCGACCGGCACAGTCACCACGCCGTCACTGCCGGCCGGCACGGTTCCGCCGGTCACCACCTCACCGCCGAAGTTGTCCAAGATCGTGCTCGGACCGGACGGCTTCGGCGCGGTCAAGCTCGGCATGACGCCCGCTCAGGCGCAGGCGACCCACCTCGTCAGCAAGCCGACGACGGAGGTAGGGCAGACATGTCAGACCGGCCGGCTGCTCGCCGCGCCGAGCGGCGGCTCGCCGTCGTTGTTCTTCTCACCGACGCTCGGTCTCGCCGCGATCTATGCGTACCCGGGCATCACCACGCCGGCCGGCATCAAGATCGGAAGCACGCTCGCGCAGCTGCAGCTTGCCTACCCGACGTGGCAGGGCTTGCAGGGCAACGAAGGTCCCGGGTACGTGGTGGCCGACGGTGGTCTGGCAAGCCAGTACCGCATCGCGGTGTCCAACGGGCGCGTCATCGAGATAGCGGTCCAGTTCGACGCGCAGGACTGCTACGAGTAAGCGGCGCGTCGCAGCAAATGCGCGGCAACCAGGCCAGCGGGGATGGCCCCACGATGGCGACGGTGGTACGCGTCGGCGGCGACATTCTGCCGCCGCTCCGGACGGTCGAACACGGTGCTAGCCCGGAGCTTGCCTGGAGCTGGTTTCCGAGCACCGGATCCAGGGAAGGCCTTGAGAATGCCAAAGTTTGTGACCATCGGGTACGGAGACCGTGACGGATACGAGCGCACCGACCCCGCGGTGCGCAACGAG
>DATFRR010000162.1:0-2496 GCA_035263025.1 Micromonosporaceae bacterium
GCTCGCTGGTGACGGTCCAGGCCGGGATGCCGTTGTCCAAGCTCAACCGGCTGCTCGCGCAGCACGGGCTGGCGATGCCGAACCTCGGCGACATCGACGTACAGACGATTTCCGGCGCGATCTCGACCGGCACGCACGGCACCGGCGCTCGACTCGGTTGCCTGTCCACGTTCGTGGCCGGACTCACGCTCGTGACCGGCACCGGCGCGGTGCTTCGTTGCTCGCCGACGGAGAACGCGGACCTGTTCGACGCGGCCCGGGTGGGCATCGGGGCGCTCGGCGTCATCACGGACGTCACGCTGCGCTGCGTCGACGCGTTCACGTTGCGCGCCGAGGAGCGGCCCGCGCGGCTGGCGGATGTGCTCGGCGACCTGCCGTCGTTTGTCGACGGACACGACCACTTCGAGATGTACTGGTTCCCCTATACCGATCGCGTCCAGATCAAATGCAACGACCGCGTCTCGGTCTCGGATCGCCCGCTGCCGCGGTGGCGTGGCTGGCTGGACGACGAGTTCCTGTCCAACACCGTGTTCGCGGGGGCCTGCCGGGTTGGCCGCGCGATGCCGGCCTTGGTGCCGTCGATCAGCCGGGTGTCGGCACGTGCGCTGTCCGCGCGTGTCTACACCGCGCGGTCCGACCGGGTGTTCTGCACCCCACGACGGGTACGGTTCACCGAAATGGAGTACGGCTTGCCGCGCGATGCCTTGCCAACGGCGTTCGCCGAGTTGCGCCGCATCGTGGAACGGTTGCCGTTTAAGGTCTCCTTCCCCGTCGAGGTACGGTTCACCGCCGCCGACGACATCTGGCTCTCGCACGGGTACCGCCGCGACAGTGCGTACGTCGCGATCCACCAGTACGTCGGCATGCCGTACGAGCCGTATATGCGAGCGTTCGAAGAGGTGGCTTCCGGTCTCGGTGGGCGGCCACACTGGGGCAAGCTGCATTGGCGGGACGCGTCGTCGCTGCGTACCGTCTATCCGCGCTTCGATGACTTCCTCGCCGTACGCGAGCGCGCCGACCCACGGCGGCTGTTCGCCAACGCGTACACGCGCCAGATCTTCGGGATCTAGGAAGATTTCCAGTGCTGTGGCCGGGTTCAGCTTCCTAGATCCGTGGTAGAGCGCGCGCGACCCAACCACCCGGCGGCGGACAGAGCAGCCCGAACCTGGGCGATTACCTCGTCCGGCTGTTCACGGATCGCCCACGCCGGGAAGCGCAGCACACGTTCGCCCGCGATCCAGAGATCGTTCTGCCGTCTCATGTCCGCCCACCACGCCGCCGGCTCGATGTGCTGGCCTCCGTCGATCTCGACGACAACGCGCCACTCGTCGTAGCGGACGTCGAGATACCTGCGATGACCGCGTGCATCGACACGGGTCACTTGGCGGCTCGCCTCGGGGAGTCCAGCCCGTCTGCCGAGCCGCACGTATTCGAGTTCGGGCAGCGAGAACGCGCCACCGGCCGCCTCGATTGCCACATGCCGGATCCAGCGGCGATGCTTCGCGCGAGGCAGCTGATCGAGCACGCTGACGACGTCGTCCAGGCCAACCAGGCGGCGGCGAAACGCGTCGGCCACCAGCGCTCGTATAGCGTCGCGCGATGTGGACCACTGCGCGGCGTCGACGAGCGACCGCGCTACCCGAGTCCGCGGCGGCTGCGCCATGCGATGCAAATGACCGTGCGGCAGCACGCTTGATCGGTGCAACGCGACGCCACTCGGCGGCCGCGTCACGCGACGGGACAAGGGGATGAGGACGTCGATGACGAACGGTGGTCGCCCGAGTCCGTCGGCGGCCGCCGCGGTAGCGCCGGCGAGATAGGCCTCTGGACCGGACGCTAGGACGGCACACCACAGCCGGTGCGCATAACGCACCGGACCACTGTCGGTCAGAAACACGCCACGATGCAGACGCTGCCATCGGCCAGACTGAACTCGATGCTCGATTGCGGCTTCGGTAAAGAATGCCCTCGCTTGGGCGGCGGAGATCACGTGGTCCTGACGGAAGAGCAACAGGTCGAGATCGCTTGCCTCGTCGAACACCATCGACACATCGGCAAATCCTGATGTCTGGCGGAGGCAAACGCCAGCCTTCGACCGTCTGCTGTGGACAACAGCAGTGCGGAAACGATGGATCTAGGAGACTTTCCCGGGTTCTGGGCGGGCAAAGCTTCCTAGATCGCGACGGAACCCAGCGCCGCGAGCGGAGGCGCGAGCGCTAGCTCCGCTTGCGAGGGGCGGCCTTCTTCGCGGCCGCCTTGCGCGGGGCGGACTTTTTCGCGGCCGCCTTACGTGGCGCAGCCTTTTTGGCTGTGGTCTTTTTTGCGGCGGCCTTGCGCGGCTTCGGCCCGGCGGCACGCTTCTCGGAGAGCATCTCCGAAGCCTGCTCGATCGTCATCGACTCGGGTGTCTGGCCACGTCGCAGCGACGCGTTCGACTCGCCGTCGGTGACGTACGGACCGAAGCGCCCGTCCTTGATGGTGAGCGGCTTGTCGGTC
>DATFRR010000163.1:0-32307 GCA_035263025.1 Micromonosporaceae bacterium
ACCGCGACGTAGATCAGGCCACCGGCGAGCGCGCCGAATCCGGCGACCAGCAGGCTCACGAATCCGATCTCGGTGACCACACCGCAAATCCTAGGCTGTGACGCATGACTGGCCCCATGAGAAGCCTCGTCGTCAAGGCGACTGCTGGATCGGACGCGCCGGAGCGCTGCTCGCAGGCATTCACTGTGGCGGCCACCGCGGTGACCGCCGGCGCCGGCGTGTCGCTGTGGCTGACCGGCGAGTCGGCCTGGTTCGCCCTACCCGGTCGCGCCGCCGAATTCGAACTGCCGCATGCCGCGCCGTTGGACGGTCTGCTTGCCGCCGTGCTCGCCGCCGGCACGGTCACCCTCTGCACGCAGTGCGCCGCGCGTCGCGGGATCACCCCGGACGCGGTGATTCCGGGGGTACGCATCGCCGGCGCCGCGGTATTCGTCGAGGAGGTGCTGGCCGACGGTGCGCAGGCCCTGGTGTACTGACCCGGCTCGCGTACTGACCCCGCTCGCGTACTGACCCAACTTGTGTACGGACTCCGACAGTCCGGACCCGTGATGGCTCGGCGAGCCCATGATGGGCGAATGGCATCCGAAGCGACCGCCCACAATGCCGATCTGAAATCGGTCACCGCGGCGACGTACGCGGCCACCGCGGACCACTTTGACGATGCGGTGCTGTCGTTCTGGGACAGATTCGGCCGCCGAACTGTGGCGCTGCTTGACCCTCGGCCCGGCGAGACCGTGCTCGACGCATGCTGTGGCACGGGTGCGTCGGCGCTGCCCGCCGCGCAGGCCGTCGGATCGACCGGTCACGTGCTCGGTCTTGACGTCGCCGAGCCGGCACTTGCGCTGGCCCGCGCGAAGGCGGTGGCGCAGAACCTCACGAACGTGGAGTTCCGCGTCCTTGACGTGGAGCGCACCGGTCTGCCATCGCAGTCGTACCACGCCGTCGTCTGCGTGTTCGGCATCTTCTTCCTGCCTGACATGGTGGCCGCCTTGACCGAGTTGTGGCGCCTGGTGCGTCCCGGCGGCACGCTCGCCGTGACGGTGTGGGGTCCGCAGTGGGTCGAGCCTGGCGCGTCGGCGTTCTGGGATGCCGTCGCGGCGGAGCGACCGGATCTGTTCCGCGGCTTCCAGCCGTGGACACGCGTCACCGAACCGGAGGCGGTGGCCGAGCTGTTCTGCGCCGCTGGCGCGCCGACGCCGAACGTCGCCGCCGAGCCGGGGACGCACCCGCTCGCCGACCCGGCCGACTTCTGGCAGATCGTGCTCGGCACCGGCTTGCGCGCCACCGTCGGGCAGCTCGATGCGGACGCGGCCGCGCGCGTACGCCAGGCCACGGTTGAGCGGCTGCGTTCCGATCGCGTCACGGAGGTCACGGTGAACGTCGTCTACGCGCGCGCTCGGCGGCCCGCCTAGCAGCGCGAAGTGCCGATGACGGTCACCGCATGCGTCGTGCCGTTGGTACGCGCGACCACGTCGACCGAGCCCTCGCGGAACGCGAACGTGCCGGCAGAGGCGACGGCCGGGGCCGCCGATACCGGAGCCAGTGCGGTGGCAAGCGACGACGGCGCGGAGCGTGGCGGAAGCATGGCGGCGACGCTGCGCAGCGAGCCGCCGGACGGGCACGGCAACGACGCGACCGTCACGGTACGCACGGCCGGGCGGCCGAGCGCATCGAGCACCGGACCGATCGCGGCCAGCTCTGCCGATCCGGTCGGCGGCGTCGGCTCCGACACTGCGAGGCTGCCCTCCGGCCGGCATCCGGTCAGCGCCGCCACCTCCACGACACCGGGCGCCGGCACAGTGCCCTGAACCGCGACATAGTCGCCGGCATCCGCGAAGAGCAACGGCTTGGTGCGCGCTCCGCCCGATGTGGCAGCGGCGCCGTACCGATGCGGCAGGCGCGACGCGATCCCCTGGAGGATCGCCGATTCGGTGCCGCGCGGCGCGTAGAAGTCCGCCACGCGGCGGTATTCGGCACCCGGCCGGATCGGTGTCACGTGGCAGGAACCGATCCGCTCGAATCCGGAGATCGCCACGAGCGGCCCACTGCCCGCGGCAGTGACCACGTCCACGATCGCGCGATCCACCACCGGCTGCGCGGACGCGATCGTGGTCTGCTCCCGCACCGTCGGCCGCCCGTGAAGCGAATACCAGACGGCGCCAACGACAAGCGCCACCGCCCACACCGCCGACATGATCTTCAGCCAGAGCGGCACCCGGCGCGGCGGCTCGGGTGGCGGTGGCGGCATCGGATAGACCCAGACGTATCCCGGCGGCGGCGCCGGAACTTGTCCGCCATGTGATGGCGGCCAGGACGCCTGGCCGTCGGCCGCACCGCCGTCCGCCGGCGGTACCGGAGCCTGGCCGCCGGGCACGCCACTGCCCGATGCTGCCGACGGTTCCTGCGTCACCCGCCAATGAAACCACCGTGCCTGAGACGACCGCGGGGCACGCGGCCCAACCGGCCCCGTGCCCCACGGTCGATATGCGCCGCGCCTAAGCGGCCGCCACGTCAATCGTGACGTCGTTGAGCCCTCGGTCCGCCGCGACGATGAGCTCGCCGCTGCCGGCGCGCGACAACGCTCGTACCGTCCAATGGCCCGGCGCCGCGAAGAACCGGAACTGACCGGCCGGCGATGTCACGACCTCCGCCGTGAACTCGCCGGAGGCGTCGAGCAGCCGAACGTAGGCGCCGCCCACCGGGCCGTCGTCGGCGCGCACTGTGCCGCCGATGACCGTTTCCTTCGCCAGATCGATGCCGGCCGGCAGCGCGTCACTCTGGTCCGGCGCGCCGCAGCCGGCAATGTCCACCGCACTCGTCATGACGCGCTCCCGGGCTCGTCGCCGATTGCCACCGGTACGCCGACGAGCGAGCCGTATTCGGTCCACGAACCGTCGTAGTTCTTGACATCCGAGTGACGGAGCAGCTCGTGCAGCACGAACCAGGTGTGCGACGAACGCTCACCGATGCGGCAGTAGGCGATCGTGGACCGGCCGGCGTCGAGGCCAGCGGCACGGTAGAGCGCGGTCAGCTCCTCGTCGGACTTGAACGTGCCGTCCTCGTTGGCCGCCTTGCTCCACGGTACGGAGAGCGCAGTCGGTACGTGTCCGGCGCGCTGCGCCTGCTCCTGCGGCAGATGCGCGGGCGCGAGCAGCCGGCCGGCGTACTCGTCGGGAGACCGTACGTCGATGAGGTTCTTCGTGCCGATCGCGGCCACCACCTCGTCGCGGAACGCGCGGATCGAGTTGTCCGGTGACTTCGCCGAATACTGCGTCGGCGCGCGATCGGGCAGCTCGGTCGTCAACGGCCGGCCATCAAGCTCCCAGCGCTTGCGACCGCCATCGATCAGCTTGACGTCGCCGTGGCCGTACAGCTTGAAATACCAGTACGCGTAGGCCGCGAACCAGTTGTTGTTGCCGCCGTAGAGCACGACGGTGTCGTTGTTGGCGATCCCGCGCGCCGACAGCAGAGCCTCGAACTGCTGCTGGTTGACAAAATCGCGGCGGACCTGATCCTGCAGATCCTTGCGCCAGTCGAGCTTTACTGCGCCGGGGATGTGCCCGGTGTCGTAGGCGGACGTGTCCTCGTCGACCTCGACGAAGACGGTGCCCGGCGTGTCCAGGTTCTTCTCGGCCCAATCGGCCGAGACCAAAACGGATTCGCGACCCATGATGATGCCTCTCGATGCGGTGGATTCGGCGGCTGCGAATGCGCCTCAAGCCGCCCTAGGCGGATAACCGGAATGCATGGTGGATGGCGGCTGCGTTGCCGCGGGAACAAGCTTGTGCGATCGCCGATGCGGATCATTTGGCTGCCGAGCGGCCCAGCCGCGTCGAATTGCCGAACCCCGAAAGGATGGCCGAGCCGCTAACGGCTCGTCCGTCGGATCGGGTCCGCCGGATCGTTTATGAGCAGCGACAGAGGCTCGCCGCGACGCGGCAGAAGTCGACCGGCCGGCGCTTGGTGAGCATCGGCATTGCTGCGCCGGCGGATGACCGTGCGTCGGCGCAGGCGGATGCGAGGCCGGCGGACATTCGCGCACCATCAACACCGCAAGATGCGGTGCCCAGCTTGGTGGCGTCGAGCGGGCTCACGGCTAACGAGCCTAACACCGCCACGGCCACCGGCCGAGGTCTGAGCCGCCGAGGACTCAGCCGCCGAGGACGATATCGCGCGCGCTCGCGGTGATCGCGATGCCTTGCGCGGTTGCCCGCACGCTGTCCAGCGAGAGCCGGTACGGCAGCTGTGGAATGCGTACGTCGAACGTGAACTGCTTGGCAATGGCGTTGAGGGTGGGTGAGAACCGGGGCGGCAGCGCGGTGTCACTCGCTGTGACGTTCGACACGCCGACGTGCAAGATGTTCTGTTTGACCGAGATCGTACCGGTGGCGTTGACCGTGAAAGTCTGGCCGTCGAGCGAGGCCGGCGCCTGAATGCTGACGTGTCCGGCGTCTGCACTGCCGATCCGGATGGCCTTCGGGTCGATGCCGTATTGCTTGACCCCGCTGAGGTCGACCAGCTGTGTGAACGCGGTCCAGTCGAGGGATCCGGTGCCGGCCACGGTGGCGGCCTCGATATGGCCGTTGCCGGCGATCAGCGCTCCGGTCGGCGCGCTGACGTCGCGGGCCGAGATCGTGAGCGAGTCCAGGCGTACCCCGAGCGTGGACGGATTGGTGATCGAGATGTCGACGCGGTCGTAATGGCCCGCGAGCACCTGGGTCAGGAACGGGAACCCGTGGATGGTCACGTGCGGGTCGCCGTCAAACGTCACGCCCTCGCTCGCCAGGTGGGTGCGCACCTGGCCGGCGACCGTGTGCTCGGCGATCAGCAGTCCGATCCGATCAGCGGCCACCAGCACCACGAGTAGCCCGAGGACCACGAACAGTGTGATCCGTAGACCACGGCCACCTCGGCGCGGTCGATCCACACGCGACACGCAAAAACCTCCATCCCGGCCACCGCGGTGCCGACGCCCGCGGCCGGCGCCGGTCGGCGGCTCAGCTCAGTGCGGGTAGCAACACCATCACGCTCATCGCATATGCCACTGGCGCCGCCAACGCAAACGCGGCGAGCGGACCCTGCATGTGTCGCACCAGCCAGAGCGGTCCCACGTCGCCGTCGATCTCGCGGCTCGCCTCGGCATATCCGACGCCGAGATCGGCAAGCACCGCCGCGATCGCGGTGAGCAGACCCGCATACACGGTACGGCCCGGAGACATACCGACGAGCGCGGATGCGACGAACGCGGACGCCACGGTGCCCGCCATCGCCCCGACGATGATCCCAATGGTGCCGCGCGCGACCTGCGGCGTCGTGCGAGGGAATGGGAAGACGGCGTCGAGCGCGCGCGCGACCACCAGCGCAACGGTGGCGCCGACGAAACACGCGGCGATCGACTCCGGCCCCAGCTGGTTACGTGACAACGTGATCAGGGATGCGTACGCGACCACCCCCACGACCATGACCAGCGTCGCGCCGACGCTCTCGGCCACGTTGCTTCGCCCGTCGCGCCGCGCAAGCTGACCGATCATGCCGACCGCGAACGCTATCGCGGTCACGTAGCCCAGCGGTGCGATCGTGGCGTGAGTCGGGAAAGCAACCGCGATGTCGGCGACCGCGGCCGCGCCCAGGCCGACCCCGGCGACAACTCGCGCACCGGGCGGCCGGGTCGCAACGGTCCAGGTCACCACGTAGAGCAGTTGGACGCCGAACACCACGAGTGCGAAGGACCTGGGGACCAGGTAGCCACCGAACACCAGGGCCAGGCCGAGCAGGCCAGCGAAGCCGGCGATCGCGAGGCTGACCAGGCGGCGGGTCGGCGCCACCGGCACACGTACCACGTCCTCGCGGTCGGCGACCAGGTCCGCGTCGGGCGTGCGCTCAAAGCCCTTCTCGCCGCGGGCTCGGCGGCGACGGCCGCTGGTGGTCGACTCGGCGTCGGCCGGCTCGTCGAAGATGGAGCCGGCACGGCGCTCACCATCGCGGCGTACGTCCTCGCGGCGCGGCTCGTCGCCCGGCATCCATGACACGCACCGATCGTGCCATCCCGGCGCCGAGATCGCGACGCGGGGCAGGTCACGACGTGCGCACCGCCCACCTGGTGAGCCGATCCGGCCCGGTGCGTAGCAGGTCGGCTACGCTGAGGTTCGATCCACCCGCCACCGACGTCGGACCGCAGACGGGAGGGCCGCGCGTGGAGATCCTGATGCTGACGGCGACGCCGACCGGCTCCGCCGCGGCCGCGCTGCCCGCGCTCGACCTGCTCCCCCACGTGGTCCGGACGGCGGCGCGTGACGTGCGTACGTTGTTGTCCGGCCCGTCACCGAACGTGATCATGATCGACGCGCGCACCGAGCTGGCCGACGCCCGTGCCACCTGCCGGATGTTGCACGCGACCGGATCGGGCATCCCGCTGATCGCCGTGATCACCGAACCCGGTTTGGTCGCGCTCGCCGCGGATTGGGGCGTCGATGACTTCGTGCTGGCCACCGCCGGGCCGGCCGAGATCGAGGCGCGACTCCGGCTGGCGGTCGGCAAGCTCGGCACCCCGGCGTCCGAGGATTCGGCGACGATCCGCGCCGGCGAACTGACCATCGATCTCCAGACGTACGCCGCGCGCCTCAAGGGCCGGCCGCTCGACCTCACATATAAGGAGTTCGAGCTGCTCAAGTTCCTTGCACAGCACCCCGGCCGGGTGTTCACCCGCGACCAGATGCTGCGCGAGGTGTGGGGCTATGACTACTTCGGCGGCACCCGTACGGTCGACGTGCACGTACGCCGGCTGCGCGCGAAGCTCGGGTCCGAGTACGAGTCGATGATCGGTACGGTGCGTCAGGTTGGGTACAAGTTCGTCGTACCGGCCGGGCGTGGGCTCGCCGAGTCGAAAGGCGCCTCGCGGCATGCGCTACGCATCGGCGATCGCACCTCCGGCGCCGACCCGGACCTCGACGCCGCCGATCCAGCCGACGTCGACCACCCGGCGGACCACCTGCTGACCTGACCATCGGGCAACCCCGGCTTTGGTGCTGGTCACCGCTCGGCCGTGGTTCGATCGCGCACACGGTCAGGTTCGATACGGTAGCCCCGTGAGGATGCAACCCGTCGTGGCGCAGACGGAGCACCTGACCCCGGCCGAGGTCGACGACGTGCAGCGGCTGGCCACCGCGGCCGGCGACGCGGACGGCGCCTACCCGCTCTCCGAACACGTGATGCTGCACATCCGGCTGGGTGGCGACGCGCCGGCCGTACACCTGTTGATCCGGCACGGCGCGGACCTGGTCGGCTACGCCCACCTCGACACGACCGACGTCGTCGAAGGGCCGAGCGCAGAACTCGTCGTACACCCGATGTGGCGCCGTCGCGGTCTCGGCCGAGCGCTGGTGACCGCCTTGACCGACGCGGCCGCCGCCACCGACCCGGACGGGCGCATGCGCCTCTGGGCGCACGGCGACCATCCGTCCGCGACCGCCCTGGCCATGTCCCTCGGTTTCGAGCGCTATCGCGTGCTGTTCCAACTGCGGCGCTCGCTTTTCGCGCCGGTGCCCGCGCCGGAATTGCCCGAGGGGGTCGCGCTGCGTTCGTTCGAGACGGGCAAGGACGACGAAGAGTGGGTACGGGTAAACGCACGTGCCTTCGCCCACCACCCGGATCAGGGCCGCTGGACGATTCACGATCTGCACGTGCGGATGTCCGAACCCTGGTTCGACCCGGACGGGTTCCTGCTCGCTATGCGCGACGGCAAGATGCTCGGTTACCACTGGACGAAGGTGCACGGCGCGCTGCGCACCGATCGCACACCGGACGACGCAGCGGAGCACGACCACGATCCGATCGGCGAGGTCTACGTGCTCGGTGTCGATCCGGATGCTCGTGGGCTCGGCCTGGGTGCCGCGCTCACCGAGGCTGGGCTGCGCTACCTGCGGGGTCGCGGGCTCGATCAGGTGATGCTCTACGTCGACGAGTCCAACACCCGGGCGGTCGCGCTCTATCGGAGTCTCGGGTTCCTGCGCTGGACGACCGACGTGTGTTTCCGGCGGCGCTGAGCCCTCGGCGCTGAGCCCTCGGCGCTGAGCCCTCGGCACTGCGACCCCGCCGGTAGCGAAGTGCCGGGCGCGCTCAGCGCCGCGGGCCGGCATTCGGTCTCTGGCGAGTCGCAAAACGGCTGCCCAAACGCCGTAGCGGAAGCCCTTCATCTGCCCGACATTCTGTCTGTCCCGACCGTCACGCGGATGGTCCCGCGCTGTTCACCGTTCGTTCACCTTGCACCGGTTGGGCGTCTACCTGCGGCTCCTAACGTCCGTTCCGACCGGCCGGACAAGCCGGTGGAGCGCAGGCGCGTGCGCCAGTGCCCTGACACCCCGAAGGGACGAAAACACGTGAAGCTTCAGCGGCTCGGCATCCTGGCCGGCATTGCGCTGACCGCGACAGTCGCGCTGGCGGCGTGCGGCACGAACAACAACAACACTTCTCCCCCTGCCTCGAGCGGAACACCAGCGGCCGGCGCCATCCAGTGCGCCACGGGCACGCTGAACGCGCAGGGCTCGACGGCGCAGGCCAACGCGATCGCGAACTGGATCAAGCTCTACAACCAGCAGTGCCCCGGAGCGACGATCAACTACACCGGCTCCGGCTCGGGCGCCGGCCAGCAGGCGTTCATCGCTGGCCAAGCGGACTTCGCCGGCTCCGACTCCCCGCTGGCCGCGACCGACCAGCCGAAGGCGAACGCGCACTGCACCGGCGGCGCCGCGATCCACCTGCCGATGGTCGTCGGCCCGATCGCTGTCGTCTACAACGTGAGCGGCGTGTCCAACCTGCAGTTCAAGGCGGCCACCCTGGCCGGCATCTTCAACGGCAAGATCACCACGTGGAACGACCCGGCGATCGCCGCGGACAACCCGGGCGTCAGCCTGCCGGCCACGAAGATCACGCCAGTGCACCGCTCGGACAGCTCCGGCACGACCGACAACTTCACCAAGTACCTCGGGACCGTGGCCGGATCCACCGCGTGGCCGTACCCGCACGACAAGGTCTGGCACGCCCCGGGTGGCGACGCGGAGAAGGGCTCCGACGGTGTGTCGAAGTTCCTGTCGTCGACGGATGGCGCGATCGGCTACGTCGAGTGGTCGTTCGCCACGCTGAACAACCTCAACATGGCGAAGATCTTCAACGGCGCCGGCGAGTGGTCGACGCTGTCCGCCGACTCGGCTGGTAAGACGATCGCCGGCGCGCAGGTCACCGGCACCGGCAACGACTTGCAGATGACGATCGACTACAACACCAGCACGGCGGGCGCATACCCGATCGTTCTGGTGACCTACGAGATCGTCTGCGACAAGGGCAACCCCTCGGGGACGCTCAATCTGCTCAAGTCCTTCCTCAGCTACACCTCGAGCACGGCCGGGCAGGCGACCCTGACGCAGGTCGGCAGCGCACCGTTGCCGGACTCGGTTCGCACCAAGGTCGCGTCCACCGTGTCCGCGATGAGCTGACCTAACCGCAGCACAAGCGGATCGCCACTGGGCCCGGTAGCTACCAACCCAGTGGCGGTCCGCTTCCCCCATCCACAACTCAATCCCGCACCGCAGCCATCTGCTTCGGCAGGGGTGCACACCAGTGAACGGAGAGCTCACCCGAATGAGCGAACCCACGTTCGCCGGCTTTGCAGAGGTCGCGACGACCTCGTCGGAGCCAACCGCCAGGCCGGACGAACCCACCGACGGCACCACCCGTCATGACATCGACGGATCCACGCCCGGCCCACCCGGCGGCGAGCCGGGCGAGCCGGAGCCCCCGCTCGGCGGCGGTGGCGCGTTACCGCGGCGACGCCGCTGGAGCCTGGAGACCGGGTTTCGCGGCCTGACGAGCGGCGCGGGACTCGCGGTCCTCGCCATCATCGTTGCGATCGCCGTTTTCCTTATCGTCAAGGCGATCCCCGCACTGAACGCGAACCACGCGAACTTCTTGACGTTCAAGAACTGGTTCCCGGGCGACAACCCGCCGGTGTTCGGCATCGCCGCGCTGGCGTTCGGCACGGTCGTCACGTCGTTCATCGCACTGCTGATCGCCGTACCGATCGCCATCTGCATCGCGCTGTGCCTTACGCACTACGCGCCGCCGCGCGTCGGCTCGGTACTCGGATTCGCGATCGACATCCTGGCCGCGGTGCCGAGCATCGTGTACGGCTTGTGGGGCCGCGACTATCTCGTCCAGCCGATCTCCGGTCTCTCCGCATGGCTGCACACGTATTTCGGGTGGATCCCGATCTTCGGAAGCGACGGTCCGTACGGAAAGTCGATCATGCTCGGATCGATCGTGCTGAGCATCATGATCCTGCCGATCCTCACCGCGCTGATCCGCGAGGTGTTCGCGCAGACGCCGACGATGAACGAGGAGGCCGCGCTGGCGCTTGGCGCGACGAAGTGGGAGATGATCCGCACCGCCGTACTTCCGTTCGGCCGCCCCGGCATCATCGCGGCAACCATCCTCGGCCTCGGGCGCGCGCTCGGCGAGACGATGGCGCTCGCGCTCACGCTCGGTTCGACGTTCACCATCTCCGCCGACCTGCTCGGCAACGGCGGCAACACGATCGCCGCGAACATCGCGAACAACTTCGGTGAGGCCGACCAGATCGGCCGCGGCGCACTGATCGCCTCCGGCCTCGTGCTCTTCGCTATCACGCTGGTCGTCAACGTGTCCGCCCGGGCGATCATCTATCGGCGGCGGGAGTTCCAGGTGAGTGCCGCATGAGCGCGAGGAGTGAGCTTGCGAGCCCCGCAGTCGCCATGCCGGGAGGTACAGCATGAGCGCTGCGACGATTAGCCCGGGCACGAACGCTCCGAGCGCGAACCTGCTCGCCCGCCGGCTGCCGCGCTGGGCGCCGTACGCCATCGCGGTGGTCAGCGCCGTGATCGCGTACCTCGTCATCTACGTCGCCGGACAACTACGCGGCGGCATCGCGATGACCGTCGTCGCGGCGGTCGTGGTGTTCCTCATCCTGCTCGGCCTCACGTCGCGCGTGGTCGAGGGCCCGCGGGCGGCACGCAACCGCATCGCCACGACGACCATCTACGCCGCGTTCGCGCTCGCTGCCTTGCCGCTGATCTACCTGGTGAAGACGCTGATCGGCAACGGCCTCGAACGCTTCGACGCGACGTTCTTCAACAACTCGATGCGTGACATCACGCCGTTCGACAGCGGCGGCGGCGCATACCACGCGATCTTCGGCACATTGGAACAAGCCGGCATCGCGACGCTGATCACCGTACCGCTCGGTGTGGCCTGCGCGATCTACGTCGTGGAATACGGCAAGGGCCGCCTCGCCAGCGTCATCCGGTTCTTCGTCGACGTGATGACCGGCATCCCGTCAATCGTGGCCGGCCTATTCATCCTCGCGTTCTGGGTCGCGATCGTGTCGCCGATCTTCAACGACGGGCGGCCGGGCTTCTCGGGCTTCGCCGCGGCGCTTGCGCTGTCCGTGCTGATGTTGCCGACGATCACGCGGGCGTCGGAGGAGATGCTGCGGCTGGTGCCGGTGGCGCTTCGCGAAGGCGCGTACGCGCTCGGCATTCCGAAGTGGAAGACGATCGTCAAGATTGTCCTGCCCACCGCAGGCGCCGGCATCGTTACCGGCATCATGCTTGCCATCGCGCGCGCGTGCGGCGAGACAGCGCCGGTGCTGCTGGTCGCCGGCGGCACCGATTCCATCAACCGCAACCCGTTCCAGGGCAACCAGGAGTCGCTCGCGACGTTCGTCTACGACCAAGCGCGACTGGCCACGAAGTTCGGTGCTCCGCGCGCGTGGACCGCCGCCTTGACGCTGGTCATCATCGTGCTCGCGCTCACCATCGCGGCGAAGCTGCTCGCTCGACGGAGCAAGCTGCGATGACCCGGCCCGCGCTCACCCAGCCAACGCAACCTCAAGTCCCACAGCCAAGAGGGTCCGCCCGAACAGACCTGACAAGGACACGAACCATGGCAAAGCGAATCGAAGCGAACAACATCACGGCTTACTACGGATCGTTCAAAGCGATCGAGTCGATCTCGATGTCCATCGAGCCCAAGTCGGTGACCGCGCTCATCGGCCCGTCCGGCTGCGGCAAGTCGACGTTCCTGCGGTCAATCAACCGCATGCACGAGGTGCTGCCGGGGGCGCGCGTCGAGGGCGATCTGACCATCGACGGTCAGAACATCTACGACCGCGACGTCGACGTGACCGCGGTACGCCGCATGATCGGCATGGTGTTCCAGCGCCCGAACCCGTTCCCGACCATGTCCATCTACGACAACGTGGTCGCCGGCCTGCGCCTCGGTGGCGTACGCAAGAAGGCGGCCCTCGACGAAGCGTGCGAGAAGGCGTTGCGGGCCGCGAACCTGTGGAACGAGGTGCACACGCGCCTGTCCCGACCGGGTGCCGGCCTGTCCGGCGGCCAGCAGCAGCGCCTGTGCATCGCTCGTACCATCGCGGTCGAGCCGCAGATCGTCCTGATGGACGAACCGTGCTCGGCGTTGGACCCGATCTCCACGCTCGCGATCGAGGATCTCATCACCGAGCTGAAGACCGAATACACGATCGTGATCGTCACGCACAACATGCAGCAGGCGGCGCGCGTCTCGGATCGGACGGCGTTCTTCTCCATCGACAAGACCGGCGACCCCGGCCGGCTGATCGAATTCGACGACACCTCGCGCATCTTCACGAACCCGACCGAGAAGAAGACCGAGGACTACATCACCGGCCGCTTCGGCTAAAAGACCCGCGCCGCGGATCGCGGCGCGACAAGTCGTGGCACCGCACCGGAGTTCGGGATCCGGTGCGGTGCCACACGCTATGTGGTGTCGACGGCCGGCTCACGCGGCTTGCCGGAGGGGCTACATCCGGATACCTATACGCACCATCAGTGGTCCGTGAATCGCGGAATCACAGGGGTGGCCGCGTCCCGTTCGGTCGCCGCCGCGATGAGTTCGTCGATCGAGCCGTAGCCGGCGATCTGCGCCAGCGTGGCGCGGGTCGGCGGCAACATCGTGAGCACTCGCCGTTCTTCCGGTCGCAGCCATCGCACCTCGTCCGCCTCCCCTCCGACAGCCCGAGTCCGCTGTCCGTCCGGGAGCCGGGCAAGGAAGAAGTACGTGTCGTAGCGGCGCGGCTCGAATTCCGGCGTGATCCAGCGCGACCATGGCGCGAGCAGGTCGGCGCGCAGCACGAGTCGCCGCGTGCGAAGCAGTTCGGCGAAGCCAAGTTCACGCGCCACGAGCGCGGCGCGCTGCGCCTCCCAGTCATCGTCGGACACGTCGCGCACCACGGTCGCCGCGTCACCGGCCAATAACACGCCCGACTCCTCGAACACCTCACGCACCGCCGCGCACACGATCGCCTGTGCGGCGCCTGGTGGCTGACCGAGCCGGGCGCCCCACTGTGCCGCGTCCGGCCCCGCCCACGCTAGGTCGTCGGCCGCGTCGCGCGGATCGACGGAACCGCCGGGAAACGCGTACATGCCGGGCGCGAACGGCATCGTCGGCACCCGCCGGATCGCGTACACCTCGACGCCCGCGCCGGACGCCGCGGGTCGCAACAACAGCACGGTGGCCGCGGTCTTCGGCGTGACGGGTGCGGCGCCCGACGCGTAGAACTCGCGAGCGTGCGCGAGCAGACCGGCCGGCAGGTCGTCAGGGCGGAGCGCCGGCGCGGAGCCGTCAGTCAACGTGGACCACCACGGCGGTGCCCTGGCCGACGCCGATGCACGCGGCCGCTACGCCGTAGCCGCCGCCGCGTCGCGCGACCTCGCGGCATACGTCGACGATCACACGCGGCGCCGACGCGCCGAGCGGATGCCCCATCGCGATCGCGCCGCCGTTGGGGTTGACCCGCTCGACGTCCAGCGGCGGCAGCTCGTGGAGCACCGAGAGGACCATCGCGGCGAACGCCTCGTTGATTTCCCATGCCACGATGTCCGATGTGGACAGACCGGCCCGGTCGAGCGCCCTGCCGATTGCGCCGACCGGCCCGAGCGTGAACCGTTCGGGCGCGATGCCAACCGTCGCGGTGGCCACGATCCGTCCCAATGGCGCCACGCCAAGCTCGTTCGCGATGTCGAGCGATCCGACCAGGGTCGCGATCGCACCGTCGTTGATCGGCGAGGAGTTGCCTGCCGTCACGGTGCCCGCCTTGGTGAACGCCGGTTGCAGCGCAGCGAGCTTCTCGGCAGTGGTGTCCGTACGGATGGACTCGTCCCGACTGACCGACTCGACTGGCAACACGTACCCGTCGTGCAAGCCCTTGTCGAACGCGGCGGCCGCGCGTTCGTGCGACCGCAACGCCCAGTCGTCCTGCTCGTGTCGCGAAATGCCAAGTTCCGCGGCGACCGCCTCGGCGCACGCGCCGAGCGACGCGGTCTGTGCCGCGGTGAACTTCGGGTTGACCATCCGCCAGCCGACCTGGGTCGCGAAGACCTGCATCGCGGCCGGTTGCGCCGCGTCCGGCTTGGGGATGACGAACGGCGCACGCGTCATGCTTTCCACACCGCCCGCGATCATGACGGATGCGTCGCCGGCTCGCACCGCACGCGCCGCCTGAATCAGCGCCTCGCCGCCGGAGCCGCACAACCGGTTGACGGTCACCCCGGGCACGGTGTCGGGCAGTCCGGCGAGCAGCGCCGCCATCCGGGCAACGTTGCGGTTGTCCTCGCCGGCGCCGTTCGTGTCGCCGAAGATCACGTCGTCGATCCGCGCCGGATCGAAGTCGGGATGGCGCTTGACAAGCTCGATGATGGGCAGCGCGGCGAGATCGTCGGTGCGGATCCCGGCGAGGCCGCCGCGGTGCTTGCCGAACGGCGTACGGACCGCGTCGATGAGGTAGGCGTCCACGGCAACGAGCCTACTGGGCAACGACGGACGATCGGCATGCCGCGAGCGCCGCTGCCGGCCCTCGCGGCGGCGCTGGCGATCACGCCTGGTTCGATGGATGCATGACCGAACCGATCCGCTGGGGCGTCGTCGCGACCGGAGGCATCGCCACCTCGTTCGTTACCGATCTGGCGCGCGTGCCCGACGCCGAGGTCGTCGCCGTCGCCTCACGAAGCGACGACTCGGCCGGCCGATTCGCCACCGAGAATCAGATCGCGCATCCCTATGGCACCTGGGACGCGCTCGCCGCCGACCCGGACGTCGAGATCGTCTACGTCGCCGGACCGCACCCGGCACACCATCCGGCGGCCCGCATGATGCTTGACGCGGGCAAGGCAGTGCTGTGCGAGAAGCCACTCACGGTCAACGCGGCGCAGGCCGAAGACCTGATCGCCGTCGCGCGCGAGCGCCGCGTGTTCCTCGCCGAGGCGATGTGGACACGGACACTTCCAGCGGTACGTCGTGCCGTGGAGTTGGTCGCCGACGGTGCCATCGGCCAAGTGGCCGCGGTGACGGCGGACTTCAGCTTCGCGTCGGGTGTGGGACCCGAGCACCGGCTCCGCAACCCAGTGCTCGGCGGTGGCGCGCTGTTGGACGTCGGCGTCTACGTCCTCGCGCTCGCGCAGTTGTTTCTCGGTACGCCCGACGACGTCACCGGCTACGCCCGGATGCGACCGGAGGGCGTGGACGCGGGTACCGCGATCTTGTTGGGCTACCGGCCGGGTCGCGACGACATGCCGAGTTGGCGGGCCGATCACGCGTACGCCGCGCTGACGTGTGCCAGCGATGTCAGCGGGGCGAGCACGGCCACGATCTCCGGCACCGAGGGTCGGATCGAGATCCCGCCTCGGTTCCACCGGCCCGAGGCGCTCGACGTATGGCGGGGCCTGGAACACGAGCACCTCGATCTGCCGATCGAGGGCCACGGCCTGCGGTTCCCCGCGATCGAGGCGATGCGGTGCATGCGCGCCGGTCTGATCGAGAGCCCCTTGCTGCCGCACGGCGCGACCCTCGCGGTGATGCGCACCATGGACCAGATCCGCCGGCAGGCTGGCATCCGCTACGCCGACGAGACCTAGATCAGCTGAACAGCGGGCGCACCACGAAATACGCCAATGCTCCGACCAGACCGGCGGCGGGCAATGTCAGGAACCATGCGATGACGATGTTGCCGGCCACCGCCCAGCGAACGGCGGACAGCCGCTTCGTCGCGCCGACACCCATGATCGCCGACGTGATGGTGTGCGTTGTGGAGATCGGGAAGCCAAGTTCGGCAGTGGTCCACAACACCGAGCTCGCGACCGACTCCGCCGCGAAGCCTTCCGGCGGCCCGAGGTGGATGATGCGCCGGCCGAGGGTACGGATGATCCGCCAGCCGCCGGAATACGTTCCAAGCGAGAGCACCAACGCACTGAGCAGGTAGACCCAGGTCGGAGTGGCGCTGTGTGGGCCGAGCTGGCCGCCAAGCACGAGCGCGAGCGCGACGATGCCGATCGTCTTCGACGCGTCCTGCAGGCCGTGACCGACCGACATCGCGAACGCGGAGAACGATTGCGCGATCCGGAAGCCGCGGTTCAGCTTGCCGGGGTTTCCCTTCCGGAAGATCCAGCGCACCGCGGTCATCACGAGGTAGCCGAGTGCAAAACCGACCAGCGGCGAGAGAAACATCGGCAGGATCACCTTCGCGGTGATGCCGTGCCAGAACACATCGGTCGTACCGGAGGCGAGCGCGGCACCGATCAGTCCGCCGATGAGCGCGTGCGACGACGACGACGGCAGGCCGTAGTACCACGTGATCAGGTTCCACGTGATCGCGCCGAGCAGGCCGGCGAATACCACGCCCAGTCCGCCTACATCCGACGGCGGCGCGACGATGCCGGTGCCGACGGTCGCCGCGACTTTGCCGGCGATGTGGAAGAACGGCAGCGAGCCGACGAGGTTTCCGACCGCCGCCATGAGCAGCGCGAAGCGCGGCGTCAGGGCGCGGGTGGACACACTTGTGGCGATCGCGTTCGCCGCATCGTGGAATCCGTTGGTGTAGTTGAACACCATCGCCACCGCGATCACGACGATGGTCGCCGTCAGCCCGGTCACAGCGCCGCCGCGTAGCGCATGCCGCAAGGCGCAATCCAATTCAGCGCCGCCGCGAAAGTCATGGCCGCCGCGTTGCTCGACACAAGGGGCGAGATGAACGCGAGGTAAACACATCCGGCCGGCGTCGCACGCCGGCCGCTGGGGGCGGTTCGCAAACTAGGACTCCTTGACCGCGATCGTCTCGACCGTGTTGGCGACGTGTTCGAATGCGTCGCAGGCCGCCTCGAGTTCGTCGGCGACCTCCTTCATCTTCAGCACGGTCAACGCGTCGTATTCACCGGAGAAGAGCCGAACCAGCAGCATGCGGTATGCGCGGTCACCTTCGTTCTCCAGCCGGTTGCATTCGACCCAGTATTCCTGCAGCTCGCGCATGCTCTTCAGGCGTCGCATCGCGTCGGATGTGACCTTCGCCTGCTGGTCCAGGATGTCGATGATCTCGACCATCTCGCGTGGCAGCACGGGCAACGAGGACAGACCGTAGAGGTAGACGAACGTACCGATCGCCTCGAGGTGATCCATGACGTCGTCCAGGCCGGAGCCGAGGCGGTAGATGTCCTCCCGGTCGAACGGCGTGATGAAGGAGGAGTTGATCTTGTTGTAGAGATCGTGAGTGATGCTGTCGCTGTCGTGCTCGACCTCGACTAGCCGCTCGCCGATCGCCATCACGTCGGCGCCGGGCAGGGCCAGTTCGGACAGGAGCTGGGTGCCCTTGACGAGGTTCTCCGCCGCTTGGGTGAAGAAGTCGTAGAAAGAGTCATCGCTCGGGCGGATCTTGATGCGCACTTCGGGCTCCACAACTCGACCGGGGGGTGGCGAGGACATTCGGGGGGAATGCTAGCCGGTGCCAGCGGGTACGCCCGTCCGGCGGCCCTGGATCATGGCGTTCCGCCGCCACGGAGAGCGCACCGACACGTCAGCCGGTGACGTACGCCGCACCTAGCGCAACCGGGCCTGCTCGACCGTCACGTCGAAGTCGGCCGGCGGGTAGCGCAGGCCTAGGTCACCCATCGTCTCGTCGAGGAGCATGGCGACCGCCCAGTCGCGGTACCACTTACGGTTGGCCGGCACGACGTACCACGGCGCGTCCTCGGTCGAGCAACGCGCCAACGCATCCGCGTACGCGGCCTGGTAGTCGTCCCAGTACGCGCGCTCGTCGATATCGGCCGGATTGAACTTCCAGTATTTCGTCGGGTCCTTCAGGCGCTCGGCGAGGCGCGCGGCCTGCTCGGCGTACGAGATGTGCAGCATCACCTTGATGATCGTGAAGCCGTCCCGGACGAGGGACGCCTCGAAGTCGTTGATCCTCTTGTAGCGCGACTGCCATGTCCGCTTGGCCACCAGATTGTGGACCCGGACCACGAGCACGTCCTCGTAGTGCGACCGGTTGAACACACCGATCTGTCCGGGTGGCGGCAAAGCCTTGCGGATCCGCCACAGAAAGTCGTGTTCCAGCTCCTCCTTCGTCGGCTTGCCAAAGCCCACGATGGTCAGGCCTTGCGGGTTCATGGTGCCGGCGACCTTGCGTACCGTGCCGTCCTTACCGCCGCAGTCCATCGCCTGCAAAACCAACAGCACACGTGGGCGGGTCTGGGACACCTTCGCGGTCGCGAAAAGCTGTTCCTGCGCCACCGCGAGTCGCTCACCGATCGCCACGAGTTGCGCCCGCGCCCACGCCTTGTCGCGGCTGCGGCCCTTCGGGAGTCCGGGTGTGCCGTTCGGGTCGATCGACTCCAGATTCACCGCGGCGCCGGGCGCGATCCGCAGCACATCGCGAAGACTCATGCTCCGATCATCGCGTACCGGCCCGAGCCGCGCCCGCCGACCGTACGACGCGCGAACCCAGCGGGGATGCCGGCCGCCGTCGGACTCGAGCGCGCCCGAACGCCGGTCCGCCGAGCACCGGCTCCGCGGCATGCCTCGGCGTCCGTTCCACGAGCACATGCCCCGGTACGGTGGCATCGCGTCGCCGCGTACGGGTCGGCGGCACCAATGCGGGCGCCGCGCTGCCGTACCCGCGACGGAATGTGGCGAACGCGCGAGGACGCGCGGTGGTGACGAGATCGACCCCGGCGGCGCTGAGCTCACTCCAGAACGCGGTGCGCACTCGCAGCGGCCAGTGCGGGATGCCGGAGAACCGGACCGGCCGACCCTCCGCGTGTGCGGCCGCGACCAGACGGTGCAGACGGTCGCGCTCGGCCGTCGGCAGCTCGCCGCGGCCGTTCCAGCCGAACCGCCATGACCACACCTCGCTCAGCAAGGGCGCGAGCGTCGGCGGCGCACCCCACGGGCCGAGATCGGCAAACGTACCGTCGGCGAACACTGCGCGATCCAGTTGCGCGGCAAGCAGGCTGCGCGGCACGTCGTCACCGGTCAAGATGACCGTGACCGGACCGGGCACGACCGCGCCGTCGACGAGGCGGGTAAACACCCCTGGATAGCGCGCCAGCAGCGATTCAAGCAGCTGGTACGCCCGCTCCTGCCGCGTCTCGTCCGGGTGCACGATGTCGATCAGCAGGCGGAACGGTGTGGTCGCGTCGCCGTCCACATAGGCCGCGCCATCGGTGGCGACTCGTTCGGCGAGCGGTTGCAACACCAGACGATCGAGTTCCAGGCCTGGATCACGCGCACCGACCCAGGCGCCGTACCGTCCGCCGACGAGTAGCCGGTCCTTGGGCGACTCGTCGTTGCGGTCGGAGGCGAGATCGAGCCAGACGCCAACCTCGACGCTGGCGTACCCCTGACGCAACCGGCGGCCGATCGGGTCACGCATCGCCTCGTCGTACGCCGCATGCGTACCCGGTGCGTACGCGCCGCGCCGGCGTTTCGACGCGGTCACGAGACCGGCGCCCAACCCGCCGCCGAAGACTACGAGACCCTCGAGGACCACCGCCATCGGACCACACCACCCCTTTGCCGGGTGTTCGCCGCATCGTTCCCGGATACGGCGATTGTAGGGTTTGGTCCTTTGAGTCCGCGTTTACGGCGCGCGGTCACCGTGCTATCGGGAGCGTCTTACCGCGTCGAGCCGCCGGGCGGGGTCACCTTGTCGAGCCACCGGCGGAAGTCGTCGCCGAACGGCTCGATGCCGCCGCGCAACGAGTCGAAGAGCCAGGCCGCCGCGGTTCGCGCCGCACTCACGACGTCGTCCGGGTAGCCGAACCGGTCGCAGTGCGCGGCGAACTCATCCTCGTCGACGAGCTCGACCGTGCCGTCCGCGCGGCGGCGGCGGACGTCGAGGTCGAGGTCCGTGAGGCACACGCCGTCGCCATCCCACTCGGCCGGTGTCGTGACGTCGCAGTAGATCTCGGTTCGTCGCGGCGGCGAGTTGAACATCGCGGTCCACCATGCGTGCCGCGGCACCAGAAGCACATACGGGTCGGCGTATTTGAACTGCGACACGGCGGCGGCGACGAAGTCGCCGCCCGGCACGCCCAGCCAGTCGCCGTGCTCGTCGGCGCCGAGCCGGATTGCCGGATACGACCGGTGCGCGCTGCCGTCGTACTTGCGGTAGCGAACATCGACCACCGACTCGTGATGCATCAACCGATGGTGCGCCCGCGCCGGCCGGCCTGCCACCGACATCGCCGTGAATCATCCGCCCGGCGTGATCACCATGGCCGCGCAGCGGCGGCCGCTCGCCCGGAGCGATGAGTCGAAGACGTGTCGGATAGGGGTTGCTGGACGGTACGCGGAAGGCTGTGGGTACGGCCGCGTCGGCACCCGGATCTGTCGCCGTGAGCGGGTAACGTCGGTGACCGTGGCTCGCGGCGTGGCGTCATCTGGCACCAGTTCCTCCGTCGGACCACAGCGCACCGACGACCAGCGCACCGACAACCAGCGCACCGACGACCAGCGCACCGACAACCACCGCGCAGACAAACCAGACCACGACGGGCCGTCTGCGGCGGATTCCGACCGTGCGAAGGTCGACGAGTTACTCACCGCGGCGGTCGGCGCGGTGCCCGGCGGCCGCGAACGGCCCGGTCAACAAGCCATGGCTCACGCGGTCGCCGACGCGATCGCATCCGGCGAGCACTTGCTTGTCCAGGCCGGTACCGGGACGGGCAAGTCGCTGGCATACCTGACGCCGGCGCTGCTCGTGGACGGCCCGGTCGTGGTGTCCACCGCCACGCTCGCGCTGCAGGCGCAGCTCGTCGACCACGACCTGCCACGCCTGGCGGACGCCGTCGAGCCGATCCTCGGTCGCCGACCGACGCATGCCGTGCTCAAGGGCCGCCACCACTACTTGTGCCTGGCAAAACTCGACGGCTCGACGGAAGAGGAGCCGGACGCGCTATTCGACGGCGGTGCCGCGCGACCCGCCACGGTGTGGCTCGGCGAGGCTGGCCGTCTGGGCAAGCAAATGCAGCGGCTACGCGAGTGGGCGGACGAGACGGGGACCGGCGACCGAGACGAGCTCGATCCGGGCGTTGACGACAACGCATGGCGGCTGGTGTCGACGCTCGCCCGAGAGTGTGTCGGTGCGTCGCGGTGTGCGTTTGGCGCGGAGTGCTTTGCCGAAGCATCGCGCACCCGAGCACGCGAGGCCGACATCGTGGTGACCAACCACAGCCTGCTCGCCGTCGACATGCTGGCCGGCCGGCACATCGTGCCGCCACATGACGTTCTGGTCGTCGACGAGGCACACGACCTCGCCGATCGAGTGTCGAGCGCGTCGCAGGCGGAGGTTTCGCCGGATGTGATCGATCGGGCGGCCCGACGCGCGCGGACACACGTCGACGGTGAGATCTACGAACAGCTGACCGAGGCGGGCGACGCGCTGGCGATCGGCCTCGTGGACGCGGAACCGGGCCGCGTCACGGCGGGTCTGTCCGCGCCGCTGCGCGAAGCGCTGACGCTCCTCGATGCGGCGAGTCGGCGCGCGCTGGAAGCGGTCGGCGAACTCAAGGCGGACGATCCCGATCCGGTCCGCAAGCAACAAGCTCGGGCAACGCTCGACGAACTGTCCACTACCTCGCAGCGATTGCTCGCGGAGTCGGCGAGCGATGTCGCCTGGATCGAGATCACCGACCGCCGGCGCGCAGTTGTGGTGGCGCCGCTGAGCGTTGCCGCCACACTCGCGACGCATCTGTTCAGCGAACGAACGGTCATCGCCACGTCCGCGACGCTGGCTCTCGGCGGCCGGTTCGACACGATCGCCCGCGCCATCGGCCTGTCCGCGAGGCCGTCCACGGAGCAGCCCGACGTTGCGCCGTCATGGACGAGTCTGGACGTCGGGTCGCCATTCGACTATCCGCGTCAGGGCATCCTCTACGTCGCCGCACGGCTGCCCCGACCGACGCAGTCCGGCCTTTCGGACGCCGCCGCCGAAGAACTCGTCGCACTAGTAAGCGAGTTGGGTGGCCGTACCCTCGGGTTGTTCTCGTCCCGTCGGGCGGCCGAGCGGGCCGCGGAGGTGTTGCGAGCACGGACCTCTCTCAATGTTTTGCTACAGGGCGATCAGTCGCTGCCGTTGCTGATCCGCGCGTTCCGCGACTCGCCCGAGACATGTCTGATGGGCGTCATGTCGTTGTGGCAGGGCGTCGACATCCCCGGCGACTCGTGCCAGCTCGTCGTCATCGATCGGCTGCCGTTCCCGCGACCGGACGAGCCGCTCGCCGCCGCCAGGTCCGAGGCGGTCGATGCCGCGGGCGGCTCCGGGTTCACGTCGGTGAGCGTTCCGATCGCCGCGGTACGCCTCGCCCAAGGCGCCGGCCGCCTCATTCGCTCGAGCGCCGATCGCGGCATGGTGGCGGTGCTCGACCCGAGGCTTGAGACCGCACGCGGGTACGGCGGGTTCATGCGCGCGTCGTTGCCACCGTTCTGGTACACGACGAAACACGATGTCGCGCTCGGAGTGCTGCGGCGGTTGGCCAGTAGTCCACCGGCGTAGCGATAGGTCGAGCCATTCTCGGCCGCCAGTTCGATCGCCGGGGTCACCCTCGGCCCTCGGACTTGTCAGACCCGTCGCGCACGATTCTCCGCATGACACAACTGCCGTCTCGGCTGAGCGCGGTGACGCTCGGCGCACGTGACCTGCCGAAGCTTCGGCGCTTCTACCTGGGACTGGGGTGGCGGGAGCTGCCGCTGAGCGATGACAATTTTGCGGCGTTCCTGCTCGGCGGCGTCTTGGTGACGCTCTATCCGTTGGACGAGCTGGCTGCCGAGGCGGCGCCGGATCTGCCGCTGCCGACCGGCTGGTCCGGCATCACGCTGGCGTGCAATGTGGACGCCGCCGACCAAGTCGACAGCGGTTTCGCGGCGGCGGTCTCGGCCGGCGCCACGCCGATCGCGGAGCCGGTGGACCGGCCGTGGGGCGGACGGTCGGCGTACATCGCGGATCCGGAAGGCAACCGCTGGGAGATCGCCTGGGCATCGGGCATGGTGTTCGACGATCGCGGAGCGCTCATGTCGTTCGGTTAGCCGCGCTCGGGCGGCTCAGTCGTCGCGGACGACGACCGCGTCCGGTGGCGGCGGACTTGGTTCGTGCCGGCGGCGCGCGGTCAGGTGGCGGATGCCGGTGTTCAGCACCGCTACCACGGGCACGGCGACCAGCGCACCGACGATGCCGGCGATGACGAGGCCGGACGCGATCGCGAGGATGACGGCGAGCGGATGGATCGCCACCGCCCGTCCCATGATGAGCGGCTGGAGAACGTGACCTTCCAGTTGCTGGACGCCAATCACGCCGCCGAGCACCACGAGGGCGAGCACCGGTCCATGGGTCACCAGCGCGACGAGCACTGCGAAGGTGCCGGACAGCGTCGCGCCGATGATCGGGATGAACGCACCGAGGAAGACCAGCGCGGCGAGAGCGAAGGCCAGCTCCACCCGCCACACGGCTAGCCAGATGCCGATGCCGACCGCGTCGATGAACGCCACGAGTACGGTCGCCCGAACGTACGCGACCAGCGTGCGCCACGACTGCTCGCCGGCGTTGGCGATCGGCGAGCGGGCCGCCCGTGGTAGCAGATTCACCACGAAGCGCCAGATCTTCGAGCCGTCGCGCAGGAAGAAGAACAGCGTGAAGAGGACGAGGAATGTCGAAGCGATCACGTCGATCGCCGTCGTCGCGGTGGAGAGTGCGCCGGACGTGAGGCTCGCCTGGTGAGTCTTGACCCAGTTCTGTCCGGCCGCGATCAGTCCGTCGAGTTGCTTGTCGGACAGGTGGAAAAAGCCGTTCTGCAACCAGCCCTGGATCTTGCTGACGCCATCCTGGGCGCGCTGGGCCAGGTCCGAGTAGTTGTCGATGAACTCGGTGACAACCAGTGTCAGGGTGCCGGCCACGAGGACGAGACCGCCGACCATCACGATGACGGTGGCCAACGTACGGTGTACGCCGCGGCGGCGAAGCCAGCCGACCGCCGGTGACAGCAGCGCCGCGAGCAACAGCGCGATGGCGACCGGGATGACGACCGAATGCAGCTGCGCGAGTGCCCACAGCACGGCGGCAAAACCGGCCACCACTAGCAGCAGGCGCCAACTCCAGCCGGCCGCCACCCGCAACGTACGAGGAACCGCCAAGTCATCGCGGTCGCGCAGCGATCCGTTGAGTGGCGCGACGTCTGGCAGCGGCTCGGGCGGGTCGGCCGTCGCGATCGCGCCACCGTTGCTCGTCGTGACCGCACGCGTTGTGCCATCCGGCGTAGTAGCGTCGGGCGTCGTCGAGTCCGAAGCCGTACCGTTGCCGTTTCCGCCGCCGCCTCCTGCGGCGCCGGCGCGAACCGGATGAGACGGGCCGTCATCGGTGCTGGACAAGTCGTAGCCGTCGACGTAGGCGGTGTCGTTGTGGTCGTCACCGGCACTCGCCGCCCGCTCGCGCGACACCGCACGAGCCTGTTCGTATGCCCGCACGACGGCGTCGCGGGCCTGGGCGATTCTTCCCACGTCGTGATCCTTTGACTCGACCTGTCCCACCACGGTACCCAGCGATCCGAAAACTGAAAGCTACCAGTCGGTGGCAGACCGGTACCTCAGCGTTTCGGCGCCACGATGTAAGTTGCCAGCGTGAGCACCACCAATGAACACCTGCCCATTCGGCTTCTGCACGATCGCGTACTCGTCAAGGTCGACACGGAGAATGGCGAACGCCGGTCGAGTGCCGGCATCTTGATTCCGGCGACCGCGTCGGTCGGCCGCCGGTTGACCTGGGCCGAAACGGTCGGCGTTGGACCGCATGTCCGCACGATCGTGGCCGGTGACCGGGTGCTCTTCGATGCCGAGGAGCGCGCCGAGGTGGAGTTGCAAGGGCGGTCGTACGTCCTGTTGCGCGAGCGCGACGTACACGCCGTGGCGGCGCATCGCATCGAGGAAAACTCGACCGGGCTTTACCTGTAGGGCTGTCCTGGCGGAGGTCCGTAACCGGGCGGGGCGCCGTAACCCGGCGGGGCGCCGCCGTATTGCGGCGGCGCACCGTAACCCGGCGGCGCACCGTAACCCGGCGGCGCACCGTAGCCCGGCGGCGGACCGTAGCCCGGCGGCGCACCGTAACCCGGCGGCGGGGCGCCCGGCCGCCCCGGCCCGGGTGCGCCGAACGCGTACGCCGGTGGTGGCGGCGCGATGACCGGCACGGGTACCACCGGCTCGACCGGTGGGTCGATGACGCGCGTGACGCCATCCGGGAACTGCACGTGATAGCGGCTCCCGTCCCAGTACGCCGGCGGCGCCAACGGATCGGCCGCGGCGTAGCCGGCGCGATATGCGGACAGCAAGAACAGCAGCTGTCCTTCCTCGGCCATGTCCGTGCCCCACGTATCGCCACCGGCCGCCACACGGCGCTCGGCTCGGTCACGCAGCAGCGCCAACCGGGTCGCGGCCAGCTGGAACCCGCGCATTGCATTGCTGCCGGCCGAACCGGCGACGCGCGTGGCCCACGTCCTCGCCGATCGCCGGCGACCGACCGTGGCAAGCGACGCGACCTCGGGCGGGCTGAGCCAACCGGCCCGTACGTAGGGCACCAGCGCGGTCTGCGTCAGCCGCCCCTCACTGGATCGCAGCCACATCGCGAGAGCAACGACCGCGAAGAAGATCGGCATCGCGACCGCGAAGTATCCGTAGAGCAGGATCTCCGGCCGTCCGGTGCGATTGGCGAGGGTGGCCATCAAGTTCCATGAACCGTGCAACACGATCGCGGTCAGCAGACCGAGGATCGGTGCGATGATCTTCACGCGCCGATTCGTGGCACGGATCGCGATGCCGACGCCGACCGCGGTCATCGACGTGAAGAGCGGGTGCGCGAAACCGGACAACGGGATGCGCCCGATGAACACCTGGATCACGCCCGTGAAGCCACCCTCAACGCCTGCCTTGTCGGCGCCCATCGCGTAGCCGTACCCGCCGAGGTAGAGGATGTTCTCGGACATCGCGAATCCGGTCGCCGACATGCCGAAGAACACGATGGCGTCGGTGACTCCGTTAAACAGCGGCCGACCGCGCCGCGCGGTGATGATGAGCAGCAGCACCGGACCGAGTGCCTTCATCGATTCCTCGACCACCGGAGCGACGCCGACCGCAACTGCGTCGATCGGCCAGTGCACGTGGTTGAAGATGGCCGCGACTCCGGTGTTCGCGCCGAGTGCGGCCAACGCGGCGACGCACGCGCCCCACACGAATGCACACACCAGCGCCCACGTCGGCTCCGGCTCGTAGCGGTCCAGCCACATGAACGCGGCGACCAGGAACGGGACGGGAAGCGCCGCGGCCGCCAGACCCACGACGAGCGCGACCGGTCCGATGTCGTACCCGATGATCAGCAGCAACACGGTGCCGCAGATCAGGAACCCCGCTGCGACACCGGCCAGCGTCAGCACCCGGCGCCGGTCGATGCGCTGCGGTGGTGCCGGCACCGCAGGCACTGGGCCGCGGGAGCCGTAGCCGCCGGCCGCCGGCGCGCCCATGCTAGGGACGGGACCGGTCGGCGGCTGCGTGCTCACGTCGCCAGCCTACCTACCGCACGCCGTACCGCCCGAGCCGAAGTTTGGTCGTCGAGGCCGGTGGCACGCAGCACGTCCGTCGCGATGGATCGCACCTGCGCCACCACCACGTCACCGGAGAAGCCGAGTCCGGCACGGTATGCGTCGGCCGCCTTGCCGACGGCGCGCAATGCCTGTTGTCGTGTCGAGCGCGGGTCGTGACCGATGGCCAGTTCGTGATGCAGCGTCTGTACGGCGGTGGCCATCGTACGGAGTGAGTCGAGCAGGTCGGCGCCGTAGCTCTCGCCGTCGTCGAGCACCGCGACCGTACGCCTGGCCAACACGCGCGCGTTGCGCAGTGCCCGATCGATATGTACGGCGGCGTCCAGGTATTGCGAGAGGGGCGCCCGGCTGCGCCATCGGGTCGGCGCGATCGACACCGTCTCGCTCGCGATGTTCAACGCCTCGCGGAATCGCGCGAGTTGCGTCTCGCCGGCTCGCATCTCGTCCAGGGCGGCCCGCGCGCGTTCGACGTCGTGCTCCGCCAACGCATCCGCGCATACGGTGACCTGCGTGGCGAGTAGATCGAGCGCCGGTCCGACCGCCTTCTGCACGGTGGTCAGCGGATTGACCGGCAGCAGCAACGCCATCACGCCGACGCCGACCAGCCCACCGACCAGCGCGTCGACGAAGCGCGAGTAGTAGATGCCGGTGGTCGGCGGCGCGAGCGTGGCCACGAGTACGGCCGATGACGCGCACTGGCCAATCAACGTCGCGCTGCCGCCTACGAACACCGCGGTCAGGATGGCGAGCACCACGACGAGCGCGATCTGCCAGCCGCCGGTGCCGATGAAGTAGATGATGATGTCGCCGACGCCGATGCCGAGCGCCACGCCGAGTACCAACTCGACCGCGCGGCGCAGCCGCTGGCCAACCGACACGCCGAGCACGATGACCGCGGCCACCGGCGCGAAGAACGGCCGGCTGTGACCGATCACGGTGTGCGCGAGGTACCACGCGATGCCCGCCGCGATGCCTGCCTGGACCGCGACGACCAAGCTGGCCCGGACGCGAGACAGTCGGTCAGCGATCCGAACCACCGAACGGTGGCCGAGATCGGTCAGCCCGTCCCTGGCCCGCTGCGCTTGATCGCGCGGGATCCGCATGGGCGTCAGCGTAATCAGGCGGTCGCCCGGCAAAGGGGTCAATGCGCAGGCGCACAGCCCAGGCACAACCGACGCATACTGAGCAAACGTAGGGTGTCGCGGTCCTTACCGCGCGGCGTCCACCTGCACCGATGACCACAGGCTCGATCCACAGCCTGTGGACATCCGCGGTCCACAGGTGTGGACAACGCTCGATGGGCGGAGCGCCGGTTCCGAGCTCCGCCGGCGCCGCGTCCATGATCACAGGTTGGGTAACGTCTATGTCCCCAAA
Source organism: Micromonosporaceae bacterium (assembly GCA_035263025.1). Classification (GTDB taxonomy): domain Bacteria; phylum Actinomycetota; class Actinomycetes; order Mycobacteriales; family Micromonosporaceae; genus DASQPR01. The sequence goes on from DATFRR010000163.1 coordinate 28,341, forward strand.
CCGCGTTCGAAGCGACATAAACGTGCACCAACCGAATTACCCGCGAGTCGCGCGGAGCACCCGGCCACGTTCACTTCTCCGGCACCCTCGGACCGCGGCCGAGGAGCGGCGCGAAGAGGTCCCCGTACGCTTGGATGCGAGCCACCACCTCGTCCGCCTGCGACGGCGCGACCTCGCCGGATTCCACTTCGTCCCAGCCGAGCGGCGTCGACACGGTCGGGAGCGGTTCGGCGCGCAGTGAGTAGGGCGCGACGGTGGTCTTCGCCGCCGCGTTCTGGCTCCAGTCGATGAACACCTTGCCCGGCCGCAGCGCCTTGGCCATGCGGGACAGGATCAGCTTGGGATGCTCGCGTTCTAACTCCTCCGCGACCCGCTTGGCGTAGCCGGACACCGTGTCGGACGACTGCCGGCCGGCGATCGGCGCCATGAGCTGCATGCCCTTCTTGCCGGACGTCTTCGGCAAGGCGTCGATGCCATCCGCGGCGAGTCGCTCGCGCAGCAGCAGCGCGACCTCGGCGCACTGGGCAAGCCCGGCGGGCGGGCCGGGGTCCAGGTCGACGACCAGCAGATCGGGGCCGTCCGACCCGACCTTCCATTGCGGCACGTGCAATTCGAGAGCGGCGAGGTTGGCGAGCCACACCAAGCTCGCGAGGCCGTCGACGACGACGTAGTCGATGGTCTCGCGCTTCATCGTCGAGCCGGGTACGGGCAGCGTCTCGTGACGCACCCAGGCGGGCATGCCGCCCGGCACGTTCTTCTCGAAGAAGCCCTGCGCTCCAACGCCGTTCGGATAGCGAATGCGAGTCAGCGCGCGGTCCGCGAGGTGCGGAATGATCGTGTCCGCGATCTGCGTGTAGTAGTTGATGACCTCGCCCTTGGTGAACCCGGTCGCCGGGTAGAGCACCTTGTCGAGGTTGGAGAGCTCGAGGTCCCGTCCATCGACGTGGACCATGATCCGACTCGCGTCAGCCATCGAACGCCTCCGGTTCGTCGCGCGTCAGGTTCGGCGTACCCATCTGGTCTGAAACGTCCTCGACCTCGGCGGCGGTGCGGTCCGGACGCAGCCGCACGAAGCGTGGGAAGCGCAGCCGCTCGTCGGCGGTCAGCTGGCCGAAGCGGACCTCGACGACGAGTTCGGGCCGGACCCACCGCGCACCAACCGCGTCCGGTCGCGGCACGTCGCTCGCAAACGGCGAGGCGGAGACCTCGATCGGAGCCAACGCCGCGAGCAACGCACGCTCCGACGCATCGGAGATGCCGCCACCGACACGTCCGCGGTAGGCGAGGCCTTGCTTTCCGGGTACGCCGACCAGCAGCGCACCGAGTGCGCGGGCGCCGGGGCGCCACCCGCCGACGACGAACTCGGCGGTCGTGTCGAGCTTCACCTTCACCCAGTCCGCACTGCGCTGCCCCGGCCGGTAGACCGAGGTGAGCCGCTTGGCGACCACGCCCTCGAGCGCGTTCTCCCGCGCCGCGTCGCGAGTGGCGACGCCATCGGTGAAGACCGGCGGTGTGAGCCAATGGTCGCCAGCGAGTCCGAGGTCGTCGAGAAGTTCGCGACGCTCGGCGTAGGGCCGGCGACACAGGTCCGTCCCGTCCAGCGACAACACGTCGAAGATCATGTACGTCACCGGCCGGCTCGCGGCGAGCTTCGCGGCGCGGCCGCGTTCGCGGACGTGAATGCGTTCGGCCAGCGCTCCGAACGATGGCCGGCCGGCCTCGTCCAGCACGACGATCTCGCCATCGAGCACCGCACTCGGTACGGTAGAAGCCAAGGCAGCCAGCTCCGGGTACGCCACGGTGATCTCCGCACCGCTGCGTGCGAACAACCGGACACGGCCGCCCTCGATAGACGAGATGGCTCGAACTCCGTCCCATTTGAATTCGTAGGCCCAGCCCGCACCGAGCGGCAACACTCCCGTGGAGGCGAGCATCGGTGCAAAGGGCGAGCCGGGCACAAGACCCACGATAAGGTGTTTGACCGGCAAGGTGTTCCTCGTCGGCAGTCCCGATCGGCGATGACGTTGGGGGGTCGCGATGCGGGCGATCTGGAAGGGCGCGGTGTCCTTCGGACTCGTGTCGATCGCGGTGAAGCTGTATTCCGCGACGGAAGAAAAGAACATTCGCTTCAACCAGGTGCACCGCGACGACGGCGGTCGCATCAAATACCAACGCGTCTGCTCGATCGACGGCGAAGAGGTCGCCTACGACGACATCGCGAAGGGCTATGACCTCGGCGGCGGGCAGATGGTCATCCTGACCGACGACGACTTCGCCGATCTGCCACTGTCCACGTCACGCGCCATCGACGTGCTGGAGTTCGTACCCGCCGAGCAGGTCGACCCGATCCTGTTCGCGAAGGCGTATTACCTGGAGCCGGAGGGCACCGCGACGAAGCCGTACGTGCTGTTGCGCGACGCGCTCGTGGAGTCGGAACGGGTCGCAATCGTGAAGGTGGCGCTGCGGCAGCGGGAGCAACTCGCCACGCTCCGAGTCCGCGACGGCGTCATGGTGCTGAACACGATGCTCTGGCCGGACGAGATTCGAACCGCGGAGTTCTCGTTCCTCGACGAGAACGTGAGCGTGCGTCCGGCCGAGCTCAGCATGGCATCGTCGCTGATCGACTCGATGACGGGTGACTTCGACCCGGAGGACTTCACCGACGACTATCGCGAGGCGCTGCAGCGCGTCATCGATGCGAAGGTCAGCGGCCAGGAGATCACCGAACCCGAGCCCGAACACGTCCGTCCGACCGCTGCCATCGACCTGATGGCGGCCCTGAAGGCATCGGTTGACCGGGCGAAGGAGGCGCGCGGCGAACGCGGGCCGGTCAAGCCGAGCGCGCCGACGCCGATCACGGCGGCGAAGTCCGCGAAGAAGGCGGCGGCTGCCGACGCCCGGGGTGCTTCTGGCGCGGCAACGAAGTCGACCGGAACTAAGGCGGCCGCGAAGAAGGCCGCGCCGGCGAAGAAGACCGCGGCGAAGAAGGGGACTCCAGCCAAGAAGACCGCGGCCGCCAGCCGGACGACCGGCGCTGCGAAGAAGACCGCCGCCGCAAAGAAGGCACCCGCCCGCAAGGCCGGCTGATCGCTCCGCCACCACGTCACCGTTCGCGGTATCACGTACCGTCCAAAGCCTTAACCGCAAGTGCCGGACGGGGGCGGAACTCTGGTCGGGCATCGGGGCGGCGTGGCCACGACGTAGATCAAGCTTGACCGCTGCGTCGTGTCACGTCGCCCCGATGCCCTAAACCGCAACCCCGAGATCAGCCGAACGTCTTCACGGACAAGTCCCCGTCGGCGTACTGCGCGCGCAGCACCTTCTTGTCGAACTTGCCGACCGACGTCTTCGGCACCTCTTCGATGAACGCCCAGCGCTCCGGCAGTTGCCAGCGCGCGATGCGACCCTCGAGGAAGTCGCGCAACTCCTCGGCCGTCACGGTGGCGCCTTCCTTGACCACCACCGTGGCGAGCGGACGCTCGGTCCACTTGTCGTCGGGTACGCCGACCACCGCCGCCTCCAGTACGGCCGGGTGCGCCATCAGGTGGTTCTCGAGCTCGACGGACGAGATCCATTCGCCACCTGACTTGATGACATCCTTGGCGCGGTCGGTAAGTGTCAGGAATCCGTTGGAAGACAACACGCCGACATCGCCGGTACGCAGCCATCCGTCGCGGAACTTCTCGGGGTCCGGTGTGTCGTCGCCGATGTATGTCGACGTGATCCACGGCCCCCGTACCTCGAGCTCGCCCACGGCCTCGTTGTCGTTCGGCATTACGTCGCCACTCGGGCCGACGATGCGGGCGGCGACCGCGGCTGGTACGCGTCCCTGCGTGTAGCGGTAAGCCCATGCCTCGTCGCCGCTAACGCCGGCCGGCGGACGCGCCACCGAACCGAGCGGCGACATCTCCGTCATGCCCCACGCGTGGATGATTTCGACGCCGCGCCGATGGAACGCCTGCATCAG
>DATFRR010000164.1:0-3428 GCA_035263025.1 Micromonosporaceae bacterium
ATCTTCGAATTGACGGCCGAGAGTCCGGGCAACTGAGGAGTCCGCGGACCGATACCCAGCCAGTGCTCGGTAACATACTTCCAGCCGACCTCCAGGTCGCCGACGTGGCCCGCAGTCGAGCCGTCCGCCGTTGCGCCGCTCACCTGTGCGGGGTCGACCGGCAGCTGCTGCTCGGTATTGCCGACAATGCCGGAATCCGATCCGGCCGTGCCGGAGTAGGCGGTGCCGTCGCGCGGCCCCGCGGATGGCGCCGCCTCGGCGGACGCCGGTGCGCCGAACAACCGGGCCTGAAGATCCCTGGCCAGCCCCGGCACGATGACGAGCGCGGCCAACAGCCCGGCAGTTGCGACCGCGAGCCGGCGCAGCGTGCGCAGCCGACTCGAAACCAACAGGAGCGTCGCCGCCAGCGGGACGGTGGCTGCCAGCCAGACGGCACGCCGGAAGCTGATCAGCACGAGTACCAGGCAGGCCGCCATGACGACGATCGACCTCCAGTCGCGGCGCGAGCGACCGGTGACGAGGGCGAGAAAGACTACGACGCCGAGCGCGGGCAGCGCGGAGTCGTAGTAGATGAAGTACCGGCTGACCCTGGGGTCGACGGTTTCACCGAAAGCGGCGGCGACCACGCCAATGACCGTCAGGCCAACCAGCACGATTCCGGCCACTGCCTCGGTGGTTCGCTCCTCACCCGGTAGCCTGCGCAGGCCGAGCCCGATGACGAGGCCGACTGCGCATGCGATGAACGGCCGGGCGTTCTGGTTGATCGCGGACAACAGCCCCTGACCGTCGACGAAGCCGGCGACCAGCGCCAACAGAATCAAAGTGGCCAGCGTGAGAACGATGACTTTCAAAGGAGTACTGAGCTGACCGACGCGCAACGGCCAAAGGCGGAACACGATGACAACGAACACGCTACAGCACAGGATGAGGATGAGCGGCACCTTGCCGGCGTAGTAGGACTCGTTGCCGAGGCTCGTTACCGCTCCGACCTGTAGGCGCCGTGGCACTTCCTGCGCCAGGATCAGCGTGCCGGCCGAAAGTGCCGCAGGATGGCGCGCCAGCAGTATCGGCAGCGCGATCGCGGCGAGCACGCCGACGGGATAGTACGGCGGCCAGAACAGCACGACCACGATCAGGGCCGCGACGACCGCTGCGAACCCCCAGAAACGCCCACCGCGGACGCCCTCGATCGGCGAGAGCGCCGGCGCGGTGACCGGCTCCAGCAGCGCGGCGATGCACCGGCCGGCAATTGGCATATTCGCCGGCCACCGGGTCAAGGTCGTGTCCGCACTGTCGGCGTCCCTCACAGCGCTCCGCGCGCCGTCCGTCGTGCCGGCGGGGTCACCCTCTCCGCGACGGGGTTGGCTCCGGCAACGCGCTGGCCGTCCGCCCGGCTCGACTTCGCGGGCACTCACGCGGTGCACTCCCGGAAGATGCGCTCGTATGCATCCACCCAGGCTTCGAGGCCGTGCTCGCGGGAGACGTACCCGACTCCCGTCCCGCGCCGGAGCACCAGCGCTGCGATCAGGTCGCCCGTAACCTCACTCGGCCCGCTGACCACGGCACCGCCACAGTGCTCGACGAGATCGCTCCCCGAATCGCCGCGGAAGCCGACGATGGGAAGACCACTCGCGGCCGCCTCCAGTACGGCGTAGGGCGTACCCTCCGCCGTCTGCGTACCGCAGTAGACATACAGGTCCGCGGCCGCCAGCCATTCGGCGACGTCGTCGCGGTGTCCCACGAACAGAGTGTCCGGTCGGCCATCGGCAAGGTGCTGCAGTCGCGCGCGATCCGGCCCGTCGCCGATGACGATCAGCGGCGTACCGGTGGCCAATGCGATGATGACCGCCCGGTCGTGCCGCTTGTCCGGGTGCAAGCGCGCGGCGAGAACGGCGACGGTGCGGTCGCGCAGTCGAGGAGGGAGCAGCGTTTCTCTGGCCCGTGCCCGGCGCGCCGGCGTCACCGCATACCGTGCGGTGTCGATGGCATTGGGTACTACCGCTACCTTGTCGGCACCGACCGCATCGCGGATGTCGTCCGCAACGGCGCCGCTCACACAGACGACCTTCGCGACGTGTCGCGAGGCGCGCGCGTACCCATGCAGGAGCAGCCGGCCGACGACGCCGTCCATCCATCGACCGTGTTCGGTCCACACCACCGGCGCCCGCCGCGACAACGACCGCGTCAAGGCCAACTGCTCGCGCTTGAACTGCAGGTGGAACAGCGATCGCTGCGGCAGCCCGCGCATGGCATGGCGTTCCATCGGCACCCTGAGCAAACCGCCGGCCAGGGTACGCCGGGACCATTTGGGACCGAGCTCGACTGGCTGGCGCGGCAGGCCCGCCTCATCCCAACCGGGACACCGCCCATAGAGCACGACCTCGTGCCCACGCCTGCGAAGCCCGCTGGCGAGCGCCACGCAATGCGTCTCCGCGCCGCCCGCAACGTCCGAGGCGGAGACGATGCCGATGGACAATGTGGAGACCTCGATGGAACGGCCTCTCATGGATGCACCGGCAGTCGACGGCCCTCGTGGGCAACGAGGTACTCCCGGACGAACAGGCCGGCCGCGTCCGCAACGGCGATCGGCGACGCGCCGATCTCGTGCGCGGTGAGCATCGCGTCGCGGATTCCCTCGGGTGTGATGTCACGCGCGACGGCCGTCGCGATCTCGACCAGGCCACCGGTCGGGGCCGTCGCCCGGGGCACTCCGAGCTTGGCGGCGATCGACAGGACGCCCGACTGGCTGGCGACCCGGTAGGGAGCGGCGATGACGTCGGCTGCACTGACGAGCGCAACGAAGTCGTGAAGATCCAGGTAACCGTAGTGGGTCGCCACCGGTGCCGCGGTGCGCTCGATCAGAGCTTGCAATGCCGCCCCGCTGCCGAGGTCTTCGCCGACCACCGCTCCGCGCCAGCCGGGCATCATCGACGTCGCCCGGACGAAGACATCACAGTTCTTGTCGGCGCGGATGTAGCCGGGCATGACCGCGAGCCGCGAGCCGTCGGCCGCCAGCCGCGCACGCCATGCCGCAACCCGATCCGGGTCCACCGGCGGCGTCCATTGCACCAGCGGCACCCGGCCGACGCGGGGCGCGCGGCCCGCCAGGTTGGCGCTATCGGCGTCCGAATAGGCCAGGACGCGATCGGCGCGGCGCAGCACGGTCGTCAGTGCCCGCGCGTTGCCGAGCGTGTCGGCACGCACGAAGGTGTTGTGCGGGCTACAGACAACGGTGGCACGGCGCATCCTGGCAACCGAGATGATCTCGGGCGTGAGGGCGAACAGTCCTTGAATGTGCACCACGTCGTCCGCGCCGATCACCCGATACAGATGCGGAAGCGTACGGGTGAGGTAGCGCGCCGCCGTCCGCGACCGGCGAACGAAACGCGACCGCGATCGGCGGTACCAAGAGATGCACGGGCACATGG
>DATFRR010000165.1:0-11468 GCA_035263025.1 Micromonosporaceae bacterium
CTCCGCGATATCCAACGGCGTGCTGGTCAACAAACACGTTGCTGGACAGCAGACTTCTTGGCACTGGGCCGAGTCCAGCCCAATGGCCAGCTATCTAGCATTTCTGGCCATCGGCAAGTATCGCGTGACGATCACCGCGCACGACGGCCGACCACTGGTGCTCGCCGTGGCCGCCACACTCCCCCGCCAGATGGACACCGAACTCGCCGAGACGCCGACGATCGTCGACTTCCTGACCACACAGTTCGGCCCGTACCCGTTTAACGCCATGGGTGGCGTGGTCCACACCGACACCGAACTCGATGCGTTGGAGAACCAGACCCGGCCGACGTACTCGTCCGATGACTTCGACTCCCCCGCCGACGCCACCGACGTCATGGTGCACGAACTCGCACACCAATGGTTTGGCGACAGCGTCTCGGTCGGCGATTGGTCGGACATCTGGCTCAACGAAGGCTTCGCTACCTACGCCGAATGGCTGTGGTCCCAGCACATCGGCCGGCGTACGACAAAGCAGATGTTCGACCACCTCTATCAGAAGAGCGACGGCATCCCACCTGACCCGGCCGGTACGCCAACCAAGCGCACCCTGTTCGACGATTCCGTCTACGACCGCGGCGCGGCGACGCTCGAGGCGCTACGCATTACCGTCGGCGACGACACGTTCTGGAGGATCATCCGTGGTTGGGCACACGACCGCATGAACGGCAACGCACGGACCGCGGACTTCATCAAGTACGCCGACCGGGTGTCCGGCCACTCCCTCGACGCGTTCTTCCACGCTTGGCTCTACACGTCGGGCAAGCCGCCATACCCGCAACCTATGAACTGACCTAACGGACCGGCTCGAACTTACGCGCTGCGCCATCCGTACCGGCCTCGTTCAACACTGACCCCTGACGGGCCATGGATAACCGCGATGCCGCAGTTGGTCGCGTCAGTGTTTGCGTTTTACGATGACCGCCACGGCGATGATGATTATGAAGACGAGAATGGCGTGTGCACCGCACTATCGGAGGCCAGACTCGAATCCCACGGTCGTGGCGCGGACGCCGGCAGTGAGTCTCAAAATATTTCGCGGACTGCATCGGGCGAAAACTAAGATCACGCCATGGCGCTTCGTGCAGAAGAGATTGGTACGGGTCCGGCCGTGCTGTTCATCCACGGCAGCCTCGGTGACGCACGCCTCTGGGCTCCGGTAGCCGGCATCCTCGCCAACCGGTTCCGCTGCATCAATTACGACCAGCGATTCTTCGGCGGCTCCACGGGACCGGCGGAAGAATGGTCCGCCGCCGACGATGCGATCGCGATCCTCGACCGGTTCGGTGTCGAACGCGCTGCGCTTGTCGGTCTGTCCGGCGGTGGTGGCATTGCGATCGATGTCGCGCTTGCACATCCCGATCGGGTATGGGCGTTAGCACACGTCGCGGGAGCCGTCGCCGGCATCGGATTCGACCTGCCGACCCCGGACGGCGTCGACGAGAACGATGCCATGGCGTTTGATTTCGCCGTCTGGGCTCCGCTCGGCGTCGATGACCTGATCCGCGATATGTGGCTGGCAACTCCGAAGGCACGCGGCGTGCCGGACGGTGCGCAGCCACGGAAGCGACCGAGCGCGGCAGAACGACTCGGCGAGATCTCCGTGCCGACCCTTGTCATCTCCGCCAAGCTCGACCCGGCGTCGTTCAGCCAGGTTGGCCGTACGGCGGCGAGCCGCATCCCCCGCGCACGGCTCGTGGAGATCGACTCAGATCACTATCTAACGGTTCGACGACCCGACGAAGTCGGCGAAGTCCTCCTCGACTTCCTCACCGAAGCAGCGCACGGCTAGCACGCGGCAACACCGTGATGCGTCGGGCGGCCGAATGGGTTTACTCGCCGGTCTCCCCGTCGATCGCTTCCCGCATCAGGTCGGCGTGGCCGTTGTGGCGGGCGTACTCCTCGATCATGTGAACCAGAATCCAGCGCAGGCTCGGGGCGCGACCATCGGGCCAGGTGCGCTTCGCAAGTTGATTAAGCCCTCCGGCGGTGAGTGCGTCCGCCGTGCGCGCCCGTGACCGGTCGAGCGCACCCTGCCAGAGCGTGAACAGTTGCTCGGGGGTGTCGTCGGCGGCAGTACGCCACTCCCAATCCGGGTCGGCGTTCCAGTCGATGCCCTGCCACGGCGGCGGCCAGTCCTGGTCGAACAACCGCCGAGAGAACCACACGTCCTCGACGATCGCCATGTGCTTGAGAATCCCGCCGAGCGTCATCGACGAGGCGGCGACGGTGGTGGCCAAGGCCGCACCGTCCAGCCCGCGACATTTCCAGGCGAGCGTCGCGCGCTGGTAATCAAGGAAGCCGAGCAACGTGGCGACCTCGTCGCCAGCAATCGGGGGCTCGGGGCGACCCTGTTCGTCCACATCGGTCATGACTGGCGACTCTACTGCGGCGGCCACGGGGCGCGTACCGCATTACTCCGGTACCGGGGCAAGCGACATTCGCCCCTCTCCGCCGGCAACGAAATAGGCTACGGCGAGTACGGACGGATCACGGTGAGCCAGGTGGCGGAGCGGACGAAGTAGCCACGGCTGGTCAGGTATTCGACGATGGCGGGTACGTGCGCGGCGCCGTACGCCACCGCGACTGTGATGCTCTCCTCGGACCGCTGCTCGTGCAGCTCGCCCAGTGCCTCCACGAGACGCCGATCGCGCTCGACTGACATCGCCTTGCCGAGGGGATGTTCCGCGATTGCCTCGTCCAATTCGGACGGCAGATCGTTGAGCTCCTGATCGATGACCTGCCGCATCAGTCGCGCGCGTGGGGTCACCATACGAATCGCGGTGTAGGCCAGCAGCAGCGGCCATAGCGCCGCACGTGTCCACCACGGCATTTTGCGCCACTCGTGTCTGAACTCGGCCGCGTTCACGTCTGGTGCGATCACCGGCGTGCCAAGCTCTCGGTACGGCACCCGATCGGGTACCAGCTCGATACGGCGTAGCCGCAAAACCCGGTAGGTGGCGGTCAGTGTTGTGCCGATCGCGCTGCGACCTCGCACGCCCTCGACGACCACGATGTCCACGTCGCGCAGCAGTCGGGTGACCTCACGGTAGAAGCCGGCGTTGGCCATATGCAGCATGGGGATGACCAGGAACTGCAGCGGTGTGTGGCGATGCCTCAACCGCAATGCGGCCGAACGCAGCCCAAGCACGGACACCTCAAGGATTTGCACACCTGCACGGTACGGCTATGCCAGCCGCCGCCGTGATCCCGTTCAGTCCGCGACGGTTTGACGGTGATGTGAGTCGCCCGATAAGCGGCCGCTGTGAGACTGCCGATCAAGCTGCGCCGTGGTGTTCGCGTCCGACCAGAATGTTGCCGCAGGCGGGCGCCGCAAGCGCAGGCGCCCGCCTCTGCAGCTCTAGTCGATGCTGTTGAAGACGATTCCGGCCTGGGCGGCGGTGGACACACCAACCAGCACACCGGTCATGGCGATGGCAAGGACTGCCACGATCCAAAGGCGCAGACGTCGGCTCATTGTGACCTCCTCGATCGAATGTCCTGATGGACAGAAGGCATTCGCAGCCCAGGCTTCATCGGACGGGTCGTCGGCATCCGGCGACCGTCCTGAAGTCACATGACGCCGGGCGAATTGCAGACGAGGTTCTCCGTGGCCTCGTCCCACCGCCACCCAGGCATGTCGCCGGACAGATGGACGCCGCCGATCCACCGGTCGATGCCGATGAGGGTGAGTCGGTCCGCGTCACCCTCCAGCACGCGTCCGCCGTCGCGGGTCAGGCCCACCCGCCAGGCGCCGGCCTCGCCCGAATCCGTACGACGATTCAGGGTGATCAGTGGATGGCGACCGGCGGCGAGTTCGGACAGCAGTCGGTAACAGGCGGTATCACCCAAGAAGGGCCGGATCTCACGTGCACTCGCCCGCAGGAACACGTCGCTTGCCGGAAGATCAGTGTCGACGAGGGTGGCCAGCAGACGCCGTTCGGTTAATGTCAGACCGTCGCGCGTAGACGGGAACTCGCGACCCAGCCGGTCGAACGCCTCGCCGAGGAAACGCAACTCTCCGGAGACCGTACGGGCGATATCTCGGTAGAGGTCCGGGCTTGGCGCGCGCAACGCGGTCCAAGCCAGGCACGCGAGCTCGATTGCGGCTACCGACAACTGAGCACTGGAGTCGCGCAGCCCGAAGAGCTGATCCGCAGTCAGTTCACCGAGGCCGCCGAAGTGGCCGATGCCGGGATACTCGCCGATGCAGATCAGCATGATCCGTTCGGGGTCGACGTTGTTGTCGCGGAGCATGGCCAGAATCTGGATGACCTGAAGTTGGTCGTATAGGTCAGCTTCGAACCAAAGCTGGAATGCGCCGCGGTGGCGCCGCAGCGTGCGGTCGCGATCGATCAGACCGGTCAGCACCTCTGCCTCGGGGGCGTCGCCGAGCATGGCCAGCTGCCGTGCGCGGATGCGGCGAAGCTGTACGGCAGACACCGCCGGCACTGGTCCGACATGCAGCGCGTCACGCCATGCCAGCACGACATCGGTGACCCCACTGGCCCGAAGGGTCTGCGCGGCACTTTCGCCGTTCGTCACGTGCAGCAGGTTCTTAGTCGTCCCGCGCAGCTGGTTCAGCGCGGTCGTGTACGACTCACCGGTCTTGGCCATCCGGGTGCGTACGACTCGTTTGAAGTCAGCGTCCTTGGTCATCTGTGATCCTCCGGCCGGCCGCGTGCCCCCCAGCGACTTTGCGCGACCCGGCGTGATCACACACCAACGACGGTTGGTCCGAGAGTTTGCCTCCCTTGCCTCCGTGTGCGACCCGGCTGGGGCGGGTCGGTGGAGGTTAGGCGGGAACCGCCGCCACCGTCATGGTAACCGGTGGATCGCGACCTTCATCGGCGCTGCCGTGGAACACCACGTGGACCGTCGCACCGTCTGGTGCAACGGTCCACGTAGTCGACGTCTATGCCAGGCTGGGCCACCGACGACGAGAGCCTGACCAGAACGTCACCGACCGATCCTGCGGTAACCAGAAAGTCGGTTAGAGCAGAATGCGGGTCGGTTCGACGCGTGCAATCGCTTACGGCAGGAAGTAGTTCGGGTTCGGCATCTTGAACGTCCGGTCGGCGAAGCCGCCCGTGAGGTCACTGAACTGGTCGCCAAAGTTGCCGACGATGTCGTACCCGAGCGACTCGATGTGCGCGCGGGTCGCCGACTTGTAGTGGATCGTCGTGCAGGAGCCGTTCGGGTCGCCGGCGCAGGCCGCCTTCAGGTAATCCGGGTAGTTCGCGACGGCCGGCTTGGTGAACAGCCCGTCCTCACCGTCGTTCAGCGTGGTGGGCTTCGGGTAGCCGGCGTCGACACCGATGCCATCGGCGGTCAGGTTACCGAGCGTCGCCGCCTCCTGAGCCTCGCCGCGACCGGTCAGGAAGAAGATCGCATAGCCCTCGCGCTCTGCCGCGTTGACCATGTCGACCATTCCTGGCACGGCCGGGAAACTCTGGTTCGTGACGAACTGGCCATTCGTCGTCGGGTTGAACGCCCAGTTGCTGAAGATCTCGTAGTTGTAGGTCTCCAGGGTCGTGTCGTCGACGTCGAGCACGATCGCCTTCGTACCGTGCACCTTGTGGTTGGCCGACAGCCAGCGCTCGCCAGCCGCCGCGACCGAGCTTGCTTCCTTAGCGTAGTTGCTGTCGGGGGACGAAACGCCGGTGCCGAGGGGATCGCCGTAGTAGTTGCGGATCTGCTGACGCAGCACGTCGAGATTCGTGATCTGGTCAGCGGACTTCGGAGTGATGGTCTTGATCGCGGGCTGGGCGGTGGCCGCGTAGGCGATCCCGCCACCAGCGAGGCCGACCACGGCGAGCACCGCCGCGGCGATAACCGTGAACCGGCGCGAGGGATGGCGCCAGGACTGTAATGACACGATGACCTTCCCATCGACGAGCGGGTGAGTACCCAGGGAAGCTATCCGTGTCCTGTGCGCGACGCCACCCCAACGGCGTCGACCGACCGCCCGCGAATACCCCTAAAGTGGACGTCCGCTTCGGGTCACAGTTCGTCCCACCAGTGCAAACACGGGGTTACGTCGACATGAACGCGAGGTGCACATGTCGCTCGGTATTGACCTCATTTGGTGTCCGCCACGCAGATCGAATTCCGGCCACCCGCTGGGTCGATGGCTGATGAACTGGCGACTCCCGCTAGCCGTGCTATTAGCCATGACGCTTCGTTGGTTGCTCCTGGCCGACCAGCGAGGGCCAACGTGGGTACGCAGGGATTCGTGCGCGCGAGCCACGGTGTAGGCAGGATCCGTGTCTCGTCCAGGGCATCCGGGGCTGCGGCGGTCGGTAATCGCGGTCGTGTGCCTTGCGGTCACGGCCGGCGTCATGGGATCGAGCGCCACGACTGCAAACTCGGTAGCGATCACGCCGATGCGGGTGTTGCAGATGAACCTCTGCGACAGCGGCATCGCCAGCTGCTTCACGGGACGGTCGGTGGCCGAGGCAGCCAACGTGATCCGCGCCGCTAAACCAGACGTCGTTACGCTCAACGAGGTTTGCCGCCCGGACGTGGCGGCGCTCGACGAGACGTTGACCAGCGCCGTCCATGAGGACGGCGGAGGCGTTGTGGTATCTGCATTCCAGGCCGCCGGCGATCGGCTGACCGCGGACGCATACCGATGCCGCAACGGCCAGCCGTATGGAATAGGTCTCGTCGTCCGCATCCCGGCCCACGTCGGTTACACGTTGTTCAGCGGGCTCTATCCGACACAGGACCTAAACGATCCTGAGGAGCGCGCCTGGCTGTGCATCTACGCCCTTGGTGATTTCTACGCGTGCACGACACACCTGGCCGACACGAGTCGATCGATCGCGCTCGCTCAGTGCGCGGATCTGCTGCGAACAATCATTCCCGCGGTACGGGAACGGAACCGTGCAGCCGCCCCGGCCGTGATCGGTGGTGACTTCAACCTCGGAACAGCTGGGCAAGCGAACATCGCGACGTGCGTACCGGCTGGCTATGTCTGGCGAGGCGACGGCGGCGTGCAGTACGTGTTAGCGACGGCCGATCTGGGTCCCGCGTCCGAGCGCGCGATCGCGATGCACGGCACGACCGATCATCCGGGTCTTCTCGTGACCCTCACGAGGTCGGCGGTGCCGGCAGCCGCGACAGGCTCACACTGTCCAACCGTCTTGACACACCCCAGATCGCGATGTCCATGATTAATCCGCCGCCGCGTCGTGAACCTCCTCGCTGAGTGGACGTGTCAAACTGCCCGACCGCACCCGCATCGAGAGGACCACCGTGCCTTCGGTCGCTGATCAATCCGTACGTCGACCGCTGCGCTTCGGCGTAGTCAACGAGTCCGCACCAGACCCGTCGTCCTGGATGGACTTCGCGCGGCGCGTGGAAGACAGCGGCGTGGACGTCCTTCTGATGCGCGACCACTTCATGACCGGACCATTCGGACCACAACTCGCGCCGTTGAGCGCACTTGCCGCCGCGGCGGCAGCGACCTCCCGCCTGCATGTCGGGACGATGGTGCTCAGCAACGATTACCGCCATCCCGCACTGCTCGCCCACGAGGCGGCCACCCTGCACGCGATTTCCGGCGGACGGTTCGAACTCGGCCTGGGCGCCGGTTGGTATCAGCCCGAGTACGAAGCCGCCGGGATCCCGTTCGAACCAGCGGGACGCCGCATTGACCGACTCGAAGAGACCCTCGAGATCCTCACCTGTCTCTTTCGCGGCGAGACCGTACGACACAAAGGAGTCACGTACGACCTGGACGGTCTCGACCTCAGTGTCGTGCCGAACCTGTCCGGCAAGCCTCCGATCGCGGTCGGAGCCGGCGGGCCGCGGATGCTCCGCTTGGCCGCCCGCTACGCCGACATTGTCGGCTTGCTGCCTGCGCCGATCCGCGGGAACGATGACGCGGACGACCCGGCGGACCGGCTACCCGCGGCGTTCGAGGCCAAGCGCGACATCGTCAAGTCGGCGGCCGGAGACCGGTTCTCACAACTCGAGCTGAGCGCCTTCGCCACGTTTGTTCTGACCGACACCCGCCGATCCAGTACCGAGGACTTGATCGCATCTCGTAGTTGGCACGGAATCGAGCCCGAGACCGTCTGGCAAATGCCCACGGTGTTCGTTGGCAGCGCCGACCAGATCCGGGCGGACCTCGCGGCTCGACGCGAACGCTACGGGCTCAGTTACCTAGTCAGTTCCGATCAGGACCTGCCCATGCTGACCAAAATCATCGCAACGCTATGACCACGCCGCGGCGAGCACCTTCTCGCCCGCGTCGGCTTGCCGGCTGGCCCTAGGATCCACCTGGCGCTTCCTCGCAGGTCGCGGCAGTGCCGAGTTGGCGCAACTGAACTATGTGTCCTGCGGACTCGTTTACGATCGTGTGGCGTCCGTACGCCTGGTTGCAGTCAAGTTCGGCCGAACCGCCCGCCGGTTCGGCCCCTTGTTGTTGCGTCTGGCCGGCGGCGTCACGGTGCTGGTCTTTGTCGTACGACTGGTCGGCGCGGCACCGTTCGAGGCCGGCCTGCGAGCGGTCACCTGGCCGGCCATCCTGGCCGCGGTCGCGCTGACCGCACTGACGACGGTGTGTTCTGCCTGGCGTTGGCGGGTCGCCGCTCGGGCACTCGGCATCGACATAGCCATGCCGGGCGCCATCGGCGCTTACTACCGTTCGCTATTCCTCAACTCCGTACTCATCGGCGGAGTCATCGGTGACGTACATCGGGCGGTCATTCATGGCCGGCGCGCCGGCGACGTGTCACGGGGAGTTCGCGCGGTGGCGTGGGAACGGTTGTGGGGCCAGGTCATCCAGGCCGCGGTGACCGCCGTTGTGCTGCTGACGCTGCCCTCGCCGGTCCGGCCCGCCCTGCCGTACGTGCTGGCAGGGGTCGCTTGTGTCGCGGGCGGTGCTGCACTGCTCATGCGCGGCGCAACTCGCGGCGGCCGGTCGCGGCTCGCGCACATGGCAACGGCCCTGTCCGACGACTTGCGTCGCGGGCTGTTCGCCCGACGCGCGTGGCCGCAGCTCACGCTCTCGTCGTTGCTGGTCGTGGCCGGGCACACGGCAACGTTCGTGGTCGCCGCCCGAGTCGCCGGCTGCGCCGCGCCGCTGGGCGAACTGATCGCACTACTGATGGTGGTCCAGGTTGCCGTGGTGATCCCGTTGAGCGTCGGCGGGTGGGGGCCGCGGGAGGGTACCGCCGCGTGGGCCTTCGCGGCAGCCGGGCTCGGCGCGGCCACCGGGGTCATCGTCGCCACGCTGTATGCGGTGCTGATGCTGGTCGCGGTTTCGCCGGGCATCGTCCTGTTGCTGGGGGACGTCGTTCGCCGGGGCCGTGGCCATGGTCGACGGGACGAGTCGGAAGGGTCCGATCTGGCCCAGCAGACCTTGGAAGGCATTCGTAGCTGACCTGCGGCCATGATCAGGCCTACATGAGGAGAAGGAGATGCGCCGATGACATTCAGAACCGAGAGTCGCCTAACAATCGCTGGCAGCGTCGATGACGTTTGGGCGTATCTCTGTGACGTCGGACGCTGGCCAGAGTGGGCGCCAACGGTTCTCGAGTGCCGGGTTCGCGGCGGCGGCCCGCTTCAGCCTGGCGCACGCGTGGAGCAGCGGGCGAAGGATCTGTGGTGGACTCACCACCGGAGCCAGGAGGTGACCGCCGTCGAGCCGCCTCGCCACGTGGCGTTCGCCGGGCCAATGGGTAGTTCTGCGGCGCGTTGGGGAATGGAACTCAAGCCAGTAGACGATAGATTGACCGACACCGAGATGTGGATCGAGGTCGATCTTGCGGGCATCATGCGCGCGCTTCCCAGTCGCGCACTCCAACGCCGAATCCAGCGGGTAAGCGATTTGGAGATGGCGGCGATCAAGACCGCGGTCGAGTCCGGTACGCGTCGAGGTGCGGAGTCGTAATTGTGGCGGCGCGCCGCTCGGCCGCGACGGTACCGAAATCGAGGAGCACACCTTGAGCGAGGTTGACGCTACGCGGGAGCGTCTGATCAAGACATACCGCAAGAACGCCAAGCACTACGACATCACCTCCCGGCTCTTCCCCGTGCCCGGATACCCCCAGCGGGGCCAACGGCTCCGGGCCGTACGGGCGCTTGGTCTGCGCGCCGGTGACAGCGTGGTCGACATGGCATGCGGCACAGGTCTGAACTTCTCGCTGATCGAGGAGGTGATCGGTCCCAGCGGCCGGCTCGTCGGCGTCGATCTGACCGACGCGATGCTCGCCCAAGCACAGGATCGCATTGCGACAAACGGTTGGAGCAATGTCAGCCTCGTACAAGCCGACGCGGTCGACTACGACTTCCCAACCAACGTCGACGGGATCCTGTCCACGTACGCCCTGACGCAGGTACCAGAGTCTGCGGCAGTTATCGCCCACGGCGCCGCGGCGCTGGCCGGCGGGGGGCGGTGGGCCGTGCTGGATCTCAAGGTTCCGGACCGCACGCCTCGTTGGGTAACACAGCTCGGAACCACGGTCGTGCGGCGATTCGCCTCCATAGATGAGTGGACCATGCGCCGTCCGTGGGAGACGATTCGCGCCGCCATGCGGGACGAGCTGACCGATGTCTCATGGACCGAGCTGTTGTTCGGAACCGCGTTTCTCGCGGCCGGGTCCGGAGGTCGCCATCCGCGAGCGTGACCGGACGGTCCAGGGGACGTCACCTCGATGGCCCGCTAGCGACCGCCGTGGTCGACGTCGTGCCGTACGCGTCGAGGAACCGGTTGCGGAACGCGTCCATCCGCCACAGTGGCGCGTCGGAGCTCGGTTGTAGTCCGTCCTGCCAATGCCACGACGAGATGTCCGCGAGCACGGACGGGTCGTGCGCGATGATCGAGATCGGCACTTGGTGGTTCGCGCCCGGGCCGCTGACCGTCGTGGCGGGCTGGTGGTCGCCGAGCACGACCAGCACAAGGTTGTTGTCGTGCAGCTGCGTGACCCACGAGATCAGGGCAGTCATCGAATACTGGACGGACTGCCCGTACAGCTGCCGAACGGTGTCGGCGTTCTGCCAAGCGACCGACGGTGTGAGGCCCTGGGCCGGCATCGGATCGAAGATCGAGCCGTCGCCGACCTGGTTCCACGGCACCATGTGAGGCAGCGGCGTCCACGGTGTATGCGACGAGACGAGGTCGATCTCGGCCATCACGGGCGCGTGCTCGGGCGTCAACTCAAGCCGTTGGAATGCCGCGAGCGAGAACTGGTCGGGCATCGACGCGTAGCTGAACGTCGGACCGAGATACCCGACGTTGCGCCGGTCGTACAGCTGGTCGTAGTGGTAGAACGAGGTGCCCGGCGGCCACGCCGTGTCGTCCGAGGGTACGTCGCTCACGGTCCGCCAGCCCGCGTCCTTGAACGCGTCGCTGAGCGTGAAGCGGTCGCTCGCCACGAGTTGGTTGTAGCGCTGCTGGTTGTTGACCCAGAGCCCGG
>DATFRR010000166.1:0-19349 GCA_035263025.1 Micromonosporaceae bacterium
GCCCGGCGTCTGCGGCAGTTGCGCGACACCCGCGAAGTGTTGCGGGAACAGGGTGGTGACCCGATGCACGAGGTCGTTCGAGACGCGCGCCCACTCGCGCGCGGTCGCCGGATCCGTGATGTGGTGCTCCATCGCGGAGGCGCGTGGCGAAAAGATCATCAGGTCGCCGCCGCGCTCGCGCATCAGCTTGAGCTGGTTGCGTTCCACGCTCTCGCGGATCTCGTCATCGCTGATGTGCGCCGGCTGCGGCGACGGCCTGCTCGGGTCGGCGAGACGCGCGAGTTGCGCGTCCCGGAACGCTTGCTGCGCCGGCGGTGTGGTCGTGTAGTGCCCGTGGCAGTCGATGATCATGCGACAGCGTCCGACGCCGCGGCCGATGCTTCGCCCGTTTCGGCGTCCAGGTAGGCGAGGCCCTTCGCAGCCAACGCCTCGCGCATGTGCGACACGTCCAGGCTCAGTTCGCCGGCGGCGTACCGCTTGCGGGCCGTGGCCTCGCGCTCCTCGCGCGCTCGCGAGGCGGCCAACACGTCGGCCGCGCGCAATCGCGGCACGACAACCACGCCGTCGTCGTCGGCCACAATCACGTCGCCCGGCGCGATCGACTGGCCGGCACACACGATGGGTACGTTCACGTCGCCGAGAGTCTCCTTCACCGTTCCGGTCGCGGACACGCACGCGGACCACACCGGGAAAGCCATGCGACTCAACTCGGCGACGTCACGGCAGCCCGCGTCGATGACCAGTCCGCGTACGCCACGCGCCTGCAACGCGGTCGCGAGCAGTTCGCCG
The DNA here is from genome assembly GCA_035263025.1 of Micromonosporaceae bacterium. Lineage (GTDB taxonomy): Bacteria > Actinomycetota > Actinomycetes > Mycobacteriales > Micromonosporaceae > DASQPR01. The sequence goes on from DATFRR010000166.1 coordinate 790, forward strand.
AAGTATCCGGCATCCGAGAAGGATGTCGGCGCGACCACCAACACGTCGCCGTCTGCGCACTGTTCGACGGCCACGTGGATCATCCAGTTGTCGCCGGGCGGCACACTGACCGTCACCGCCGTGCCCGCGATGTGCGCACCGCGGTAGATCGGCGTGATGTCCGGCGTCAGCAGACCGGTGCGGCCCTGCGCTTCGTGAACCGTGGCCACGCCGTACGCGGCAAACGCATCGGCGACCGGCCGCGGCGCGCGGGGCGGGTTACGGACAACGACCGGCATGCAGGCCTTCCCTTCGTCGCGGGCACAACTACGCGGCGTCGAGCCACGGCATCAACGACACGTGAATGACGCCCTCGTCGACCTCGCCGCCAACCGACCGTATCGCGCGGTCCACATCGGCCAGACCGTAGCGGTGCGTGGTCAGCCGATCGAGCGGGAATCGGTGCGACGCAAGCTGAGCGAGCGCCAGTTCACAGGAGCGATAGCTGTGGCCGCGAGCGCTCTTGATGGTGATCGCCTTCTCGGTAAGCTTCTTGACCGGGAAGTCCGGGAACGCCGACATCTCGCCCTGGATCAGCAACGTTCCGGCGCGGCGTTTCAGCGCGTCGATGCCGAGCAGCACGGGCGCGACACCCGCGCCGGCCGTGCAGTCCAGGACCACGTCGACGCCCTTGCCGCCGGTGATGTCCATGATGCGCGGCAACGGATCCTCGACGGTCACGTCGATGACGTGATCGGCGCCAAGCGTCTTCGCGAGTTCGAGCCGTGCCGCGTCCCGGGTCGTACCCGTGACGATGATCAGTGATGCGCCAGCCTGCTTACACGCCACGGTCTGCGACAGTCCCTGCTGACCCGGTCCCTGGATGAGCACCGTGGAGTGATAGCCGACGCCGCCGTCGACGAGCGCCCACTCGATGCCGTTCGACATCGGCGTCACGATGCCGGCGAGTTCTGCCGTCACGTTGTCGGGCACCTTGTGTACAACGGCGTTCCACGGCAGGAACATGTACTGCGCGAAGCCGCCCCACAGGTGGTACGGATTGTTCGACGTGGTGTACCCATAACGCCGCGCGTCCGGGTTCGTACGCCAATCGGTCGCCTCGCAGTGGCGGTACTCGCCGAGATGGCACCACTCGCAACGCATGCAACCGACATAGTGCTCGACGAACACACGGTCGCCTTCGACGAATCCCTGCCGCGCAACGAAATCGCGGCCGGCCCACTCGATCACGCCGATGTTCTCGTGCCCCATGATCACCGGATCGATGAACGGTGGCTTCGCGTACATCTTGACGTCCGTACCGCAGATGCCGGCCACCTCGACCCGCATCAGCGCGCCATCGGACGGGACGTCGGGCATCGGGAACTCGCGGAACTCGGTGGTCCCGGGCGCGGTCCGCACCGCCGCCAGTACGCTGCCCGCCATCAACGCTCCCGCTTGTTCGCCGCTCGACCCCGCCTGCTGCGCCGCGCCGGCAGCCTTCCGACGCGGTCGCACATCTGCCGACTGACCAAATGGTCTGACAATTTGCTAGCCTATCAGCGCGTCGACCGGCGGTCGATCCGGTCGTCGGGCGCGAGATCTCGCTCCCCGCGAAATCGCTCTCCGCCAAATCGCTCCTCGCCGCCGCGGAAGGATCCCGGGCATGCCCGACCGACAGCTCACCGCCGTGTCCCGTGCGCAGGGCAACAACCGCGCCCTGAAGACTGGCGAGGTCACGCCCTCCGGTTACCGCTTGGAGTTCGAAGAGGTGCCGGTGCTCGTCCAGGCGTTCCGCCGGATGGTGCGCGGCCTCGAGTGGGACGTCTGCGAGATGGCGTTCAGCACGTACCTGTGCGCCAAGGCGTACGGTGTGCGATTCACCGCGATTCCCGTGTTCCTCGTGCGCGGCTTCCACCACGGCGCCATCGTCGTCAATCCGCGCGCCGGCATTCGGCATCCGAAGGATCTCGAGGGCCGCCGCGTCGGCGTCAACCGCGGATACACCGTCACCACCGGCGTATGGGCGCGCGGCATTCTGTCCGACGAATACGGCGTCGACCTCGATGCCATCACCTGGGTGCCGACCGGCGACGAGCACGTCGCGCAGTATCGGCCGCCGACAAACGTCGAAGCGCCGAGCGGTGCCGCGAGCCTCGCCGACCTTGTCGCTGCTGGTGAACTCGACGCCGCCGTCGGGATCGAAGCGGACCGTCTCGACGTCGTACCCCTTATTTCGGATGCGGACCAGGCCGGACTCGCGGCGCTGCAGGCGCGCGGGCATTACCCGATCAACCACCTCGTCGTCGTCAAGGACGACGTCCTCGCCGAACACCCCGACCTCGCTGCGGATCTGTTCGAGGCGTTCGCCGAGTCGAAGCGGCGATATGTGGCGAAGCTGCGTGACGGCATCGACGCGCCGACCGCCGTCGACACGTTGCACCGCCACGTCATGGACGTCACCGGCGCCGATCCGCTGCCGTACGGCATCGACGCGAATCGGGCGGTCATCGACGAGCTCATCGGCCACGCGGTGCGCCAGCACATCCTCGACTCGCGGCCCGTCGTGAGCGAGCTTTTTGCCGCCGGTACGGCGAACCTCAACGGCTGAAGGAATCCGATGCGCATCGCGATCGCCGCGGATCACAACGGATTGGCGCTCAAGAGCCGGCTCATCGCACGTCTGGCCGCCGCCGGACATGAGGTCGACGATCGCGGCGGATTCGGTGCCGACACCGACATCGTGGACTACCCGCCGCTGTGCGCGGACGCGTGTGGTCTCGTCACCGACGGTCGCGCCGATCGCGCCATCATCGTCGGCGGCAGCGGGATGGGCGAAACCGTTGCGTGCAACAAGATTCGTGGCATCCGCGCGGGGCTCTGCCATGACCACTTCACGACCGAGATTTCGCGCGCCAACAACGATTCGAACGTGATGGTGATCGGCGCAAAGGTGATAACGCAGGAGCTTGCCGAGCAGCTGACCGACTTGTGGCTCACTACGGCGTTCAAGGGCGGCCGCCACCAGGATCGCCTCGACCAGATCGCGGCAATCGAGCGCGGCGAGACGCTGAGGTAATTCGCCTGCGGCCAGTTACAACTCGGCGTCGGGCGGCGACCACAGTGGACAGATCCGGGCGGGGAGCCAACAACGAAGCGGACTCCGTGCATTGCGCGTCCACCTTCGCGCCGATTCCTCTTGCAGCAGCGGTCTTCGTACACTAGTATTAATTCATGAGCGTCGACACGAGCGGGTCCGCGGAGCCCTCGATCGACGAACTTACCGGCCGACTGACGGCCGGCGCCAGGGCGGTCAACATCGCACAGGCCGCGATGCTCGAGACCGTGGTAGCGGTGGCCGACCGCGACCCGGTCGGGTTCGACGCGGATCTCGTCGCCTTCACGCTGAAGTGGACGCAGTCCGCCGCGCGCGGCGAGGTCGAGTTCGGCCGCCAGCTGCAGCGTGTGCTCAAGCCGGTCTGGGCGGCGATGTGCCGCGGTGCCCTGGACGTGCGACGAGCGCACGTGTTCTGTGACGTGTTGTGCACGGTCGACGACGAGATCGCATTCGCCATCGCGCTCGACCACGCGGACCGCGCCCACGAGTGGACCACCGCACAGCTTCGCGACCGACTCCGACGAGCCGTGCTCCGCGCAGATCCCAATGGCGCGGCCCGGCGCACCGAACGCAGCATCGAGCAACGCAAGCTCACGATGATGCCCGACCGCGAGTCGACCGCCGGCCTCATCGGGACGTGCCTGCCCGCGGCGCGAGCCGCCGCCGCGTTCGAGCGGGTCGACGCGTTCGCCCGTGCCCGACACAACGGCGGTGACGCACGTACGCTCGACCAGTTGCGCGCGGATACCTTCCTGGACTTGCTCGAGGGCGTAGACATCGGCACGTCGCCGGTGCACCGACGTGGCATCGTCGAGCTGAGCGTGCCGTGGTCCGTACTGGCGCGTGGCATCGGTCCCACGGCGCCCGAACCAGCCGGAGGGCCAAATCCCGTCCAGCCGAACGCTCAGCGCGGTGACGAACCGGCGACGCTGGCCGGATTCGGTCCTGTCGAGGCGCCGGTTGCTCGCGACATTGTCGCCGCGATGCTCGGCCGTCATGACGTCGCCTGGCGCTTCCGCGTCAACGGGGATGCTGGCGAGCTACTCGCAGTCGGCAGTCTGCGGCGCGTGGCGCGGCCGCCGCGCGAGACGGACCCCGGCCGACGGAGTCCCGGGCCGGCACTCGCGCGATGGGTACGCGCTCGGGACCGCGCCTGTCGGGCGCCGGGCTGCCGTGTTCCGGCATCGGTATGCGACATCGACCACACCATCGATCACGCGCACGGCGGCAAGACCACGCACGACAATCTCGCGCTCCTTTGCCGCCACCACCATCGACTCAAGCACGAGGCCGGCTGGCAGGTCACCCAACCGACGCCGGGCGTGCTGACCTGGACATCCCGGCACGGACCAAGCTTCACACGCCGCGACGGGCCATAAACAAAACGGTGACGAACGCGCGCCACGGGATCCCGACATCGGTGAATCCGGCATCGGCCAGCGCGGACATGTGGTCGTCGATGCTCGTCAACGGGTACGTGTGATGGTGGGGCGTCGACTCGCCGACCCGAGGGATGAGCGCCTTGCGTGACGCGCGCAACCGGGTGTTCCATGCTTCGTCCGGCCCGGTGTGATCGAGGTTGACCAGCCATCCGCCCGGAGCGAGATGGCCGGCCGCATCCCGGTAGAACGCGCGCAGCCCGTCGCGATCGAGGTGATGCGAGGCGCGTGAGGTGATGATCGCGTCGACATCGGATGGCAATGTGCTGAGGTCGGTCATGTCGCCGATCGCGTACTCGACGCGGTCGCCGAAGTCGTGCAGGTTGTCACGCGCCAGCGCCATCATCGCGTCCGAAACGTCGAGCCACCGGCCGGCGGCGTTCGGGAGGGCACGCAAGAAGTGGGCCAGGAACGCGCCCGGGCCGCTGCCGACGTCGACGACGTGGCGAGCCTCCGGCCGGTCGCGTGCCACGATGTCGGCCGCGATGGTGCGTGGCAGCGCAAGCACGTCGGTCTGCGCGTCACCACGCGCCCAGGCCATCGCATTGTGCGGATCGGTCCAGAACGTCGTCATCGGGTCATCCTCGGTCTGTGTCAACCATCTGCCGGTCGAGGAACTCGAGGACGCGGGCGGGCGCGGTGTCCGCGGTCTGCTCGGTCACCGGCATGTCCCAGAAGTCCGCGTTCGTCAAGCACTCCTGCAGATATCGCGCGGCCGACGGGGCATGCGACGCGTCGTCGCCCGGCACGATGAGCACGGGTACGTCCAGCCGCATCAGATCCTCCGGCTCGGCACCGGGTACGGTGTCGCGGTCGTACATCACGCGTGCGGTGCCTGCCACGGTGGACAGGTAGCGTTCCGGGTCGAGCGCCGCATATGCCGCCGCGAATCCCTCATCCGTCCGGATCACACTTGCCCATGGACCGACGCGCGGATCCTTGGTGAACCCGAGATCGTGTGACCGCGCCAGCGCGACCACGCCGTCGAGGCCGTCGGAGCGTACGAAACAGGCGTGGTCCGCAAAGCGCGCGTGCTGCGCCATGCGGTAGCGCGGTCCGCCGGCCGGTGAGTAGAGCACCATGCTGCGCGCCCGCTCCGGGTGTGCGATCGCAAGCGCGAGCACGGACGAGCACCCGACGCAGCCGCCCATCAGGTGCGCCCGCTCGACGCCGAGATGGTCGAGCAGTCCGATGCCCTGCCGGACGTACGCATCCCAGCCAAGCCGTTCGACCCGGCCACCGGACCGGCCCGACTCGCGCCGGTCGAAGGTGATGCACGTGTATCGCTGCGTCAGTCGCGGCATCAGGTTGAGACGTTGGTAGACACCGAGCGTCGACCAGTTTTCTAGACGCGAGTCGAAGCCGCCGGGGGAATACATCAACAACGGCGGACCGGATCCGGCGACCTCGAAACGGGTCGCGATGCCGTCGACGGTCGCCGTCGGCACCACTCAGCCCTCTGGTGTCTCAGGTGCGGCCGAGATCCCGCCGCCACGGATCTGACGACCGGCGCGGACGTCGTCGGCGTACGCCGTGATCGCGTCGTACGCGATACGGGCCACGTTCGCGTACGTGTCCGGTGGATCGTCGAGGCCGGTCGCGGCGTACCCGATCGCGGCATGTGCCATGCGTACCCGCCCGTCGAGCCACGGCCCGCCACCGAAGCCGCCGAGCACCGGGATCGACACGGCGCCCACCACCGCCGGCCCGACGACCGGGCCGGAGTTGGTGAAGTCGAGCATCGCAGCGCCCGCCTCCTCGAGCCGCTTCGCTTCGGCGACAAGCTCGTCGGCCATCTCCGGCGGCACCGACACACCCGGCCGTCCCATCGCCGCGTAGTCGAGGCCGAATCGCAGCGACCGCTGCGGCGTGATGCCGAACTGCGCCCACACCGGGATGCCGGCGCGATCGAGCGCGGTGACCGCTTCCGGATAGTCCGATGCTCCGTCGAGTTTCACGATGTCGACACCGGCCTCCTTGACGAGCCGGATCGCTGCGCTGACCGCGCTCGCCGTACCCTCCTGCAATGGGCCGTACGGGAAGTCGCAGCTCACCAGCGCACGCGTAACGCCACGGCGCACCGCCTGCGCGACGACGACCATCTGGTCCATCGTCACTTCGAACGGGTTCGGCTGTCCCCACAGGTTGACGCCGACGGTGTCGCCGACCGAGACGATGTCCACGCCGGCGCGATCGACGATCCGCGCGATCTGGTAGTCCCACGCGACCACTGCGACGATCTTGCGACCGTCGCGCTTCATCGCGTGGAGCGCAGGAACGCTGATGCCGGCCACCCTCACGCTCCGACCGCGGACATGATGCCTGCGACGTCGTTGCGGTCGTTTGTCACCAGCAACACGCGAGCGTGCGGCCGCAGCGCGTTCACCGCCGCGTCGACCTGATGGCCTTCGCCGACCACTACCCCGGCAGTCATGATGCCTCGCAGGACGCACGCGCGCCCGATGACGGTGGCCGCCACGGCGCCGTCGTTGGCGGTGGCGATCATCATGGTGAAGTCCGCGTCGATCAGCTCGTCGGAGAGCTGCACCGGACCCTCGGCCGACAACAACACGATGTCCGCGAGTCGACCGTCGGCTGCCACGTCCACCGGCGGCGCCGTGCTCGCGTCGAACGTCAGGAACCTCGTACCCATCCAGGTGTGGTCCACCAGGTCGCGCACGACGGCGGCGGCACCGGCGTCCAACGCCACGACGCGGGTGGATCGGGGTGTCTGCGGCTTGGCGTTGATGCGGAAGCGTGCCTCGGCAGCGGTCGCCGCGAAGGCACAGCTGTTCAACAGCGTCGGTCTGGTCGTCATGGCCGTCATGTCAGACGGTGGTCTGCCGAACGCCGGGGGTCGCGACGAGGGCGTCGCGGCAGGACTCCAGGAATGACTCTTCCTTCGGCAGCACGATCGAGACCGAGCGGATGCGATGGTGCTTCGTGTCCACGCCCGGCGGCGTGGTGCCGTGGTCGCGCAGGTCCTGCGCCGCCTGCACGAGCTTGCGCCGCGCCTTGATGATGCCGCTGTCCGCGGAGACCAGGCGCTCCTTCGTCCGGTCCACGATCGGCCCCATGCTCTCCTGCAGCGACGCGTCCTGCATGGCGATCCCCTTGACGCCGGAGAACGTGTCGCCGCGGCGCTGCGCATCGCGGTTCATCATGTAGTCGTTGTCCTTGTTCTGCAGTGGGCGGAACGTGCCGGGTACGTATTCATTGTGTACGCCGTGCCCCTCCCGCATCGCGGTCAGCTCGCCCTCGGTCAGCGGCCGCGTCGGCAGATAGTCGAACGTGAACACCCAGCAGTTCTCGTCGTCGATCGGCACCCAGAAGTGGCCGTGCACCGGATGGTCACCGCGCGGCGGCACCATCGTGAACGCGGGAAGCACCCACGGCGTGATCCGCCAGTAGTAGTTGCCCTCTTCGGCGTTGCGGCGCACCGCGACATATAGCCCGCCGTCCGAGTCGACCACCTCGAAGAACGGCCGCATGTCGTTGAGGTTGTATTCGTTGCCCTTGGAGCCCTTGAAGAGCGGGTCGTTGCGCAGCCCGCCGGAATGCAGCCACGACACGTGGCTCGAGTCGATGCCACCCTCCAACGCCTGCAGCCAGTTGCACTCCTGCCAGCGCTTGGACGTGTACGTCTGATCCGACGGTACGGTCAGCCACTCGAACTCCGGCGGGTCGGGCCGGGTGGCCGGATCGCCGAGATGCGCCCACAACACGTCGCCGACCTTGATCAGCGGGTACCCGGTGAGCTTGACCTTGCTGCAGAACGTGCTGTTGTCCGGCTCGGACGGCACCTCGACGCACTGACCGGTCACGTCGTATTTCCACCCGTGGTACGCACACCGCAGGCCGCCGACCTCGTTGTTGCCGAACCACAACGACGCGCCGCGATGTGCGCAGAACTCGTCGATGAGGCCGTACTGGCCGTCGTTGTCGCGGAACGCGATCATCCGCTCGGACAGGACCTTGACGCGCACCGGAGGACCGCCCGGTTCGTCGAGTTCGTCGGCGAGCAGCACCGGGATCCAGTATTGCCGGAAGAGCTCACCCATCGGCGTGCCGGGCCCGGTCTGGGTCAACAGTTCGTTGATCTCCTGCCTCAGCATCGGTCTCCGTCCTTCGGCCTAACTGTTCTGGAGAATCTCGCACGCCGGCGCACACGTCGTCGCCGTCTCGGCTCGCGATGTCGCCGAATTGGCCGTTCCCGCGCCAGCCGTGCGTACCGGTGACGGCCGCCCCCGCTCGGCAAGCCCGCCCGCACCCAACCCCGCGTGCGTTCGACGACACTACATGGTCGGAAGGCAAATTGTAATACCATTATGCCCCACGACGCCTTGTCGCGCCTGCCAGGCGATCGCTACGCGCCCGCAACCGAGGAGGTCGGCGCCCCCCGATGAAGGTCTCGCCCGCGCTGCGCCATCGCGACTTCAATCTCTACTGGTTCGGTGTCGTGTTCTCACAGATCGGTACGCGCGGCACGGTGGCCGCCAACCTCTACCAGGTCTACGAGCTCAGTCGGTCGACTGCGATCACCGGACTCGTCGGACTGGCCCAAGCGGTGTCGCTGCTCGTACTGAGCCCGATCGGCGGAGCGTACGCGGACCGGATCGACCGCCGCCGGCTGCTGCAGGCGACGCAGTTGCTCGCCCTGCTGATCGCCGGCGGCCTCGCGTTGGCCACCGAGACCGGACACGCGACGACGCTCCTCGTGTTGGCCAGCGTGCTGCTGACCACGGCGGCCGCCACGTTCGACCAGCCGGCCCGGAACGCGCTGATACCGGCGATGGTGCCGCGCGACGAGCTTCCGCAGGCGTTTGCGCTGCTGAATCCGTCACGCGAGCTGGCCGTACTGCTCGGTCCGGCGCTCGCCGGTGTGCTCATCGCGGTGCACGGACCGGGCCTGATGTACGCCGTCGACGCGGCGACGTACGCCGTGCTGGTCATCGTGCTCGGGCTGATCCGTACGCCGCGGCTGGTGCCCGCGACCCGTCACCTGCCGGTGCTGCACAACATCGCCGAAGGCGCGAGTTTCGTACGCCGTCGACCGCTCATCTGGCTGATGATGAGCCTCGACCTGTCGGCGACCTTGTTCGGCGCGTACCGCGTCGTGTTGCCCGCGTTGTCACTGACCGTGTTGCACGCGGGACCGACCGGATATGGCTTGCTGGCCGCGGCACCGAGTGCGGGCGCACTGCTCGCGACGTATCCGGTGTTTCGCGTGGTGGACCGCAGCACGGCGATCGGCAAGGTGTTACTCGCCGCGTCGGCAGGCTACGGCGTGTCCGTGGTGCTTCTCGGACAGTCGAGAATGCTGCTGCTCGCGCTCGGTGCCGGCCTGCTCATCGGTGCGTGCGACGCGATGGCGACGACGATTCGGCAGGCCGCCGTACAACTCGAGACGCCCGACACGATGCGCGGTCGCGTGTCGTCGCTGTATCAGATGGCGTCGCGCGGTGGACCTGCCCTCGGCGATCTGAATATCGGCTGGGTAGCGGGCATTGTCGGACCGATTGCCGCGCTGACCTGCGGCGGGATCGTGCCAATTCTCTACGCCGGACTGCTCTATCTCCGACGTGGACGCATTCGCAGCTATGTCCACCCATCCGAACCGGTCACTGCGCCGAATCCTGGACATGGCCGGGTCACTGCTTCGTAACGTTGCATTGACAAATGGTCCTACCTTATGGCCATACTCCAAGGTGCCTCGGCGTGATCCATGACACGACCTCCGCACCCCGGGCATGCACGCCGCTGTCCAGCAAGATCTCGCCCGCCACCCTCCACGCACCCCTCGATCTTGACTTGAAGGGATCACGCAATGAGAGCACAGAGAAGGCTGCGAGCACTCGCGCCGTTGCTGGCCGCGGTCCTCGCAGTTGGTCTCGCCGCCTGCGGTTCCGCCAATGCCAGCGGTGGGCAGCAAGCCCAGTCGAATCTCGACACGTTGAGCACCCAGCAGCTTGCCGCGCAGGCCGCCCAAGAGGGTTCGCTGACGTGGTACACGACGTTCTCCGACGACGACGTTCAGCCGATGATCGCCGCGTTCAACAAGGAATACCCGAACGTCAAGGTGAACGCACTGCGTCTCTCGGCGGACCAGATCCCGCCTCGCATCATCACCGAGCAGCGTGGCCACCAGTTCAGCGCCGACGTAGTGTCCGGCGACTCGCCGCAGATCGCCCAGTTGCTCCAGGCCGGCGTGCTTCAGCCGTACACGCCGAAGGACCTGGCACCGCTGCCGTCCGGCCTGTCCATGCCCGCCGGATACCAGGGCATCGTCTACCTGGTGACCACCGTGATCGCCTACAACCCGACGGTCGTCGCGCAGAAGCACCTGCCGGTGCCGACGTCGTGGCAGGATCTCACGCAGCCGGCGTGGCAGGGCAAGTTCTCCATCGACCCGACCGCCGTGAACTGGTATGACAGCCTCGTCAAGCAGATGGGACACGACCAGGCGCTGGCGCTGCTCCAGGCACTTGGCAACAACAAGCCGGTGTTCGTGGACAGCCACACGCAGGCGATCACCGACGTCGAGGCGGGCGAGCCGCCGGCCGCGGCGACCGCGTACGGATACAAGTCGGCCAGCGAGCTCAAGAAGAACCCGAAGAACATCACGTTCTTCAACTCGAACCCGGTGCCGGCCTCGCTGACCCTCATCGACGTGGTGCGCAACGCTCCGCACCCGGCCGCCGCGAGGTTGTTCGATGACTGGATGGTCTCCCAGAATGGGCAGCAGGCGGTCTCCGACATCACGAACCACACGTCGATCCGCACCGACGTCAAGAACGACGCCACGGTCTGGGACGAGACGAAGTGGCCGGCGGCGTGGGGCGACCCGAACCTGCCGAGCGCAACGTATAACCAGGAGCTCACGGAGATGAAGACGGCGCTTCACGCACCGTGACAGAGCCGGGGGCAGGGCGCGGACAATCCTGCCCCCGGTTCGCTCTCGCTCCGGCGCGCCGGCCGCATCCCCCCGCGGTCGGCGCGCCGGAGCGGAACAACATCGGACCAATGATGGGGCGTACGGATGGCGTTGCTGGCAGATCGACCGACCAATACGGCGACGGTCGCCGAGCCGGTGCCACGGCGCCGCACCTGGCGTGACCTCGTCGAGCCCCGCTACATCACGCTGGCCATCGCCGCGCTCGCGGTGGCCTACCTTGCGTTGGTCCCGGTCGGCACCATGCTCTACGCCAGCGCGCAGAGCGACTTCCTCGGCTTCACGCCGAGCACGTGGACGCTGCACAACTACGTCAAGACGTTCACCGCTGACGGCACCGGGTCGCTGATCGCGAATTCCTTCATCTACGCGGCCGCGACCGCGATCGTGTCGACGGTCTTCGGCTTCGGGCTCGCCTGGCTGGTGGTGCGCACCAACACGCCGGCGAAGGGATTCGCCCGCGTCGCCGCACTCGTGCCGCTGATCATCCCGGGCATCCTGAACACGGTCGCGTGGAGCCTGATGCTCTCGCCGGAGCGCGGACCCGTCAACGTCGCGCTCCGCAACATGCACCTGCCGATCTTCAACGTGTTCTCGTTGACTGGCATGGTCTTCGTGCAGTCGATCCACGTGATTCCGGTGGCGTACCTGATGGGTACGGCCGCGTTCACGTCACTGGACTCGTCGCTGGAGGAGGCCGCGCTCGCGTCCGGATCGTCGCCACTGCATACGTTTCGCTCCATCACGCTCCGGCTGGCGCGGCCGGCCATCCTGTCCGCGGCGCTGCTCATGTTCGTACAGACGATTTCCACGTTCGAGGTGCCGCAACTGATCGGCGTGCCGGCGCGGCGGTTTGTGTTCGTGTCGCGGATTTACTCAGCGCTCCAGACCTTCCCACCCGACTACGGCACGGTCGGCGTTCTTGGCGTTTTCGTGCTCGTGGTCGCGTGCCTCGGCCTCTTCCTGTCGCGGCGGCTGAGCGCGTCGTCCAGCGTGGCGACCATCACCGGAAAGGGCTTCCGGCCCCGCCCGCAGGACATCGGTCGCTGGCGCTGGCTGGGCCTCGCTGGCGTCATCGTGTTCTTCCTGATCGCGGTCGCGCTGCCCATCCTGATGCTCATCTGGTCCTCGTTGCTCCGCAGCTACCAGCAGCCGTCGATCCAGGCGCTGCACGACCTGACGTTCGCGAACTTCGGCCAGATCCTCAAGCGCCCCGGTCTGGCGCATTCCGTGCAGAACAGCCTGATCACCGCCGTCGCGGCCGGGCTCATCGTGACGACGCTGAGCGCGGTCGTCGCGTACATCACGGTGAAGTCGAAGGTGCGCGGCCGAGGCATCCTGGACGGTCTCGCGACGATCCCGATCGCGGTGCCGAGCGTCATCATGGGCGTCGGCATCCTGTTCTGGTATCTGGTCGCGCCGATCCCCGTACACCTCTACGGCACGCTGACCATCCTCACCATCGCGTTCGTCACGATCACCCTGCCCTACGGCATGCGTTACCTCTCCCCCGGTATGGCCCAGATCAAGGACGAACTCGAGGAGGCGGCGACTGCGAGCGGCGCGTCGTGGCTGCAATCGTTCCGGCGCGTCTTCATCCCGCTGCTGATGCCGTCGCTGCTCGCCGCGTTCATCTACACGATGATCGTCGCGTTCCGCGAGATCTCCGCGGCCATCTTCCTTTACACGTCGAACACCGAGGTCGTCTCCGTGCAGGTCTACGACCTCTACGCGAACGGCAGCTACACGGTCGTCGCCGCGTTGGGCGTCGTGATGGTGGTGTTCTTGAGCGTGCTCGCGGCGGCGGTACGCCTGATCAGCCGCCGAGTGGGGATCAAGAGTGGATGACAACCGATCGCAACCACGGAATGAGCTAACCCGATGATCAAGCTAACCGGTCTGACGAAGCGATACCCCGGTCGGTCCGTGACCTCCAACGCGGTGGACGGCATCGACCTGGACATCCCAGAAGGCAAGCTGGTCACCCTGCTCGGCCCGAGTGGCTGCGGCAAGACCACCACGCTGCGGCTGATCGCCGGCCTCGAGCGCGCCGACCGCGGCGTGATCGAGATCGGTGGCCAGATCGTCTCGGATCCGCAGCACGGCGTGTTCATTGGCGCGCATCGGCGACCGATCGGCATCGTGTTCCAGTCCTACGCGATCTGGCCGCACATGACCGTCATCGACAACGTGATGTTCCCGCTGCGGGTCAGCAAGCCGCGCCCGAAGAAGTCCGACGCCCGCGAGACCGCGATGGCCGCACTCGACCTCGTCGGCCTGGCCGATCTCGCCGAGCGTCCGGCGCCCGCGTTGTCCGGCGGCCAACAGCAGCGCGTCGCCTTGGCCCGCGCGCTCGTCCGCGAGCCGAAGGTCTTGCTGCTCGACGAGCCGCTCTCGAATCTCGACAAGGGACTGCGCGGGCGGATGCGCGACGAGATCCGCTCGGTGCAGCAACGGCTCGGCATCACCACCGTGTTCGTCACACACGATCAGGACGAGGCGCTCGCGATCTCGGACGACGTCGTGGTGATGAATGCCGGTCACGTCATCGAACGCGGCATACCGCACGCCATCTATACCTACCCGCAAGACATGTTCACCGCGCGCTTCCTCGGCGTCTCCAACAGTCTCGACGGCGTTGTCGAGTCGATCGACGACGGTGGCGCGACGGTGGCGTTCGGCGTGCGCTCGATGGTGTGCCGGCAGTGCGGCACGGCCCAGGTCGGCGACCGCGTCAGCGTCTTCATGCGACCGGAGAGCTTCCGGTTGTCCCGCAAGCAACACAGCGACGACGCGTGGCGGGGCACCGTGGAGTTCAGCATCTACCACGGCGACTGCTGGGACTATCACGTGCGCCTCGGCGAGGACCTCCTGAAGATCCGCGTCTACCAGGAGAAGGTCGGCCTGTCGCACGGCGACCAGGTCTATCTCGAGCCCGACTCGGACTCGGCCATCGTGATGTCGGCGGAAGCCGTGGCCGCCATACCCGATCCGACGCTCGCCGGCGACGACTTGCAGACCGACGCCGCGGCCGTCGGCTGAGCGCGGAACCGATGACAGAGCCCGCACTCACCGCGCCCGGCGTACCCGCGCCACTGTCCGGCTTCGACTACCCTGCGCCGCGGTTCCCTCGATACCTGCTCCAGGAACGCACCGATGACGTCGACGAGCTGATGCCACTCGCGCGGGCACACGTACGCCGACGCTACGGCCGCTCCGCGCTCGGCGACGTACGGCCCGGCGACGAGCTGCTGATTGTCACGTTCCCGCACCAGAACGAGGTGGTGTTCGAGGCGCTCCAACGCGCGCTGCTCGAGATCGGCGTCGCGAAGGTCGACCGGATCGACGTCACCGACCTCGGCATGGAGGTGCGCGAATACAGCGCGGCAGACGGCTGGCGGGAGATCACCGATCGGCTGCCGCCGATGATCGAAGAGGGCGTCGAGTTCAACGTCGCGGCCGCCGCGCTCAAACGCTTCCTCGACGACCGCCCGGGCTACACCGGCGTGTACGCCGGCGAGGCGGGACGGTCGCACTGGAAGCGCGCGGCGGGCAAGCGCATCCGCAACAACTGGGTCTACGCGACGTACGAGGACTTCGTCGGCCGCGCGAACGGTGTGCCGGACGAGATCTGGCGCACCGTCGACCTGATGGTCGTCGACGCCTTCCGCAATGCGTCGGCGGTGCGCATCACGAGCCCGGAGGGCACCGACATCGGTTGGGACGTCACCGAACATCAGGCCGAGCTGTGGCCGAAGGGCGCCTACATCTCGGGACACATCCTCGGCTCCACGATCCAGGGCATCCGCTTCGGGCATCCCGCCGAGACGTTCCTACGCGAGGCGAAGCAGTTGATGCCGACGCTGAACGGCGTGATTGGCGGGACCAGCAACCACACCGGCTACTACCCGCACATCCAGGTCACCATCGAACGCGGGATGATCGCGAAGATCGAGGGAGGCGGGCGGTACGGCGACCTTTGGCGCGAGGTCGTGGAACGCTACCGGGACACGCAATACCCGGGATTCCCGTACCAGGGATGGGCGTATTTCAACGACGCCTCGATCGGTACGAACCCGAAGAGCTATCGGCAGATCGAGACCCTGTGGCGCTACAACGACTCGTGGACGAACCTGCCGGAACGCGCACAGGCCGGCGTCATCCACTTCGGGTTCGGCGCCGAGCATTGGGACCAGACGTTCCTCGACTACGCCAAGCGCAACAAGCTGCCGACGATGCACTTCCCGCACGTACACAACCTCTTCGCCACGTACGAGATCCGGCAGCGCGACACCGGCGAGTGGGTCAAGCTCATCGACAAGGGCCGGATCACCGCGCTCGACCACCCGCGTGTGGTACGGCTGGCCAGCTCCCTGGGCGGTACGCATCACCTCGAGTACGACTGGATCCCGGCCGTACCGGGCATCAACTATCCCGGTGACTACCACCGCGACTACGCACCGGACCCGGTCGCGTGGATCCGCCGCGAGCAGACCGGGGAGTTCGACCGTGCCTGACACCACCACCGTGCCTGACACCACCCTCGACGACGCGCCCTACTACCTGCCGGCCGCGGACGAGATCGAGCTGTTCACGGCCGCCTACGACCAACGGATCCCGGTGCTACTGAAGGGACCGACCGGTTGTGGGAAGACCCGGTTCGTCGAACACATGGCGTGGCGCATCGCGCGCGAGCGGGAGCAGCCCGTCGACACGCCCCTGGTAACCGTCGCGTGTCACGACGACATGACCGCATCCGATCTCGTCGGCCGCTATCTCCTGTCGTCCGACGGCACGCGCTGGCTCGACGGGCCGCTGACCCAGGCGGTCCGGTCCGGTGCGATCTGTTATCTCGACGAGATCGTGGAGGCACGCAAGGACACCACGGTCATCCTCCATTCCCTCACCGACCACCGGCGGATGCTGCCGGTGGAGCGGCTCGGCACCACGATCCCGGCGCATCCGGATTTCCTGCTGGTGGTCTCCTACAACCCGGGCTACCAGGCCACCGCGAAGGACCTCAAGCCCAGCACACGGCAACGGTTCCTCGCGATCGAGTTCGACTATCCGAGCGTCGACCTGGAGACCCAGATCGTCGCACACGAGTCCGGCATCGACGCGGAGACCGCGGGCTCGCTCGCGTTCCTCGGCAACCGCCTGCGCAACCTCGACGAGGCGGACATCATCGACGGTCCGAGCACGCGGCTGCTCGTCTACATCGGCGCGCTCGTGCGCAAGGGCGTCTCGCCACGGCGCGCCTGCGACGTGGCGCTCGTCCAGGCGGTCAGCGACGACCGCGACATCCAGGACGCGGTGCGCAGCGTGGCCCACGCGGTCTTCGACGAATGACGTCCGCACGTCGGCCGGATTTCGAGCCGGCGCAGCAAGCGCTGACGCTGTTCTACCGCGCGTTGTGTGGCCGCGAGTGCGAGTTGGTGGCCTACCACGACGACTCTGATCCGTGGCAGCACCCGGACACCGCGACGACCGTACGGCTGCCGTCGCGACCGCCTGTCGACCCGGATGGCACGGTCAACCCGCACGGGTCGGTCGACACCGCCGGCTGGTACCGCGTCGCGATGACGCATCGCGCGCTGCACCATGCGCTCGGCACGTTCACGCTCGACGTACATCGCCCGGAACCGTTGTTCCGCAAGCTGCGACCGATCAGCCTGCCAGGCGCCACCGACGCCCCGCCGCTGGAACGCTTCGTGCGCCTGTTCGGGCGCACCGGACTCGCGATCGAAGTGTTCGCACTGTTAGAGGACGTACGCGTCGATGCCGCCGCGCCGCGGATGTTCGCCGGCCTGGGCGACGCGTACCGGTCCGTCCGGCGCGACGCGCTGCGTGACCGACCCGACCTCGCGCTGTTGCCGCCGCGTTCGGCAGTCGCGGAAGCGTTGGTACGGTTCAGCCTCGGTGCGCAGACCGTGATGGCACCCGACGTGCTGCGCGAGCCGTTGGCGACCGTGACATCGGCGGCGCGGCGCCTGACCGACGCACAAGCGACCGTGGAGTCCTCGGCGGAGGCCACGATCCGCGTCTACGACGTGCTCACGGCGCTGCCTAATGTCGGCGCGCACCGCGCATTGCATCGGATGGCTTTCGACGATCTAGACGCCGATGTCGACGACGACCGGTTCGGACAGTTCCGGCACGAGTTGCGGTTGGAAGGCGACGAACAGCTCGAAGTGCGCTTGGCTCCGGTGCACTACCGGGATGCGCCGGGACCGCGCTACATCGGCATGCAAACGTCCGGCATGCCATTGCAGGAAGCCATCCTGCGCATGACGCCGGACATCGACCCGATGGCGGCCGACGCGGATGCCGACACCGACGGCTTCCAGGCGAAGTCGCTCGACGCCGAGCGCGGCGACGTGGACGTGACCGCGGTCGAACGCCCGGCGGCGCCGCCCGAGCCGCTCCCCCACGACCACGGACCCGATCTGGACGACGATCACGAGGCGGTGCACGGCGAGCTGCACGCGCACGGCCGCGACGAGTACATCTACCCCGAGTGGGACTGGGTCGCCGGACGCTATCGGAGCAACTGGTGCCGGGTGCGGGTCCGGCGACCGCGGCCGGTACGTGCCGATCGCGCACATCGTCGCGCCCTCGCTCGGCACGGTCACCTGCTGCCGGGACTCGTCGCCCAACTCGAACGCGTCCGACCCGCCGGCCGCGATCTCGTACTCCGCATGCCGGCCGGCGACGACCTCGATCTGGACGCGTGCATCGACGCGATGATCGATCTGCGTACCGGCATCCAGCCGAGCGACCGTGTCTATGCCAGCGTTCTCCAACGACGCCGCGACGTCGCTGTCGCGTTTGCGCTGGACCTCAGCTCGTCGACCGCGGAGCGGCTGCGACCGGATCCGGTGAACCCGAAGGAGGTCACGCGCATCCTCGATCTCGAACGCGATGCGGTGAGCCTGCTCGTGGAGGCCATGGAACGGGTCGGCGACGCGTACGGCATCTACGGGTTCTCGGGCGGCGGCCGCGACGACGTACGCGTCTCGGTCGTGAAGGACCTCGACGAACGCCGATCGCCCGCGATGCTCCACCGGCTTGA
>DATFRR010000167.1:0-9507 GCA_035263025.1 Micromonosporaceae bacterium
TCGCAAAGTCCACGAAGTGCATCGCGTTCGAAGGTCGGCTGCTGGTGATCGGATTCGCCAGCGGCGACATTCCGTCCGCGGTCACCAGCCACGCGTTAGTCAAGAACTACTCGGTCGTCGGCCTGCACTGGGGGCTCTACAAGCAGTACGACCCTAAGTCCATTGTGGACGCTCACGAGGCGCTGTCAAAGCTGGCGGCCGACGGAGTGGCGGTACCGCTGGTCAGTGCCGTGCTGCCGTTCGATGCGGCGCCCGAGGGCGTGGCCAGCTTGGCGGCCGGCGAGACGACCGGTCGCGTGGTGATATCGGTGGCCGGATGAGCAGTCGACCCACTCCGACGGACCCGCCCGGACTGGACCTGCGACGGCTGCGGGCGTTCCTGGAGGAGCAAGCGCCGGAGCTGCCGTCCGGTCCGCTGACCGCGGAGCGCGTCGAGGGCGGCAAGTCGAACCTGACGTACATCGTCACGGACGGTACGGCGGAGTTCGTGGTACGCCGGCCACCGCTCGGTCACGTACTCGCGACGGCGCACGACATGTCGCGGGAGTTTCGGGTGATCTCGGCGCTCGCCGACACAAAGGTGCCGGTGCCGCGTACCCGGCTGCTGTGCGAGGACGCCGAGGTGCTCGGTGCGCCGTTCTACGTCATGGAGCGAGTGGCGGGCACCGTCTACCGGGGAGTCGCGCAGACCACGACGCTGACTCCGCAACGCGCCGCCGCGATCTCGTACGCCCTGATCGACGTACTGGCCGACCTGCACGATGTGGTGCCGGGCGAGGTCGGGCTCGGTGACTTCGGCCGGCCGGACGGGTACCTCCAGCGGCAGGTCGTGAGGTGGGGCAAACAACTTGCCGCATCACGCAGTCGCGAGCTCGCCGGTGTTGGCGAACTGCAGGAACGACTCCACGCTGGCCTGCCGCGCAGCGGCCTGCCGGCCGTCGTACACGGTGACTACCGCTTGGACAACGCGATCGTCGCCGACGATGACCGGATCGCCGCCGTGCTCGACTGGGAGATGGCCACCATCGGCGACCCACTCGCCGATCTCGGGCTGCTGCTGGTCTACTGGGACGGCGTGAGCGCGATGCCGCGCGGCACGTTGAACCAGGCGGTCACGCCGGACGTGGGGTTCCCAACCGGCGCCGAGCTGATCAACCGGTACGCCGAGCGTCGCGACGTGGAACTCGAGCGGCTGCCGTGGTACCAGGCGCTCGGCTTCTTCAAGCTCGCGGTCATCTCCGAGGGCATCTACTACCGCTATAGCCAGGGACAGACGGTCGGTGGCGGGTTCGCGCACATGGGCGACGTGGTGGTACCGCTTATCGACAAGGGCCTCGCCGTGCTCGGTGCGTCGCAAGGCGACCGGCCGGCCGACCGGATCGTGGAGGCGTGATGGACTTCGAATTCGACGCGAAGACGGTCGAGCTGCGTGACCGGGTTCTCGCTTTCATGGACGCGTACATCTATCCGAACGAACACGCCTTCGAGGAGCAGGTCGCGGCGGGCGAGCCGTGGACCACTCCGCCGCTCATGGATGAGCTCAAGGCGAAGGCCCGTGCGGAGGGGCTGTGGAACCTGTTCCTGCCACACGATGCGCGCGGTGGTGGCATCACGAACCTCCAGTACGCGCCGTTGTGCGAGATCATGGGCCGCAGCCCGCGCCTCGCGCCCGAGGTGTTCAACTGCAGCGCGCCGGACACCGGCAACATGGAAGTGCTTGCCATGTTCGGCACACCCGAACAGCAGCGCCAGTGGCTCGATCCGTTGCTGGCCGGCGAGATCCGATCGGCGTTCTGCATGACCGAGCCGGACGTCGCCTCGTCGGACGCGAACAACATCGCCACGCGCATCGAACGTGACGGCGACGACTACGTCATCAACGGGCGCAAATGGTGGTCCTCCGGAGCGATGAGCGACCGTTGCAAGATCTTCATCGTGATGGGCAAGACCGATCCGGCCGCCGAACGGCACCGACAGCAGAGCCAGATCCTCGTGCCTCGCGCCACGCCCGGCATCGACATCCGGCGTGGCATGACGGTGTTCGGCTACTCGGACGGGCCGCATGGCGGGCACGCCGAGATCGAGTTCACCGACGTACGCGTACCCGCCTCGAACATCATCGCCGGCGCAGGCGAAGGCTTCGCGATCGCGCAGGCCCGGCTCGGACCGGGCCGGATCCACCACTGCATGCGCCTGATCGGCATGGCGGAGCGTGCGCTCGAGATGATGTGCCGTCGCGCACTCGGCCGTGTCGCGTTCGGCGGACCGCTTGCCGAGCAGGGCGTCGTCAACGAGTGGATCGCCGAGGCACGGGTGCGCATCGAGCAGGGCCGCCTGCTAGTACTGAAGACCGCCTGGCTGATGGACACGGTCGGCAACCGGGGTGCGCACACCGAGATCCAGGCCATCAAGATTGCCACGCCGCTGATGACCGAATGGGTGCTGGACAAGGCGATCCAAGCGCACGGCGCGGGTGGCGTGAGCCAGGACTTCCCGCTCGCCTCGCTGTGGTCGCACGCGCGGACGCTGCGGCTCGCCGACGGCCCGGACGAAGTGCACCGCCGGTCGCTGGCGCGTCGCGAGCTGCGCAAATATGCCTGACGCGGCGCGGTCGTCGGTCGCTGGGATTGTCCGGGCCGACGCGTCGCTCCCGCGGCCGCGCGGGCTGTTGGTTGACTGGGGCGGCGTGCTCACCACGAACGTGTTCGCGTCGTTCGACGCGTTCTGCGCCGTCGAGGGACTCGAGCCAGACCGGGTACGGGATGCCTTCGTCCACGACCCGGTCGCGCGCGACGCGCTGGTCGGCCTCGAACTCGGCACGCTTGCCGAGCCGGACTTTGAGTCGGTGATGGCCGGCGTGCTGCGGGTGGATGCGACCAACCTCATCGAGCGGCTGATGGGCGGCGCCGGTCCGGACGAGGCGATGATCGCGGCGGTCCGGCGAGCGCGGGCGCACGGCATCGCGACTGGACTTATCTCCAACTCGTGGGGCGCCTCGCGATACGACGGCGACCAGTTGTCCGCACTGTTCGACGGCGTCGTGATCTCGGGTCGTGTCGGGTTGCGCAAGCCCGCCTCGGACATGTACGTGCTCGGCGCGGAGGCGTTGCATCTCCAGCCGACCGAGTGCGTGTTCGTCGACGATCTGCGTGGCAACCTGAAGCCGGCGCGAGAGCTGGGCATGACCACGGTGCATCACGTCGATGCATCGACCACGATCAGGCAGCTCACTGAGATCTTCGGCGTCGACCTCGGGTAGGCGGCTGCGCAGGTGCCGGCCCGGGTGATGGCCGCGGGCGCGCCCCCGGGGTGATGGGCGTGCGCGGGCGTGATGGGCGTGCGCCCGCGCGATGTCTTACCCGGACCGTATGGTGCGCGACATGCAGCCCATCAACGTACAGATGACGTTCGACTGCGCCGACCCACATGCGCAGGCCCGATTCTGGGGCGCGGCGCTCGGATGGGAGATCGAGGACGCTCACGACTTCATCGTGAAGCTGATGGCCGACGGACTGGTGACCGACGACGACGTGGTTGACGTCGGGGGTGGACGGCTGGGCTTCAAGACGATCTCGGCGATCCGCCGGCCGGCGAGCGCCGACGGTCCGGTTCGGCTCCTATTCATACAGGTAGCCGAACCGAAGACGGTCAAGAACCGCGCGCACCTCGATGTGAATGTCGGTCGGGAACGCCGCGACGCCGAGGTCGAGAGGCTCATCGAGCTCGGGGCAGTCGAGCTCTACCGGATCGAAGAACCGGGTGCCCATCACGTCACGATGCAAGACCCGGAGGGCAACGAATTCTGCGTCCAGTAGCGCCCTGTTCGGCGGTTTTAGCCCGTGATGACCGGGTCGGCGGTACGGTCTGAACCGGGCGTACGGTGACGAACAGGGGCATCGGCGCCGCCGATACCGAAATGGGGATGTCACATGTCCAAGAAGTCCCTCACACTCTTCGCGGCGCTGGGCATCGCGGCCGCCGCCGGTGCGGCGTACGCGGTCCGCTGGTGGTTCGACGGCACATACGACGCCTCGCGGCATTCGCTAGATCCCGAGCGGCGGGTAAACGGCTGGCGCGACGCGGGCGCGACGCGGGATCGCGAAGGCGCCATGTCGGACTGGGACGACGAGACCGAGGATCTGTTCGAGCCAACACTGACGCGAAGCGAACGCGGCGAGGCGTCGGCCACGAAGGCGAAGATCGATGACAGCGAGGTAGCGGACATGGCAGCCGCCGTCCTCACTGATGCGGACTTGTCGACCGACGGCGCTGAGCCGAACGCTCGATCCAAGCGCGCGTCCACCATCCGCAAGCAGCAATCGCCGAGCGAAGTGCCAGTCGCCGGGCGATAGCCGGGTTGGCCGGCCGGTCGCCGTGGAGACGGGGGCGCGGCGCACGGCCGTCCCACCCGGCGCGGAGTTCGCGGTGTTTACTTGCACTCATGCCACTGCAAGGCGACTACGAACCCAGTCCGGCCAAGTGGGTCCGCGACCAGGTCGAGAAGTACGAATCATCGGGCGGTACGGACGGCACGACGCTCCGCGGGATGCCGGTGGTCATCGTGACGATGCGGGGGGCACGTAGCGGCCGACTCCGCAAGGTACCCGTGATGCGGGTCGAGCACGGCGGTGTGTACGCGGTTGTCGCGTCTCGTGGCGGCGCGCCGAAGAACCCGCTTTGGTACTACAACCTGGTCGCCAATCCGGACGTCGAGGTACAGGACGGCGCGCTCCGGAAGGACGTCACGGCACGGCAGGTGTTCGGTGAGGAGAAGGCGCAGTGGTGGAAGCGCGCCGTCGCCGCGTACCCCGACTATGCCCACTACCAGGAAAAGACGGATCGACAGATCCCGGTCTTCGTTCTCGAATAGCACCGCACGGAGTCGAACGGGCTACTGTGCCAGCCGCGCGGCGAGCAGGTCCGCGACGCGCCGGGCGATGTCGTCCTTGTCCGCGTCCGTCAAGGGGCCGGCCGGCAGCGTCGTGGTCGGGATCGCGGCCACCGCGGCCTTCAGTTGGGCGAGCGACGTGTTGACCTGGTCATGCCAGGCCGCTCCGCTGTCCTGGTAGGTGCTCGCGTCACCGGGCACGCGCGGATTGAACTGGTTGCTGTGCCAGACCGCGTTCGCGATGTCCTGCGGTGTCATGTCATCCTCCGGAGGTTCGGTGGAGTCGGCTGCCCATTGTCCCCAGTGGGTGACCATGGCCCGGCACAGGTCGACGGTGACGCCGGCCACCTGCACGCCGTTGTGATATTGCTGCACCTGCGCACGCGGATCCCACAGACCGTTCGACCACGCGTACGTCTGCCACCCGTACGTGATCAGCCGGTGGTCGAACAGGTATTTGGTCACCGAATAGCCCGCGTACGCCCCGGTGCGCGCGAGCGTGATCGCGGACGCGACGCCTTGGAAGTAGGCAACCACTTGCGGCCCGGTGATGTCCGGCTGATCCTGCGCGACGAAGTACTGTGCGACACTCGCCGGAATCCCGAGCGCGCGCCGTACGGTCTCGGCGGCATGCGCGTCGGCGACACCTGCGGCTCGACCCTGTGTCGCGCGGTCGGTCGACGTCTCCCACACGAGACCGATGTCGAGTCCCGCCGACCGGTAGTTCCTCACCTCGGCCGCGGTAAGGCGCTTGCGAGGGTTCGCCGTCGTGTTCGGGCTCGTGTAGCGGATGACGAAGTGCTTTCCGGCCGCCTTCAGCGCGGCACCCGATGGTCGCGGGTTCGCGAAGTCGACACCCTCGGTGGTCATCTGCTGCCCCTTGCTCGGCCGCGTGGCACGTGGACCGGGGCGGCACTCCCTCACGGCGAGCGGCGCCGCACTCGTACGTCCACTGCGACCGTACCCGGTTCGCCGTCGGCTGGGCTTGCGACGCGTCGGCCGGCTCGCGACGCGAGCGCCGGGCTCGTGACGCGACCGGCCGCGAGCGCTGGGAGCGCTAGACGCGGCCGAGGGCGGTCGCGGCGAGGGTCTTGGCCCAGGCGAGCTGCTGCGTAGCCTGGTCGTCGGCCGGGTTGGCAATTCCGATCTGGAGGATCAGTAGGCCGCCGCCGACTCGAACGTAGAGCGTCCGGTCGCGACTCATAGCCTCGTCGCCGACGCCGCTGACCGGCTCGCCGGTTCGGATCGGAAAGTAGACGCTGGCGCCACCGGCCTGGATCGTGACGATGACGACGCCGTCGACAGTCGCCGAGCCGCCGGGGTCGGACCAGGTGCTCTTCAGCGCCTGCCGGCATACGCTCGTCGCGCCGCCCACGAGGTCATCGCGTGACTCTTCGGACGGATCGCCGGCGAACTCCAACGACACTGTGTCCTTCGTCGCCGCGACCAGGTCTGCCTGCGTGATCAAGGTGCACGCGCCCGGCACGGTCGCGGCTCGGCCGGGCGAAGTCGCGCCGGCACCCGCAGCTGGCGAGACAACCGGCG
Organism: Micromonosporaceae bacterium; assembly: GCA_035263025.1. GTDB lineage: Bacteria > Actinomycetota > Actinomycetes > Mycobacteriales > Micromonosporaceae > DASQPR01. The sequence continues at coordinate 6,434 of DATFRR010000167.1, forward strand.
CCGTGACGGCTCCCGTTGGACGGCTCGGCCCGCCGCATGCGGTGAGCAGGATCGCGACGACACCGAGCGGCAGGAGCTTCACCATCGACCGCATGGCCACGTACCTCCGAGGTGCACACAATGTGATGCACCTGTGAGTGTGCTGTGACCTCTCGTCGATTCGCCCGCTCGGGTCGCCTATCCGTCACTACTCCGGCATTCGGGCAGGCGCCGGCGTGAGCGCAACACGTGGTCGGCGGTGGTCTTCGCTAGCCGTACGTCGGCTGCTGCGGCCAGCCGGGCGGCGAATCCTCCCAGTCCTCTTGGCGGCCGTACGGCATGAGATCCAAGATGCTGTTGGTGAATACGAGCCGGTCGACACCGCGCTGCGTGGTGTTATACGTCCGATAGACGTCGTCGCCGTCGCGGAGAAACACGTTGAGCATGAACCCGCCGTTCGCGCCGCAGTCGTCCGAGAACGACGTGCCGTGTGACGACACGAACGGCATCGTCCAGCCCTTCTTGGCCTTGTATGCCTCGATCTGCGACAACGGCATGTTCGACACGGTCACCCAACTGACGTCGGACTTGGCGAGGCCGTCCATCGCGTTCTGTCCGGGCACGTTGTTCGTGAACCAGGTGCATCCGGGGCAGTAGGCGTCCGGACCGTTGTCCATGAACTGGTAGATGACCAACTGCCCACGACCGTCGAACAGGTCGAGCAGCGTCTTCGAGCCGGTGGGCGTGTCAAATGCGTACGGCTTGTCAAACTTGACCATCGGCAGGCGGCGGCGTTGCGCCGCAATGGCGTCCAGTGTGCGGGTGGCTTGCTTTTCGGCCGTCAGCAACTCGTCACGAGCCTGCTGCCACTGCTCGGCCGACACGATCGGTGGCTTCTCCATGCCCGCATTGTGCGCCGAACTGCCGACAGAATCCGGTTGTCGGTCGCGTGCCCCTTCCGCGACGCGGTATCGAAAACTCAGGACTCCTCGAAGAACTCCAGCGCGATGTTGTCCGGGTCGCGGAAGCACAGCACGGCTCCGCCGAGCGGGTCCTGGCTAAAGCTGGCCGGTACGCTGGCCGCCTCGAGCGCACTCGCCATGCGGTCAAGGTCCGCTCTGCTGCCGCCGAAGGAAACGTGGTCGAGTCCGATCCGATACTCGCTAAACCGGTCCGCGTCGACAGCGCCGGGCGGCGGACGCAGCACTAGCCTGGCGCGCGACGTGCCGACCCGCAGGCGCAGCTTCCTACCGGGGAAGTCTTGGTCCACCTCGAATCCGAGGACGCCCTCGTAGAAGGCACGCGCCCGCGGCAGATCGTTAACGTTCAGCGTGACGTGATGAAATCCGGAGACCACGTGGCCGATGTTAGGGCGCCGGACCTGGTGTCTCCAGGGAGTTCTGATCCGGGCTGGCCGGCTTGGTAGGTCAGGTGTCCGTCGCGCGCGACGCGGATCGGAGCCGACGGGGTGGCCATCGCCAAACTCGTGCCCGGATGCGTCGGAAGGCCACGGCGACCGCGATGAGTACGGCGAGTCCGGCAAGCCATGGCATTGCCTGACGAAGCTGCACGCGAAGCAGGTCGAGGAACATGACCCAGGTCGAGCGCGGATGGCCGCCGAAGCGGTCGAGCAGGTTCCGCGCGACGTCGATCCGATTGGCGTGGTCCGTCACCGTGACCAGCGTGGCCCGACCACCGCCGGGGTGCAGCGACAGGACTTGCGGCGCGCCAACGTGCGGTCCGCCGGGGTCCTGGCTCGTCATGCTGAGCACCACAACGCCGTCGCCGTCGGTCTGCCAGCCCAGCAGCCGTGCCGACACGGCCCGAACCATGTCGAAGCTGCCATCGGTCACCGCCCCGGTGCCGACGTCCACAAAGGACAGCCGGAAGTCGTGGTAGCTCGCCGGGCAAGCGGGTAGGCAGTCGTTGCCGGTCCAGATCGCCAGTCGACCGTCGGTGCGCCACGCGCCGGGTCCGGCAAGGGTCTGCGCGGCACCGAGACTCGCAAGCGTGCGCACGACGCCCGTGTCCACGTTGAGGACGTTCAACTCACGGCCGAGTTGCAGCACGAGTTGGTGGCCGTCTGGTGAGAACGCGGCCGACGCGCCGCTGACACCCAGCGACACGGTCGCACCAGAGCGGATGTTCAGCAGCTTGAGCCCGGACGACGCGTGCACGAGGAGACGGCCGTCCGGCGACCAGGCGACCGGAGCGCCGTCGAGATAGGTCCGCACCTTGCCGGTGGTCAGATCCATGACACCGGCGGTCGACTCCCAATCCGACGCCGACTCTCTGAAGTCGACGCCCTCGAGGTCGGCCGCGCCGGCGACGTACCGGCCATCGACCGACAGCAGCAGGTTCTCGCCAGCGTCGACGGAGTTTACGTCGCGGACGTACCGGTAAAGGCCGTCGCGCCCGACCACGATGGCCCGGTCGTCAAATGACGAGTCGGAGGTGCCAAAGCCGCCCGGTCCGCTGACAATCACCGATGCCGGGCCGTTCGGCGCATCCACCAGGTTGGGCTGCAAAGGCATGGGTACGCGGATCCGGGACGGGACGGACGTGACCGGCCCGCCCGGGTGCTGATCGGGTGTCCACGCCAGCAGGACGGTGACCAGTGCCAACAGTGTCGCGAGGCCAATGGCCAGTGCGGTCAGTCGGCGTCGGCGATTCGCCCGCAACTTGGGTGGTCCCCACGCGGGCTGCACGTTGGTGGAGATCTGCGGCTGCGTGGTCGCCACGGCCGGCTCGCTGGTGTTCACATCGCCACCTCCGGCGCTGACGCAGGTCGGGCAGCTGTACGTCGTCGACGGCCGCTCGGCCCGGCCGAGTCGCACTGTCTGTGGTGGATTGTACGAGCCGGCGGAGCGGCACGTCCGGCCGGACCGACAGCCATGATCACGACGGGTCGGCTGTCTACGCCGCGGCTGCCACCGCCTGAGCACACTGGGCTGGCGCAGTCGTCGTCGTGTCCACGGTCAGGTCGTAGTCGACACCGGCGTGCACCCGCGCCGCCGACCAGCGGGCGAGCCCGAGACAGCTGGTACGGGCGGCGTCACGGCGGAAGCCGGACATCATGCGCCAGCCGACCGGAC
>DATFRR010000168.1:0-10531 GCA_035263025.1 Micromonosporaceae bacterium
CCGTGTCCGCGGCGATCGGGTGCTCGCCGACGGATCGGGTCCGCAGCCCCCATCGTGTGTGGAACAGCCCGATGTGTACGGAGATCACCAGTACGATCGCGATGTACACGATGACGTTCTGCTCGAACAGCGCCGGCCCAATGATGGGGATATGCCACAGGAGCGGGATCCGCCACTGCGCGAATGCCGGTGCGTCGTTGAACGAGGCCGAGTCCGGCTGCATGATCTGCTGGTACAGGAAGCTCGTTAGGCCGAGTGCCAACAGGTTCAGAACGATGCCGAGCACGACCTGGTCGACCAGATAGCGGATGGCCAGCCACGCGAGCATGGCGGCGACGAGCGCGCCGCCGAACATCGCGGCGATCAGACCTACCCACGGTGACGCCGCGACGGTACCGAAGAACGCGCCGAGGAAGGCACCCATCAGGAACTGGCCCTCAATGGCCACGTTGATGACGCCGCTGCGCTCACACAACACGCCGGCCATCGCGCCGAGAATGAGCGGCAGAGCCAGGAAAACGGTGAGTCGCGCGCTGGATCCGAGCGGGATCGTGTTACCGGAGATCTGCCAGCACAAGAATCCGAATACCAGCCCGACCACGGCGATCGTCGACCACAGCGCGAACCGGCGCTTGGTGCGTGACCACATCAGCAGCCCGCCGCACACGATTGCGATCACACCGCCGATGATTGCGCCGACTCGCGACGGAATCGGCACCGACGTGCCGGTTGCGTTTTCGCTCGCGGTAAAGCGCGCATCAGCACCGTGACCCGCGAGCAGGCCCCAGAACACGACGGCGACGACACCCAGCAGGATGTAGATCAGTCCAGCCTTGCGGGAGCGAGTCCAAAAGCCGGTCGGTGCGACCACCACGGTCGGTTCCGCGGTCAATACGGTCATCGCAAGATCACCACCCCTTCGCCAGGTTTGCGGTGGCTTGCGCGCCCTGCACCGGCCGCAGCCGATAGATCGAGGCGATCAGCGCTGGCGCGGCGATGAAGATGACGATCAGGGCCTGCAGCACCTGTACGAGGTCGATGACGACGCCCGCGTTGCTCTGCATCTGGTTGCCGCCGGCGTAGAGCGCGCCGAACAACAGCGCGGCCAGTACCACGCCCCATGGTTTGCCACGGCCGAGCAGCGCGACCGTGATGCCGTCGAACCCCACGTTGCCGGTCACCTGCCCGGTCACGGCGGATGCCGTACCGAGAAGTTGGACCGCGCCGCCGAGCCCACCGAGGGCGCCCGCGATCACCATGACGAAGATGAACGTACGGCCGACGCTCATGCCCGCGGTGCGGGCGGCGTCTGGGTTCAGGCCGACCGCGCGCACCTCGAACCCGAGCGTCGAGCGGTTGATGAGCCAGGCGATCACGAACGTCATCAGCAGCCCGACGATCAGCCCGACGTTCGTCCGAAGGGATGAGCCGAGAATCGGCGGCAGCGTGGCCGAGTCGTGCAACGGCTTGCTGATCGCGTTTAACTGCTTGGGGTCCTTCACACCGCGCTGCAGGATCAGCCAGCCAAGGAAGAGCAGCGCGATGTAGTTCATCATGATCGTGACGATGACCTCATGCGCACCGGTGCGTGCCTTGAGGAAGCCGGGGATGAAGCCCCAGAGGGCCCCCGCGATCGCGCCCGCGATGAGCGCGACGATGAAATGCAGTCCGACCGGCAGCTTGATGGCGAGCCCGACGAGGCCGGCACCGATCACGCCGAACACCGCCTGCCCTTGTGCGCCGATGTTGAACAGGCCGCCGCGGAACGCGAACGCAACCGCCAGGCCGGTGAGGATCAGCGGCGCGGCGTAGGTCAGCGTCTCGCTGATCGGCCGCAATGCCTGCTCCCACGTCGCCGTGCCGTTGATCGCGGCGCCCACCGTCGACGGGTTGAACACGGCGCCCTCGAACAGGTTTGTGTAGGCGATCCTGATCTGCTGCCACGCGCCGGACAACGCGGTGCTCGGACGCGCGAAGAAATAACTGAACGTGCTCATCACCGGGCGGTCGCCGATGACGATCAGGATCGCGCCGATCACCAACGCCGAGAAGATCGACAGCGCGGTGATCATGAACGGGTTCGCCGAGGTGAGCCACCGGACCGTACGCATCAGCCAGTTCGGCAGCTGCCGGCGCGGAGTGGTCGGGCCGGCGTCTGGGGTGCTCGACCCGTTGGCGGCCGCATCCGGCGGTCCCCCGGCGTCCGCGTCGCCGGAATCCGTCGAACCATCGGCATTCGCCGCGGCGTGCGCCGACGATGCCTCGTCGCTGGATGGCGCTTGATTAGTCTCGTCGTGGCTCGTGCCGTCAGCGCGGTCGCCTGGCTCTGGCACCGGCGGCCCGGGCTCGGAACTCATGCCCGTCCTCGCTCCGCGTAGGACGCGCATGAGGCGCCACACACGCTGCGATTCCGATTCGCTCGCTGACGCTCACTCATGCCCGTCCTCGCTCCGCGTCGGACGCACATGAGCCACCACACACCCTGCAATTCCGATTCGCTCGCTGACGCTCACTCATGCGGCCGCCTCGTCCGACGCATCGGTCACGCCCGCCATGAGGAGTCCGAGCCGTTCGCGCGGAGTGTCCGGCGGAACAGTGGCAAGAATCTTCCCGCGGTACATCACCGCAATACGGTCGGCCAGCGCGACCACCTCGTCAAGCTCGCTCGACACGAGCAGCACCGCACTGCCGGCGTCGCGCGCCACGATGACCTCGGAGTGGATGAACTCGGTGGATCCGACGTCCACCCCGCGCGTCGGCTGCGACGCGATCAGCACCTTGAGCTTCCGCGACATCTCGCGGGCGACGATCACCTTTTGCTGATTGCCACCGGACAGCGTGCTGACCGGCGCCGAGGCTGACTGCGTGCGAACGTCGAAGTCCTTCACGAGCTTGTCTGCGTGCTCGCGAATCGCGTCGTAGCGCATCGCGAGCCCCGATGAATATGGCGCCCGGTGGTAGACGTCGAGAACCATGTTCTCCCCGACGCTGAAACCCCGCACCAGCCCGTCGACGCTGCGGTCCTCCGGGATGTACCCGACGCCGGCCGCCAGCACCTGGGCGGTCGACCGCCCAGCGAGCGATCGGCCCGCCAAGGTCACCTCACCTCGTACCGCGGGGCGCAGCGCCATGATCGCCTCGACGAGCTCGGTCTGCCCATTGCCTTGCACACCAGCGACGCCGAGCACCTCACCCGCGCGTACGTCCAGGTCGACATCGTCGACCGCGAGGTGGCCGCGTTCGTCGGCGACCGTGAGCCCGCGTACGGACAGCACTTCGGCGCCCGGCTTCGCCGGCTCCTTCACGACGGTGAGCCGCACCGCTCGGCCGACCATGAGGGCGGCGAGTTCGTCCTCAGACGTGTCTGGTGTGGCAGTCCCGACGACCTTCCCGCGACGGATCACGGTGATCCGATCCGCGATCGCCTTGACCTCTTTCAGCTTGTGCGTGATGAACACGATCGACTTTCCGGCCGCCTTCAACCGCCGCATGACGTCGAGCAGGTCGTCGGTCTCCTGAGGGGTCAACACGGCGGTCGGCTCGTCGAGGATCAGGAGGTCGACCTCGCGGGTCAACGCCTTCACGATCTCCACCCGTTGCTGGGCGCCGACCGGCATGTCCTCGATCGTCGCGCCCGGGTCGACCGGCAAGCCGTATTGCGCGGACACGTCTCGGACCAACTTGCGCGCCGCCGACCGGTTGAGGAAACGCAACACGCCGCGGGTCCGCTCGGCGCCGAGCATCACGTTGTCCGCGACAGTAAACACCGGTACGAGCATGAAATGCTGGTGCACCATGCCGATGCCGGCGGCAATCGCGTCGGCCGGTCGATGGATGACGACTCGCTCGCCGTCCACCCGGATCTCGCCCTCGTCCGGCTGCAGCAGCCCGTAGAGGACGTTCATCAGCGTGGACTTGCCGGCGCCGTTCTCGCCCAGCAGCGCGTGGATCTCCCCCGGCTCGACCGCCAGGTCGATATGGTCGTTCGCGACGAGGTCACCGAATCGCTTGGTGATGCCGTGCAGCTCGAGTCTCACACCGCACCTCCGCTCGTCTTCGGTTAAGCCGCGTCGTATCACCCGGTCAAACGCCGAACCGGCCGGGCTCGATTGTGCGTCGAGCCCCGCCGGTCGGCAATCGCCTGTGTTACTGAGTTGGTTGGGCCGGCGATGTGACCTTGATCTGTCCGGAGATGATCTGCTGCTTCAGCTGATCGACCTCGCTCTGCAAGGACTGCGGGATCTTGCTTGCGAAGTCGTGGTACGGCGCGAGCTGCACGCCATTGTTGGCGAGCGTGCCGATCGTGCCGCGGCCGGAGAGCGTGCCGAGCGAGACCTTCTGCGCCGCGTCCTGCACCGCTGCCGAGATGTTCTTCTGGACCGTGGTCAGGAAGACCGAGCAGTATTGCGCCGCACTCACGCAGCCGTCCTGGTCCACCCAGATCACCAGGAACTTGCCGCTGGACTGCGCGTCCGCGGCGGTGCCGAGGCCGACGCCGCCGGCGACCGGCAGGATGATGTCGGCGCCCTGGCTGTTCAGCTGCTCGCCGAGCTGCTTGCCCTTCGCCTGGTCGGAGAAGCTGTTCGCGAACAGCCCGTTCTGTGCCGACTTACTCCAGCCGAGCACCTGCACGTTCTTGCCCTTGACCTGGTTGTAGTGCGCGACGCCGTCCGCGAAGCCGTCCATGAAGATGGTCACCGGCGGGATCTTGAGGCCGCCGTACGTGCCGACCTTGCCGGTCTTCGTCATGCCCGCGGCCAGGTAGCCGGCGAGGTACGCCGCCTGCGCCGTGTCGAACTGCATCGCGTAGATGTTCGGCGCGTCGCTTGTGGAGTCGACGATGCCGAACTGCGTGTTCGTATTCGCCTTCGCGACCTTGTCCGTCGCCGCACCCATCAGTCCGCCAACCGCGAGGATGAAGTTGCAGGCTGGCGAGTGAGTGGTGAAGTTGGTCAGATTCGGCTCGTAGTCGGTCTCCGTAGTGGACGCGACATACGTCGTGGTGATGTTTGGATTGGCTTTCTGCGCTGCTTGAAGACCGCCCCAGGCGGACTGGTTGAACGACTTGTCGTCGATGCCACCTGTATCCGTGACCATGCAGGCCAGGATCTTCTTACCCGAAGCCGCGGCCTTAGGCGTCGACGACGTACCCGACGGCGCGCTACCGCAAGCGCCGAGCGCCACGACAAGGCTCCCGGCGGCCATTCCAGCAAAGAGCCGCACGACCTGCTTGGCTTGCACGACGTTCCCCTTCCCCGACACCACGCCCCCGGCGGTGCCGTACGGCGCCCGATGATGGCGACACGATACATTGCGCCGTCCGTCCCGAGGCGGTTCGCCGCGCCCCGTCATGACCGGCCTGGTATGACAAATCTCCGACTGAGACGTTTCCCCAGCTCACGACGGTTATGGCGCGATCGGGACGATGATATGCCGGTCTATGATCGCTTCGCGGTCCTTCTCCAAAGTCGTCACAATGCCGGCGATCTGTCCGCCCGAGGTGGCGTACGTGACGCCGTCGTCCGCGAGGTCGTATCGGCGTACCCCCGACCGGAACGTCCCGTGCGCGACCGACTTGATGAACGTGAAGACCGCGATATCGACGCGTTTGATCTCAGACGTGATGATCACTTGGTTCAACGGCGGACCGACCGTGACGTACTGGTCCGAGTCCACGCCGATGGCCATCGCATGATGGGCCTGCGCTGACTGGAAGACGCCGATACCCGCGCCGCCGGCGACCTGGAACACCACGTCCGCACCGCCGTCATAGAGCGCGTCGGCCGCGGCCCGGGCCGCGCCAACATTCGTGAAGTCGCACCGCGCTGGATCGTTCGAAACGTACCCGATCTTGACCCGTGCGGGCGGCGCCTGCGCTGCGGCACCGGCGTCGTACCCGGCCTGGAACCGGTCGATCAGTGAGTTGTGGCATGCGCCGACCATGCCCACCACTCGGGTCCGCGACTTCAACGCGGCCGCCACGCCCATCAGATAGGCGCCCTGTTCGTCGGCGAAGACGAGGTTCGCCACGTTCGACGCGTGCACGGCATCGCTGTCGACGATCGCGAAGCGCGTCTTCGGGCAGGCCCGCGCCGCCCGCGCGAGCGGACCGTTGGACGGGTCGGCGCCGGCATACGTGAATCCGACCGCGATCACCGGGTCGAATCCGGCCTGGCATAGCAGGAGCAGCCGCTGATATTGGTCCTCCTCGGTCTCGTCGCTGCGCGCGGATAGCGCACGAACTTCGGAGACCGAGCCGTGCAGGTCACGCTCCGCCATGGTCAGACCGGCGAGCGCCTGGTCGTTGAAGCCGTGGTCGCCGGGTCCGCCAATGGCAAACGCAAGGCCGACCTTGAGTCCGGAGCCGGTGCACGCGACCAGGCATCCGGCGGCGATCGTCAGGGCGACGAGGGCGGCACGGGCGCGCGGCCACCCGCCGCCTACGCGATCGGCACGGCGCATCGATCAGTCGGCCAATGGGCGTACCACGCGCGCCATGCCGGCGCGTACCTCGGTCGGCGTCGGCAACGGCAGCGCCGACGGCGGATCGGACGCTGTCGGACGCTCCACCTCGACCGGATCAGCCACCTCCGGACCGGCGCCGTCCATGGACGCCAATGAACCCAACGGCGCGATCCCCGGCTCCGAGCCACCGTTTGAGACGTCCCGGGACAACGCGATGTCGTTGCGGATCTCGGCCGGCGCCACGTAGGCCATCAGCGGCTCCACGACGGCCATCAATTGGTCGTCGGCGACGATCTCCTCGGCAAGGGCGAGCGCGTGCGGTCGCTCGTACGGCCCGCACACCACCGGTTCCCACTCCTCGGCCTCGGTCAGCGGCCCGAACGTGATGATCCACGGCAGGTCCAGCGCCGGCGAGTCCGGCGGCAACTCCATCGTGACCAGTGCGCCCACGGATCCATCATGGTCGCGTTGGACCGCCGGGCGGGCGGTTTAGCGCGCCGTAACGGCCGCGCGTCATTTCCGGTCAGATAGGTTCCGCGACACATTGTGACCATCAACCCGGTCCCGGTCCCGGTCCGGCCTCCGACCGCCATCAGGGTCACGCCGCTCGGTATCGGGCTCCCCCAGGTCGGCGCCGGGCTCCCGTTGCTCGGCATCGGGCTCCCGCGGTGCGCCGTCGGGCGACGGTTCCCGCCGAGTGTCATCCGCCCGGTGAGCGCCGCCGGCGCGGGGCATCGCCGTACCGTCGGTTGAGTCGGAAGGCCTAGCCACCGTGTTACCCGTCGCCATGTCCACCACCTTGCCGCGGGTGCTGGTCGCGGCGAGCGCCGCGCCGAACAACAGCATCTGGTTGAACAGGTAGAGAAACAGCAGCAGCGCGACCGTGCCACCGACGAGCTGGTAGGCCGGGCGGCGGGCGGTGAAGTCGATGTAGAGCCGGCCTACGGTGCTGAGCGCGGTGAGTCCGAGCGCGATCAACACGGTCGACGGAACGAGTCGACGCAGCGGCATCCGAATGCGGCTCACCCCGCTCAGCAGGCTCGCGGCGAGCAGCGCGTTGACCATGAGGCCCAGGATGATGCCGACCGCGCGCGCGATGGCGGCAATGGTGTCCTGCGTGTCGACGGTGACCTTCTTCGGGGACAGCTGAAGTAGTACCGGCTTGACCGCGTCGTTGATCCCGGCCTGGACCCACAACGACAGGGCGAGGAGCAGGCCGATGCCGATCATGATGGCGAGGTCCAGCAGTCGCCGTACGAAGAGGTTGCCGGGCTGCTGTTCCAGTCGCCAGATGGCGCGCTGCGACGAGCGCAATGATTCAATCCAGCCGACGCCGGTGAACACCAGGCCGATGATGCCGACGATGGCCACCGTGTTTCGGGCCTCGGCGATCTGGGTCGCGTCCAGGAACGGGATGTTCTGCTTGAGGAAGTTGTTCACCGTGTCGACGGCGGCCGGATTGTTGGCCAGCACGAAGCCGACGATCGCGTAGGCGACCAATGCGAGCGCGAACACCGCGAAGAAGCCGTAGTAGGCGATCGCCGCGGCGAGCCGGCCGCCGAGCACCTCGCCGTAGCGCAACCGCGCGCGCCACGCGTGGTCGAAGACCTTGGAGTGGCGGCGCGACCAGTCGATCGAGGCGTCCCAGCCCTTCTCGACCGCGTCGACGATGTTCATGGCGTCGGCGGCACCGATGCGCCGCCGGAGCCCGGCGTTTTGCCGCGACGGTTGCCACTGCCACGGTTGCTGCTGCCACGGTTGCCACTGCCACGCTTGCCCGGCGGATCGGCCCGACTGTCCCCGCCGCCCGCGCCGCCGCCCCCCGCCGCCTCGTCGAAACGCTCGGCGGTCAGCTTGAAGTCGCGGAGCGGTCGCCATCGGCCGTCCGCACCGTGCACGTAGAGCGTGAACTGATCCACCGTGAACAGCGCCTCGAAATCGTTGAGTTCCGCATATACCCGGTCCAGGGCCGCGGTAGGCACGTCGTGCGCGATCGTGACATGCGGGTGGTACGGGTAGTGCAGATCCCGCGCCAGCGGCCCCCGCCGTACGTCGCTCGCGAGGCGTTCGCACTCGCTGATCCCGGCGGCGACCGCGACGAACACGACCTCGGTCACCGGCCGGAACGTACCCGTGCCGCGCAGGTGCACACGGAACGGCGCATGGCGGGCGGCCACCTCGCCGAGCCAGACCTCCACCTCTGCGACGCCGGCCGGATCGATCTCGGTGGGACCGAGCAGCGTGAGGTGTGCCGGAATGAACGGGGCCAGCGGGTCGCCGGACGAGGCTCGGACCGCGTCGAGCACGTCGGAGAACGGCGCCGGAATGCTGATCGCAACGCCGACCGTGAACGCCTCGCTCGGCTCGACCCCGGTCGCTGGCGCCTTGACCGCGGGGCTCGCCCTCCGGCCGCCCGCGTTCACCCTGTCGCTCTTCGCCGCCATGCCGCTCGATTCAGTTGCTCGCCGGAGCCAGGAAACCGATCCGCTCGTAGGCCGCCTTCAACGTCACGCTCGCCACCGCGCGGGCCTTGTCCGCCCCGATCGCGAGCAGCTTGTCGAGGTGCCCCGGATCGTCGAGGTAGGCGCGCGTCCGGTCCTGGATCGGGCGAACCCACTCGACGAGCACCTCGCCGAGATCCTTCTTCAGGTCGCCGTACCCCTTGCCTTGGTACGCCACCACGAGATCGTCGATGGTACGGCCGGACAATGCCGAGTAGATCGTCAACAGATTCGACACGCCGGGCTTCGCGACTGGGTCGAAGACGATGTCGCGTCCCGTGTCGGTGACCGCGGACCGGATCTTCTTGGCAGACTTCGCCGGATCGTCGAGCAGATCGACGACGCCGGCCGCTGACGACGCCGACTTCGACATCTTGGCGGTCGGCTGTTGCAGATCAGTGATCTTCGCGGTTTCCCGGAGGATGTACGGCTCCGGAACCACGAACGTCGGGCCGTACGTCGTATTGAACCGCTGCGCGAGATCACGGGTCAGCTCGAGGTGCTGCCGCTGGTCCTCGCCGACCGGCACCGCGTCGGCCAGATAGAGCAGGATGTCGGCGGCCTGCAGGATCGGATACGTGAAGAGGCCGACGCTGGATCGGTCCGCACCCTGCTTGCTGGACTTGTCCTTGAACTGTGTCATCCGACTCGCCTCACCGAAACCGGTGATGCAGCTCAGCACCCACGCGAGCTGGGCGTGTTCGGGCACCTGGGACTGTACGAACAACGTGCAGCGCTCGGGATCTAGCCCACTTGCCAATAGCTGGGCGGCGCTCACGCGGGTACGCTGCCGCAACAGAGCCGGTTCGTGACCGGCCGTGATCGCGTGCAGATCGACAACGCAATAGAACGCGTCGTGCGTGTCCTGAAGGGCGACCCAATTCCGCACCGCGCCGAGATAGTTGCCCAGGTGGAAGGAGTCAGCGGTGGGCTGGATTCCGGACAGCACCCGGGGACGGGACGGCGCCGGCGCGGCGGGCTCGCGGGTCATGCGCGTCATTCTTCCAGGTGCGTTCGCCACCGGCGTATCCGCCAGCGAATGCCACGCGGATGTCGATGCAACCGGTCGGAGTGCTCGCTGGTCGTTACGAGTGAGTGGGCTGCGCCCGCAGGGGAGGGCCAGTGGCCGATGATGAGGCTCGGGAGGCGATCCGTGAGGCCTACCAGGCGTATTACCGGCGACTGGTGGCCACCCTCTACGGCTTGACGTCCGACTACGCCGAGGCACAAGACCTGGTTCAGGAGGCGTATGCGAGGGCGCTCGCCCGCCCCGCCACGTTCCTGGACGTCGCGGATCCGGAGGCCTGGTTGCGCACCGTCGCGGTCAACCTGGCTCGCACTCGGTGGCGACGCCGAAGGCTGCTGGACACCATGATCCGCACCGGGCGGGTGACCCCGACTCCGGAGTCGGTGCCCGGCGCGAACCCGAACCGTGTCCTGCTGGTGGCCGCATTGGCCAAGCTGTCCCGACCGACCCGAGAGACGATCGTGCTGCACCACATCGCCGACATGTCCGTCCACGAGGTTGCCGAGCAACTCGGCATCCCGGTGGGCACCGTGAAGGC
>DATFRR010000169.1:0-90013 GCA_035263025.1 Micromonosporaceae bacterium
GGCCGCCGAGGACGTCACGCACATTGTCGTCGACCTCGCCGAACTAACGTTCACGGACTCGGTGGGCATCAGCGCTCTGATCCGCGGCCGCCGCTTGGCCGATCAGCGAGGCATCTCGTACGAAGTCGTCGGTGCAACCGACCTTGTCCGGAAGTTGCTTGACTTGACTGGTGTCTGGGCGTTCCTCTCGTCGTCGAGCCGGTAGCCGCTGGCGGTGCGCCAAAGCGCGCGGCCGCCTACCGACCGGCGGGCGTTAGTCTTCACCTCATGCCCGAGCCCGATACGAACGCGGCGATTTGGAAGTCAGAGGAGATCGTGCAGAACTGGGCGGCCGAGGCTGCCCGGCACGAACAACGGCGCGCTCCGCAGCGTCAGTTGATGGCTGAGCTACTGCCGTTCGATGAGCACGAGGCTTTCACCTTCCTGGATCTGGGTGCCGGGACCGGCGCGGCTTCGAGGGCAATCCTCGCGGCGTACCCCAGCAGCAATGCCATTCTCGCCGACTTTTCACCGCAGATGATGGGCCAGGGCCAGCACGAGCTGCAGCCGTTCGCGCAGCGCTTCCGCTATGTCGAGTTCGATATGTCGACTGGCGACTGGCCGGACGCCATCCCGGCCACGCTCGACGCGATCGTGACGTCAATGTGCGTCCACCACCTTCCAGACGACCGGAAGCGCAGCTTGTTCGCGGAGATCTTCGACCGGCTGGCGCCGGGCGGCTGGTACTTGAACTACGATCCGGTGCGGTCAGACGACCCCGCCATCGAGGCAATCTGGGAGCACGTGAAGGATCGACAAGATCCAGACTCGGCTCACCGACGCCAGCATCGCTCGCCCGACGAGCGAGCTCGCTACGAGAATCACGTGCGATACATCATTCCGCTCGCACCGCAGTTGGAGTATTTGCGTTCGGTCGGTTTCGAAGCGATCGACGTGTACTGGAAACAGCTCGACGAGGTCATCTACGGCGGACACCGACCGGCCTGACAACCCGACCTGCCGAGTTGTGCGGGCCGCGGTCGCCACGGATTAGGTAGCCCGCCGATAGCCCAGGCACGAAGTTGGCCAACCATCCGCGCCAGCCGCGGTTGGCCGCAAGACTTGGGTTGGAGCCGACCAGTAGTGCTCGGCCGAGCACGAAGATCCGGAGCTTTCGACCGATCCGCGTTGGATGTCGGTGTCTCACAACTAGACCGTGCCACGCCGATGGCGTGGGAACGACCGCGCGCGGGAGCTGAAAGGAGCATGTGCGATGACAGCTCAACAGCCGATCGTCTTGGAGCCGGAGGCCCAGCAGATCGTCGACATGACCGCAAAGCCGCCGTTCTTCTACCAGATGGAGCCGCCGGCCGCGCGCCAGGTCCTCGACGACATTCAGGCCCAACCGATCGACAAGCTGCCGATCGACGAGGAGTGGATCACCGTACCGGCGACCGTAGGCGACGTACGCGTACGGATCGTCCGGCCACAGGGTGCGAAAGGCTTGCTGCCGGTCGTCGTCTACATGCACGGCGGCGGATGGGTGCTCGGCAACGCGGGTACGCATGACCGCCTGGTACGCGAGCTGGCCAACGGTGCGCATGTGGCGATCGCGTTCGTGGAGTACACGCCATCACCCGACGCGCACTACCCGGTCGCCATCGAGCAGGGCTACGCCGCCGCCCAGTGGATCGTCCGTGAGGGCGCGAGCAAGGGCCTGGACGCCAGCCGCATGTCGGTGGCCGGCGAGTCGGTCGGCGGGAACATGACGGCAGCGTTGGCCTTGATGGCCAAGGAACGCGGCGACGTGACGTTCCGTCAGCAGTCGCTCTACTACCCGGTGACCGATGCTGCGATGGACACGGCGTCGTACGACCAGTTCGCCGAGGGGTGGTATCTCAGCCGCCGGAACATGGAGTGGTTCTGGGACGCGTACGCACCGGACAAGGCCAAGCGCACCGAGATCACGGCGTCGCCGAACAAGGCCAGCGCGAAGCAGCTCGAGGGGCTCCCGCCGGCGTTGGTCTTCGTCGACGAGGCAGACGTGCTGCGTGACGAGGGCGAGGCGTACGCGGCCAAGCTGCGCGCCGCGGGCGTACCGGTGACCACCGTGCGTTATGACGGCACGATCCACGACTTCATGCTGCTCAACCCGCTGAGCGACACGAAGGCGACCCGGGCCGCGATCGATCAGGCGTCGACGTTCCTGCGCGGCGCGCTCGGCACCGGCTGACCGGTGTGGGCGGCCAGCCTGACCCGCGTCCCGCTTCGCTGCGGCCGCGCCGATCTCGTACGTCCGCTTCGCTGACGCTTCGGGTGCCTGATCAGCGCTAATTGTTGTGGTTGTCGCCCTGCGACAGCAGGCCGGCGAGCTGGTTCAGCATCTGCGTCAACGTGTCGTACGCGGTTGGCTGGATCTTGTGGTCGTCGAGTGCCGACTGCAGTGTATTGACGATGTCGTTTACTTTGCCGGCCGAGTCACCGTCGCCTCCGTGGTGGTGACCGATGTCGTTGAGCTGGTGGTTTACGTCTTTGGCGACGTCGCGATCAAGCAGATTCGCGTCCACCTGCGTTTGCATCGTCTCTTCGATGGCGTTGATCGCATCGTCCGCGCTGGCAAACGACGGCAGCGTAGCCGGCGCGCTCGGCGGCGAGCTCGGCGGGGACGTCACGCTCGATGGCGTCCCGCCCGGTCCACTCGCTTGTACCCGTGGCTGCTGGTTGGTCAGCGCAACGATGGCGAGCACGATGGCCGCAACCGCGACAACCGCGAGTCCGGCGAACCACGCTGGGCTGAGTCGAATTCCATGACCGGCCATGGCCGGAGGTTCATCCGCGTATTCCAGGACAGGCATCGTCTGCGTCCGGTGCATGACCGCCGCACTGCCGCGAATCGGCAGTCCCCGTGCGTCTGCGACGGTCGAACCAGGCCCAGTCGGTGCGCGCTGGGCTGGCATATTCGTCAGCCGGGCGGACACCTGCGCGGCGGAGATCGGTCGCTGGGCCGGGTCCTTCGCGAGCAGCTGGTCGACCAGGCCGGCAAGATCCGCTGGTACGCCGGACCGCTTCGCGCCTACCGAAGCCGGCTCGTCATGAAGGTGCTGCCAACCGACCTGATGTGGTGTGTCGCCCTGGAACGGTGGGTGGCCAGTCAGCATCGCATACACCACGCAGCCCAACGCGTACAGGTCGGCGCGGTGGTCGATCCGGCGCCCCGCGACCTGCTCCGGTGCCATGTATTCGCTGGTACCGGTCGCGGTTGCGACAGGTGTCCGGCTCGACCGTGCGCCGTGCGGCGGATGGGCGATGCCGAAATCACATACTTTGACCGTACCGGCCGTGGTGATCAGGATGTTCGCCGGCTTGACGTCGCGGTGGACCACGCCGGCTGCGTGTGCGGCCGTCAGCGCGGCGCAGACCTCATGCGTGATCCGCACCGACTCGTCGACCGACAGTGGCCCGGTGGACAGCAGATCTGCCAGGCTGCGGCCGGTGACCAGTTCCATCACCAGATATGGCACGCCGTCGTCGACGCCGACATCGTGCACGGTAACAACGTTGGGGTGGGTGAGCTGAGCCACCGTGCGGGCCTCGCGGTCAAACTGCGCCAGCGCCGACGCGTCGCCGAGACCGGCCGGATCCAGCACTTTGACCGCGACCGGTCGTCCCAGCCGCTGGTCGTCGGCTTGCCAGACGACGGCCATGCCGCCGCGCCCGAGTGCGTGTTGCAGTCGGTACCGGCCGCCCAACAAATCGCCCGCCACGGCCAACACACTGGCACAACCTCGGTCGCGACGCACACGCGGCCATCGGTCGGCGGCACCCGGCCGGCGCGTTTCGCCAGTTGGCGGCGATCGGGTCGTCGCGCGATGGCTTCGCTAGGTCGGGTCAGCACGCCCCGTTGAACAGCGACAGCGTCAGATGCCGCGCCACGCCACTCTTGCCGATGTATACGTCCAGCGGGAGACACGCCCGCTCGTGATCATTGCGGATGACAAACCCGCCGTGCCACACGGTTCGCGCGTTTTTGCACGCTTCGTACCGGATAGCCGACTGCCTATCGTTGGCGGCGGACGAATCCTCCAACGCCGCCCAGGAACGCGCCGATGGGGCGATTGCGACCGTCACCGTCGCGTTCGGCGCGAGCACCGTCCCGACCTTGAAGAAGACACCGTTGGGATCGACCGACGGTGGCCCGCCGCCGAAATACTCATTCGGGGTGCTGCTGGCCATTTTCTTCGCGCCGAGATAGGTCAGCGCTCCGACGGACACGTCGTCCTGCGACGGCGGATAGTCATAATGCCCGCCAGAGTTGTCACACGTACGGACCGCGCCGGGAGCGCCCGGAGCGATCGCGGCCGTCGACCTTGCGGGCGATGGCGGCACCATTCGATCCGCGGTGCATCCCGCTGCGCTCACCGTCAGCGTCGCACCAACCGCCATCAGGAGGCGGGTGAAGGTCGCCATCCGCACCGTACGCTCCAATTTGGTCTCACCACCAGCTTGCAACGTCGCGGCCGAATCCGCCATGACGCCGCGACGCAATCCGACGTGGCCAGTGGCGGCAGCAGCACCGCTACGGCACCGGGTCGGGCTCGTTGGTGGGCGTTCCAGCGTCAGTTCCGCTCGCCGGACCCGCCCACCGAAGGTTGGCGCCGACATGGCGGGCTATCAACGCCGCTAGCTCGGCCTGTTGATCCGGCGTGAACGCGCGGCGTGGTAGGAAGCCGATCGGCGGCGTCGCCAGCAGTGACCACCCGAGATAGTTCTCGGTGCCAGTCCGAACCGCGTGCCACGCCGTCACGCGCTGGCCCCGCTGCGTCGCGATCGTGATGCCATCGTCGGCGACGGTCACGGTCGTCGGGGTGCACTGAAGCTTGGTGCCGGCCTTCGCCGCTGCCCGGAGGCCAGCCAACATGACGGCGAAGAGTGCGCCGAGGATGACGATGCCGATGCCGATGGCGTCGCTGCCTGCGGCCAACAACACAACGCCGACAATGATCACAACGGCCGCGCAACCCCATTCCACAAGCCGGGTACGGCGCGCGCGGGGCGACGAATTGTTGATCTCGAAGTTCGCTCGCACCTCTGCCTCAGTGGCTTCGTACGCAACCGTGAACATCGGACTCCTTGCCTCGGCTGGGATGCGTGACGTGCGAATGCTGCCGGACTGATCATTGGCGCACAAGACCCTGACCCAGGCTCGGCACCGGATAGCCAGCGCGCTGCGCGGCACGCCGCTGTCGACGCCAGGGCAGTCGTCGGAGTGCACGGTTCATGCCAACCTTGCGCACCGCGCATTCACGGGCGGACGACTCGGCGTACGCCACGTTAACGTTTGTCTATGGGGGATGTTCGCGCGCGGCCGGCGAGATGGCGATGGTGGCTCACATTGGTGTCGGCGCTGACGATCGCCGCGTGTAGCGCGACGTCCCACCCGAGATCGCAGGCGCCGCCGCGGTCAGCATCCGAGACGCCGTCGGCGTCGTCGGCGCTCGCATCGTCGCCGCCCGCGGTGGCAACGAGCCCCGCCGCCGGTGCCACCCACGGCCCGTGCCCGCGCACTGCCAATCTCGGCGGCGACCCCACCGTGGGATTCCCGGAGCGGCAGGGTGTCGGCGACGGCGCGACGCTGTGGGCGCTGTTCTTCTCAGACGCCGTAATCGCCGGTCAGGAAATCAAGGTGGTGTGGCGGATGACCGGCCGCGGCGGCCTTTCGATCAGCGCGACCGGACCAGGCGGCAAGGTCGTCATGCCGGAGTGGGGTCCCGAGTCACACACCGGCAGCAGCTGGAATCGGCCCGGTGACGAATGGGGCACTGGTTGGGTCTTCCCCGTGGCGGGCTGTTGGACGATCAACGCGACACGAACCACGGCTACGGGATACCTGGTGGTGCGCGTCGGGAAGTGAACGGGACCGCGTGCACCGGGGTACGCCATTCGGAGGACGTACCGCGACCGCCATGGAGCAGATAGTCTCGCGCGATGGAGCGAGTCCTCGGCATTGGCGGCTTCTTCTTCCGGTCCAAAGATCCGCAGGCACTATCTCGTTGGTACGAAACGAACCTGGGCATCTCCGTCTACCCGGCGACCGACGAGTGGTGGATGCAGGAGGCCGGACCGACCGTGCTCGCACCCTTCGATCAGGACACCGACTACTTCGGGCGGCCCGACCAGCAGACGATGGTCAATTTCCGGGTACGCGATCTCGATGCGATGTTGGCGCAGCTTCGCAGCGGCGGCGCGACGGTGTCGGACGAGATTCAGGACGCACCGTACGGACGATTCGGCTGGGCTACCGATCCGGAGGGCAACCGGTTCGAGTTGTGGCAGCCGGCGTCGGATCTGACGTGACCCCTAAGCCACTGGACTCACGAGCACCGAGCACAGCGTCGATGAACGGTTGCCGTTGACCAAGGAACATGAAGATGTGTCCGCCGGGAAACGTACGCAGGGTGGCGTTCGGCAGGCGCGTAGACATGTCTTCGGCGATCGCCAACGGTGCGGTCTTGTCGTTCCGGCCGTGCAGGATCAGCGCCGGCACCGTGATCTCACCCAGCCGATCCGTGGCGTCGTAGGTGTCCGAGGCGGCATGTTGCCGGCGGAACGCGTACCTCGGCTGCGGGTGGGCACTTCGACCGATCGGCAACCTGGCGGCCAGCCCGATGAGCCGACGCCGCCACGAATGCCGCACACGTGGGCCGGTCGACACCAGGATCAGCTGGCTGACCATCGTCGGCTCGGCCAGTGCCAGGGCAAGCGCGATCCGACCGCCCAGCGACATGCCTAGCACCGTCGCACGCGGCACGCCGGCAGATCGCATCACTCCAGCGGTATCAGCGGCCATCATGTCGATCGTGTACGGCACGTTGGGCTTGTCCGACCGGCCGGCACCACGGTTGTCGAACGCGAGCACTCGATAGCCAGTGGCCAGCGCGTCGACGATCGACGTGATTTCGGAGATGTCTAGCCCTAGACCGCAGATGAGCACGAGCGGCTCGGCGTTCGCCGCACCGTGCAGCTCGTAGTAGAGACGAACGTCGTTCAGGTGCGCCACCGGCATCCGTACATTATCCGGCCAACGGCACGTCGAACGATTCTTGGCGCGCCTTGACGCAACCGTACGATTGCAATAATGTAGCAATCGTTCAGTTGCTAAGTGTGGAGGTCGTCATGGGTTTTCCTGATCGGATCGAGCGGACCGTAGAGGTTGCCCACGCGCCGGCAACGGTGTGGGCGGCGCTGACCACGGCCGAGGGCCTGGCCGCGTGGTTCGGCGACGAGGCGACGATCGACCTGCGTCCCGGCGGCTCGGCCAGCATGCGATTTGCAAGTGGGCACGACGTCGCTATGCGGGTAGAACGGGTGGAAGAGCCGAAGGTGTTCGGGTTCACGTGGCACATCTACGGACTGCCCGACGATGACCCGCGCCGCACATACGTGGAGTTCACGCTCGACCCAATCGATACCGGCACCCGGCTGACGGTCGTCGAGACGGGATTCGCGCAGCTGCCCGAGGACGCATACCGCAAGGCGTACGACGGCAACGTCGAGGGCTGGGCGAGCGAGCTGAGCGAACTGGTCAGCTACCTCGATGCCGCGTGACATAGAGGCAGTCGCCGAACAGGTGTTCGCGGCTCTCGCCGATCCGACCCGCCGCGCGATCCTCGCCGCCTTGGCCTCCGGAGGGCCGGCCACCGCCACCGATCTGGCCGATCGTCTGCCGGTCAGCCGCCAGGCCATCGCGAAACACCTCGGCCTATTGGCTCAGGCGGGTCTAGTGACGCCCGAACGGGGCGAGTGGCGTCGCGTGCGCTACCGGTTGCGGTCCGCTCCGATGCAGGTGGCGCAACAGTTCCTGGCTGCGCTGGCCCGTGACTGGGACCGGCCGCTCGAGTCGTTGGCACAGCACCTCGACCGATCCGTACGCCGGAACACCACACCTCGACCATGGAAGTCTGGGGAAAGCCATGAGTGATCACCGAATCAGCACGGAACTGGCCGGCAACCACGGTGCGACGCCTGTCGAGGGCGCCGCCGCGTTGGTCCCGTTCACGGCTGAACGGGCTAGGCGGAGCACCGCGGTCGTGATCACCGCCACGCTCGGACTCGCGGCCGGTTGTTGGGCGTTTGCCGTGTGGCGCATGAGCGGCATGGACATGGGCGTTGCGACCGAGCTTGGTTCGTTCGCGTCGTTTGCGGTGCTGTGGCTCGCGATGATGGCGGCGATGATGCTCCCGGGCACAATCCCAGCGGTTATCCGGCACGTGCAAGCGGATCGTGGCGGGCTGGCCGTAGTTTCGTTCGTGGGCTCGTACCTTGCGGTGTGGGCGGCGGTGGGCCTCGCGGTGTACGCGGTGTATCGACCACACGGCCTGGCCGCCGCGGCCGCTGTGGTGCTCGCGGCCGGCATCTACGAACTCACTCCGCTCAAGCGCTACTTCCGGAGGCGCTGCAACGAGACGGACCGCTCCGGACTTGAGTTCGGGTGTTGCTGCGTCGGTTCCAGCATCGGGCTGATGCTCATCTTTGTCGCGCTGGGCGTCATGAACCTCGCCTGGATGTCGGCGATCGCTGTCGTGGTCGTCGGCCAGAAGCTCGTACCGGCGAAGGCCGCTGTAGATGTGCCGATCGCGCTCGCGATCGTCGGACTCGGCATGTTCATCGCCATCGCACCCGGCTCGCTTCCGGGGCTCATTCCACCGATGTAACTAATCCCACCGATGTAAGGAGAGCACCATGACTAGTCACCGGACCGGAACTCGCGAGGAGTGGCTCGCCGCCCGGCTTGAGCTACTCGAGGCCGAGAAGGCGCTGACCCGGCGCAGCGACGAGCTTGCGCGCTGGCGGCAAGAGCTGCCATGGGTACGCGTCGACAAGGACTACCCCTTCGACACCGACGACGGCCCCGCGTCACTCGGCGACCTGTTCCGCGGCAGGTCGCAGCTGCTCGTCTACCACTTCATGTTCGGACCGGAATACGAGGCGGGATGTCCGGCGTGCTCCGCGATCGCGGACGGGTTCAACGGAATCGCCGTTCATCTGGCCAACCACGACGTGATGTTGTGGGCGGTGTCGCGGGCGCCGCTTGCGAAGCTGCAGGCATACAAGCAACGGATGGGCTGGAGCTTCCCGTGGGCATCGTCCTACGGCAACGAATTCAACCCGGACTTCCACGCGGGCTACACCGATCAGCAGAAGCAATCGGGAGTCGCCGAATACAACTACCGAGAATTCGACCTGGGGTCGGCGATGCGGTCCGGCGCCGCGGGGCCACTCGCCGAATGGGCGGCCACCACCGGTACAGACTGGGCGACGTACACCCAACAGGCCCCCGGAGTGAGCGCGTTCGCACTCGAGGACGGCGTCGTCTACCACACGTATTCGGCGTACGCGCGCGGGTTGGACGGGCTGTGGGGCATGTACCAATGGCTCGACCGAGCCCCCCGGGGGCGAAACGAGGCTCGGACCGACGATGCTCCGCTGAATTTCTTCCGGCGCCACGACGAGTACGACGTCGAGCTCCGGTGACGGTGGCCGCCCTACTTACTGGCGACCGAGAAGTTCGTGAAGCTGAACGTCTGGTTGGTGCCAGCGGTCGACACGATCTCCACGCCGTAGCAGATCTGGTTCAGCGTCGAGTCGGCCGCGAGCCAAGCCTGGGCGATCGTCCACTTGAACATGTCAAGGAGGTTCAATGTGCCGGCGGTGACCGTCGCGGTTGGTACGAAGGCGATGTAGTGGCTGTCCGGGGTCTTCCAGACGTTGTAGGTCCGACCGCCGAACGTGACGCTGCGGATCCGGTCGCCCGCGGGCGTCTGGTGGAAGTTGTCGGTCCAGATCATGATTTCGGTGGACCCGCTGGTGGCGACGCCGTTGGTCCAGATGTCGTAGGCGACGTCATAGATCCCCTTGTGCGGGCTGGTCGCGGCGAACGAGCTCGACAGACTCGTCAGTGAGCTGATCCGTACGCCGGCGTAGTCCTTGTGGACGTTCGGGTACGTCTTGACCGCGCCGGCGTCGTCGGTCTGGTTGGACACCACGTACCAGTTGTTGAATGCGCAGGCGGAAAGTGTCTCCGGTCCGAGCGGCACGCTGTCGTTCCACATGTTGTTGTGGACGTAGTAGCCAGCGGTGCTCCACCCGCCGTTGTGGTCCGACGTGACGAACACCGGCTTCGAGCATCGTCTGCCGGCGGGTGCTGCCGAAGCCTTAGGAGCAGGCGACGTCGCCGTGGGTGCGGCAGACCGAGCGCTCGACGATGTCGGGGTGGCGGTCGATGTGGCATACGCCGGATCGGGTCCGGGCGACGGCAACTGGAGCGCTGACTGGACTGCGGCGCCGGACTTGTGCTCCGGCCGCGGCTTCGACGCCTGCCACACCGCGACCGTGGTGCCGATGACCAGGATCACCGCGGCGACCACCACCGCGCGGATCGCCGGGCTCATGCCGGGTTGGCCGTTCGTAGACCGAACCGGCGCCTCAGTTCGATCGGTCGACCCGGACACGCGGACACCGTACTCGGGGAGCATCGGGGCGTACAAGGCGCACCATCGCCAATGTGTGTCCGGTGTCGGTATTGGCAATACTGAATGACATGGCGGATCAACCGGAGCTTGGCGACGTACAACAGACGCTCTACATCCCGTTGCTGGACCGGGCGAAACACACCAGGTCAGGCAGCCGGCTGCTCGACGATCCGAAGGCAGTCGAGATCGTCAACGCGCTGCGGCCCGACGAGACCCAGTTCGGCGGCAGTGGATCCGTTTTAACCGTCGCCCGTACCGCGATCTACGACCACTGGGTCCGGCAGTTCCTGCAGACGCATCCCGACGGCACGGTGGTCGAGCTAGGGAGCGGCCTCAACTCGCGCTTCGAGCGGGTGGACAACGGCGCCGTACGCTGGTTCGACGTGGATCTGCCGGACACCGTCGCGGTGCGGCGCCGGTTCTTCGAGGACTCCGACCGGCGTCGTACGGTCGCCGCGTCGGTGCTTGATACCGGCTGGATGGACGCGGCCGGTGCGGCGGGGCCGCCGTACTTTCTCGTGTCCGAGGGCATGCTGGTGTATCTGCGGCGCGACGATGTGCACCGTGCGCTGCGGCAGATCGTCGAACGGTTCGCGGGAGCTCAGTTGGCGATCGACACGTACCCAGCGGCCATGATGCGACAACAGCACCGGATGGCGGCCAAGAAGCACATCGCTGAATGGCAGTGGTCGTGCGAGGATCCGCGCGAGCTGGAGTCGCTGGGTTTGCGTGTCCGGGACACCGCCACCTACCGACGCCCACCGGCCGCGGTGCGAGCCAACATGTCACTGCGCGACCGTGCCGTGCTGTCGATGCTCGACCTGGTCTCCGGCGGATTGCTGAGGCTCACGCTCTTCGATATCGCGCCGTAAGCGATCGCGACGAACCTGACCTAACCGCGCCCCCACCTGCGACTACGTCGTACCCATCGGCAAGTGGCACTGGAGATGCACCCGATCGTGGCGCACCCAAACCGCCCTCCTGGCACATCAATGTGGGTGAGTGCGTCTCCCGTTGTGCGGGGACGCGTCCTGACCGACGAGTGCAAAGGGGAGCACACGTGCGTCGATGGATTTCTGTCTCGGCGACCGCGCTACTAATGGTGACGGTCGGTGTCGGAATCGCCCACGCCGACCCGATCGGCAACAGCAAGTCCAATGCCACCGTCAAGACCACAGCGGCCACTAGTGCCGCTCGGGCGGCGAAGCCCGCGGTCCTGCCGGCCGGGCATACATATACCGTGACGCTGCTGACCGGTGATGTTGTCACCGTGCGTACGACGCAGCAAAGATGTCCGAGCATCAGCGTTCGGCCGGCCCACGCCGACGACGTGTTGGCCGAGTCGTGCGGTCCGGACGGACACCTGCACGTCGTGCCGGCAAGCTTGGGGCGGCTGTCCACGCGCATCGATCCGGCCCTCTTCGACATCACGACCCTCATCCAGGAGGGGTACGACGACGCGCACGCCGCCGAGCTACCGCTGATCGTGCGCTATGCCGCCGGCCATGGTCGAAGCACGTTCAGCGCGCAGATGCCAGGCCAGCGAAACCTTCCCAGCATGCGCGGGATCGCGGTGAGGGAGCCGAAGAACAACGCGACGACTTTGGTGAAGCCGCTGTTGTCGACCACGACGTCGCAGGACGTTGACCACATCTGGCTCGACCGACGGGTCGAGGCGAGCGCCCTGGCCACCGTGACCGGCGCGGACGCGCCTACCACCGTGACCGGCCCGCCCACCGTTGTTCGTGAGACGCCGGCCGCCACGGGCGGCGTGGCGCCGGACCTGACGCAGATCGGCGCGCCGACCGCGTGGCAGGCGGGCGATACGGGCCAAGGCGTACGGGTAGCCGTGCTGGACACCGGCGTGGATGCCAGTCACCCGGACCTCGCCGGCAAGATCGTGGCGAGCAAGAACTTCACCGACGACACCAACGACACGACCGACCGGTTCGGTCACGGAACCCACGTCGCGGCCACCATTGCCGGCAGCGGTGCGGCGTCGGGTGGGCGCTATCGCGGCGTCGCACCGGATGCCGAACTGCTGATCGGCAAGGTCCTAGGTGATGACGGCTTCGGCACTGAGTCGCAGGTCATCGCGGGCATGCAGTGGGCGGCGCCGCTTGCCAAGGTGGTCAACATGAGCCTCGGCGGCGACTTTACCGACGGAACCGATCCGGAGTCTCTGGCACTCGACTCGCTGAGCGCCCAATACGGCACGCTCTTCGTGGTTGCGGCGGGCAACGATGGGCCGTTCGGTGTCAGCGTTGAGTCGCCCGGATCGGCCGCCGCGGCTCTGACGGTTGGCGCCGTGGACGCAACGGACACGGTTGCCGACTTTTCCAGCCGCGGTCCGCAAAACGGCGTGGCGCTCATGAAGCCCGAGATTGTCGCGCCGGGCGTGGACATCGTGTCGGCACGGGCCGCCGGGACGGATCTGGGTACGCCGATCGACAGTTTCTACACGGAGTTGTCCGGCACCTCGATGGCGACTCCACACGTGGCCGGCGCGGCCGCCATCCTCGCAGAGGTCCATCCACAGTGGAACGCCACGCAACTCAAGGACGCCCTGACCGCCGGCGCCGATCCGGCACACGGTGACGCGTACGCGCAGGGAGCCGGCCGTGTTGACATCCCGCATGCGCTCACCGACCCGGCGTTGCCCGACACGTCCGTGGTCGACCTGGGTACGTTGCACTATCCGCAGCGCGGAACGGTGTCGTCGACACTAAGTTGGGCCGATCCGGGCACTACGCCGGAGACATTGCACCTCGGCCTCACCGCGGCCACGCACGCCGGCGTCGCCGTACCCACCGGCACCGTACGGCTGTCCGCCTCGTCGGTCACCGTCGCGGCCGGCGCGACAGCCGGGGTACGACTGACGGTCAACGACGGAGCACTCGCCGCAAAGCCCGGTTACTACGACGGCATGATCACGGCCACCGTGGACGGGCACACGCTCCGCACACCTATCGCATTTTTCATCGAGCCGCCCAGCTTTGACCTCACGCTACGGCAGACGCTGCTGCCGGGTTCCGCGCCCGACACGGCGTTCAACTTCGACACGATCGTCAACCTCGACGACCCGGATCTGTTCAACGAGTCGGTCGGCGGAGACCTGTCGACGCCGTTCACGATGCGCGTGCCGGCGGGTCGATACAGCGTGACCGGTGATCTGCTCGACACCACAGTGGCTGGCCTGGACCGCGACGCACTGGTGGGTACGCCAGAGGTACGCATCGACGCGCCGACCACGGTGACGTTCGACGCGGCCCGTGCCAAGCCAGTCACGGCCACGATCGCCGGCGTCGACACCGAAGTCGACAACGCGGAGGTGAACCTCGTGCAAGCCGGCCAGGACGGCATCCCGTGGTGGACGGTCGCCGGCGCTACCGGCCCGGAAACGGATGGCCCGCAGGTGTTCGCGACTCCGATGCCCGACGTGGACGTCGGGTTCCTGCACCCCTCCGAGGCCTTCGGGTTGCGGGCACCCGGAACCGCGCCGAGCCCCGTCGAGTATTCGATCGGCCGGTTCCTTTCGCACGGATTGCCGGCCGATCCCGCGTACCGCCTCGACAAGGCAGGTCTGGCGGCGATGGCCCGCATCGACGAGACCGTGAATCGGCTGGACGTCCCGGACACCACCGCCGGTTTCCAGCGTTACCTCCTGTCGCCGGACGGTTTCCTGGTCGGCGAGAACTTCGAGGCGGAGGTTCCAACACAGCAGACCGACTACGTCACACCGGGCCTGATGTGGCTCGACGAGGCGTTCGTGAACGGACCGCCGGATGAGTCGGAGTTGTTCTCCGAGACGCTGGAGGAGGAGCCGGTTGCGACTTACGCTCCGGGAAGCCGAGTCAGCAAGGTGTGGCTGAACCAGCCCTTGCACCCGGACTGGAACGACGCGCCACAAGGCCCGGGTTGCCAGCCTCTGCCAATGTCACGAACGAGCGGCAATCTCCATGTCGCGTTGGCGAGCATGGTCGACGCGCACAACCGCTCGAACTGTCTGTCCTTCGCGCCGTGGTTCGGCGGCGACCGAACTTTCACGCTGTTCCGAAACGGCCGTCAGATCGCCTCGAGGAGCCTCGGCACCTTCGACGACGCGGCGGCCGACTTCACGATCCCGTCCGCGGCGAGCACCTACCGGCTCGTCTATGACGAGGACGCGGCCGGACCGTCCGATGCCTTCC
This sequence comes from Micromonosporaceae bacterium, assembly GCA_035263025.1. Taxonomy (GTDB): domain Bacteria; phylum Actinomycetota; class Actinomycetes; order Mycobacteriales; family Micromonosporaceae; genus DASQPR01. Next base: position 14,699 of record DATFRR010000169.1, read on the forward strand.
CAATTTCCACGCAGAGCACGACGGCGTGGACGTTCCGGTCCAGTGGTCCGCCCGGGGCGACCAGCACGCCATTGGCGCTCCTGTCGGTCAACTATTCGCTGCCGTTGAACTCGGCCAACCAATTGACCGGGGACACCGCGACATTCGCCGTACTCCAAGCGCAGGGTGTCCCGACGCAACAGATCACGCAACTGACCGTCTGGACGTCCGAAAACAACGGCCGGACGTGGACGCGTGCCGTCGGCGCACCGATCGGTGGCGGCCGGTTCACCGTACGGCTGCCGGCGGCAACGGCCGGCCAGAGCATCTCGCTGCGGGTCGACGCCATCGGCTCGGGTGGTAGCGAGATCGATCAAACCATCATGAACGCCTATCGCGTCGCAGCCTGACGCGCCGGTGGCGGCTTCCCTCGACCCGAACGTCGAGGGAAGCCCGCCCGCGGTTTGGATTGCGCGGAGATCCGGCTCGTTGACGGGAACCATGAAGCGTGGAACTCAGCTCATGCCCCGCTGACGATGACCAGTTCGTTGCCTTCCGGGTCGGCGACCCGCCAGCGATCCTTCGACTCGTCAAGGAGCCGGCCACCGGCGGCGACGGTCGTGGCGAGGCGCGTCTGCGCGAGGTCCGACGGCACCGCTAGCTCAAAGTGGATGCGGTTGCGCTGTCGGCGCCGCTCCATGTCCGAAGCGTCGAGCTCTTGGAACAACAGCACCGGGTTCAGCCGCCGCGGATCGTAGATGTCATTAACCCCGGCTCGCCGGTCGTGGGTGTATCCGAGTGCGGCGACCCAGAACGCGCGCACCGCTTCGACATCGGCGGCGTCGAGAAAGAGCTGAACGAAGCGTGTCGGCCCGGGATCCACAGTAGCCTCGAGTTCGCGCGCAGCGGTCTGAAGGCTTCCGGCGAGGTCGGTGAAGTCGAGCTCGAGACCGTGGGCGTCGGCGTCCGACTGATCCTTACCGCTATCGATGATCACGAGCCCAGGGCGCAGGTCGATCAGCAGCGGGAATCCCGCGTCGTCGGCCAGCGAGGCTGCCGTGGCGGCGAGGTCACGCTGCTGCGCGTGCGAGGTGATGCGGTAGCACGCCATCGCGCTGAACACCACCTGCCAGTCAGCTATGTCCGCCCTCTCGCCGAGCGCTCCGCCCGGCACCAGGTCGACCACATTGCCGTCGGGGTCCGGGTGACAGACTCCGTACGGTCCCGATGCCTTACCAGGACTTGCCTGCTCGACCGCCGCGGCCGGCCGCACAACGTCGAGGTGGACGCGGTTGCGCAACGGCCGTGGCTCGGCCGACCGCCGGATCCGTATCGCAGGGTCGCGCCGCAACGGATCCGCCAAGCCGCCGTCCTCCCCAGGCGCGTAGTCCAGCACGCGCTGCCAGAATTGCCTCACGGCAGGTGGGTTCGCGGACTCGAACACGACGCTCAGGTGCTGCAGCACGGCAGGGTTCGTGGCCAGCCCGAGATCCAGCGCGGCCGCCGACACAGCCTCGGCGTGCTTGTCTGAGTCGAGGCGCACCCGAATCCCCGTCGCGCGCAGGTCGACCACGATATCGGCCGACAGCTGCACGATGCGTCCGGCCAGCACGGCTCCCTCGACCAGCGACGGCGCGTCGAACCATGCCGTCGCAACGCCATCGACCGTCCGCCAATCCGTTCCGATCTCTGTCATGCCGGGCACTGTAGAACCCATTCCGGACGATCTCCATCCGGATGGGTACGACATCGGCCAAGCTTCGGCGTGCCGCGGTGTCTGTACCGGTGACAGTGTCAGCTCGTACGAACGGAGAACAAACGTGGGAAAGCTTGTTATCACGACCAATACGTCGCTCGATGGAGTCGTCGAGGACCCGGACGGCAAGGAGGGCTTCCGGCTGGGCGGCTGGTTCCGGAAGTTCGGTGCTGACGACCTGGACGACTGGGCAAGCGTGGAGACCGCCGAGGCGCTGCGGGCCGAAGCGCTTCTGCTCGGCCGGCGCAGCGATGAATGGTTCGCCAGCCGGTGGCAATCGCGCAGCGGCGAGTGGGCGGACAAGTTGAACAGCATGCCGAAGTTCGTCGTGTCCGCCACGTCGACCGACGGGATGTGGTCCAACTCGACGATCCTCAACGGCGACACGGTTAGTGATGTCGCGAGGCTGAAGCAGGAGATCGCCGGTGAGATCCTGGTTTACGCGAGCTACCAACTCGTACACACACTGATCGAGCACGACCTCGTTGACGAGATGCGTCTCGTGATCTTCCCGGTCGTGCTCGGCTCCGGTCGGCGCCTGTTCGGCGAGACGAGCAACAACAAACCCATGCGCCTCATCAGCGCCGCCACGATCGGTTCAGGACTCGTCTTCGTCACTTACCAGGCAGTCCGGGACGCCTAAGCCATTCGGGCCATGCCGGTTCGTACGGATGGCCACAAGCGCGTTGTTGCTGTTCCCTGCGGTGCCGGTGTCGAGTCATGTTTAGCGCACCGGTTGCGAGCCGTACGCCATCGGTGCACCGTGACGAGATGATCTGAGCCGGTGGCCGTCTTACTGACGTTGTGGCTGCCGGCGGTTGCTTCGGGGTGGTCCTTGCTGATTCGTCGTGACATGGCGAGGCGAGGCTCCATCACCGTCCACGCGGCGCCCATCAATGGTGGCCGCGATGCGATCCACCTCAGGTTGGGTCGCTGACGGGGGGCCCCTGGCGCCGACGTGAGGTGAGGGCAGGGGCGTCGTATGATCGCGATCCTTCGTAGCGAGGAGCTACGACGAAGGCTCCGCGTTGGTGCCTCCCAGATCCTGCCCATTCTCGGTGTCGCCGTCGCCTACTACCTCGCCGCACGGATCGGTCTCGTGCTGCAACTGGTGCGTGGGCAGGTCACGCCGCTGTGGCCGCCAACCGGCGTCGCGGTGGTCAGCTTGCTGGTGCTCGGTAGTCGCATCTGGCCGGGAATCGCACTTGCCGCGTTCGTGGTCAACGCTCCGATTGGACCGACGTTTCCGGCGGTCGTCGCGATCACGATCGGCAATACGGTGGCTCCACTGTGCGCATATTGGATGCTCCGCAGGTTTTCGTTCCGCACTGAGGTGAATCGGCTGCGGGACGGACTCTTACTCGTCGCGTTCGGTGCGATGGCCGGGATGCTCGTCAGCGCAACCATTGGCAGCCTGTCGCTGCTGGCCGCCGGCGGAATCCCAGCGCACAGTTTCTGGTCCACATGGTCGGTGTGGTGGACCGGGGACGCCATGGGCGTTTTGGTGATCGCGCCGCTGCTGCTGTTCTTGCGTACCGCCCATTGGCCACGCGACGTCCCGCTGCGTTGGTGGGTCGAAGCATTGGCGCTGGCGGCCAGCACGGCGATTGTGACGGCGGCCGTCACGCATTCCTCGGTGGGCCTGCTGTTCCTGGTGTTTCCGTTCATCGTGTGGGCAGCGCTGCGCTTCGAGATGGGCGGTGCGACGGTCTGCGTCCTGATTGCCTCGGTGCTGGCGATCCGCGCAGCCACCCTCGACGCCGGCCCGTTCGCCGGCCACGACTTGCTCGTCAAAATGATTACGTTGCAAGCGTTCAACGGATCCGTCGCGCTGACCGGACTACTGCTTGCGGTGATCACTACGGAACGCAACACCGCGTATCTGAGTCTGGCGCGCGCATATCGGCGGCTCTCCGACGCGGCGACCGCGCAGGAGGCGATGCAGCATCAGCTCGTCCACCGCGCGATGCACGACCCGCTGACCGGATTGCCGAACCGGACCGTGCTCGCGGAGCGCCTGGAGTGGGCGCTGAGCCTCGGCGGCGGCGACAGCCAGGCGGTGCTGCTCATCGATCTGGATGGCTTTAAGGACATCAACGACACATTCGGCCATCCGGCCGGCGACGACGTCCTCATCGACGTCTCTCGCCGGCTGCTTGCCGCCGCGCCACCCGACGCGGTGGTCGCCCGCTTTGGCGGTGACGAGTTCGCGGTGCTCGTCGAGGCCGTCGCCGATCGGCGGGACGCACTCGCTCAGGCGAACCGCATCATCGACGCGATCAGACGCCCATTTGTCGTCGATAGACAGCGCATGTTTCTGTCCGCGAGCATCGGGCTGCTGACCATCGACCCGAGCCAACGACCGATGAGCCCCACCGACGCGCTTCGCGACGCCGACTTCGCGTTGTACGCCGCGAAAGAGGCCGGCAAGAACCGCGTCGTCTGCTTCGATCCGCGCCTGCGCGACTACCGCCTGGATCGCCTCCGTCTCGTTACCGGGCTGCGCCATGCTCTTGACCATGACGACCTGCTCATCCATTACCAACCGATCGTCGAGCTGTCCAGCGGAACCGTGGTCGGGGTGGAGGCGCTGGCCCGCTGGCGGCTGCACGACGGAGACATGATCCCGCCGGCCGAATTCATCCCGGTGGCCGAGGAGACTGGGCTGATCAATGCCGTCGGCGCTCGAGTCCTACAGGACGCCTGCCGCGAGGCGCGCCGGTGGCAGGACGGGCATGGCGTGTTCGTCTCGGTCAACGCCTCCGGCCGCCAGCTCGACGATCCGGGCTTTGCCGATATGGTCATCGCCACGCTCGACGACTGGGGCATTAAACCGGGCAGCCTGGTGCTCGAGCTGACCGAGAGCAGTCTGATCGGAACCGCGCCCGACCAGCAGGGTTGGCTCCAACTCAAGCGCCTGCGCAAATGCGGAGTCCGCATCGCCATCGACGACTTCGGCACCGGTTATTCGTCGCTGTCCTACCTGTCCCAGCTGCCCATCGACATCGTCAAGCTGGACAAGTCGTTTACCCAGAACCGAAGCGTGGTGGGGCGGTCGGGTTGGGCGTTCATCGGTGCCATCCTGGAAGCCATTGCCAGTCTCGACCGCAAGGTCATCGCCGAGGGTGTTGAGACACTGGAGCAGGCTCAAGCGCTCGGCGACCTGCGATGCTCTTTCGCACAGGGCTTCCTCTACTCGCGCCCGGTGCCCGCTGCTGCCATCGACCAGATGCTCACGGCCAGTCCGGTATCCGGATCGGTAGCACAGGCGACCTGATCCGGGTGGCGAGCGCGTGCGCCGCGACGAACGCCGCCGCCGCGCCAACGCCTGTGGCGCGAAGGACTTGTCATGACGGCGACGTACGGCGTGATGCGCAGCTGCGGCGGTCGCCGCATCCGCCCCCCGCCCATCGCGTGCCACGATGGGGTCGCAACCGTCGCGGGAGGTGGAACTTGTCGTCGTCGTCGGCTGTTCGCATGGCGCGTTGGGCCTGTTCGCCGCAACCGCCTGTCGCTAGCGTGTGCTCGTGATCCAGCGATCGATCTCGTCGAAGCTGCTCGGGCCGGCCGGACTCGTGCTGGCTGGCGTCGGTCTGCTGCTGCCGTTCGGCGCTGTGTCATGTCAGGCCGAGAACAACAAGGCCAGTTTGATCTACAGCGGCGTGGATCTCATCCGAGACGGCGGCGGTACGTTGTCGACGAACTTCGGCTTCCCGCCGACCGACACGACGGGCGAGACCGTGCCGGTCGCGTACGGTCCAACGTTCTTGCACGCTGTCGACACCACGAGCATCCGTACGCTCCTCATCACGGTGGTCGGGCTGCTGCTCGTCGGGGCACTGACGCCTCTTGTGCGCCCGGCCGTGGCTCGTGCCACCATTCTCGCCGGAGTGGCGTGTTCGGCCGCGGTTTTGCTGGTCGCGGCGCAGATGTCGGGCCGACGCGCAGTCATCAATTGGTTTGCGTTGAATCAGAGGGTCCTCGGACCGACCGACGGCGGTCTGCCGAGCGGCATCAGCGTCCGACCAGGCGTGGGCTTCTGGCTTTCGTTGGCGTTGGTGGTCGTCGTGGGCGCCGGCAACATTTGGGCGATCGTGCGCGCCACGCGTCGTCCACAACAGTTAGATGCGTTGGTGTTGGCGCCATCGGACGGATAACCGACGCGCGCGGCCGGATTCGCGGCGCGGCGAAAGGGGTAATGAAGCGGGTGGTCGCCTCGCGCTCCGCCGTCGGACCGGTCCGCCGTCGCGCCGTCGTGTGGCGACGCGGACCCGGCTCTATCGCCCTTACAGCCGGCGTGACAATCGGCCGCTCGTGTCTGGTCGGTGACCTGGGTGGCGCGCTATCTTGAGCCACCGATCTACTTGGGGGTCATGAGTGCGAAGAAGGAGGCCTGCGATGGCCCGCGGGCGTGGTGCCAAGAATGTCCTGCGTGGAGTGCTTTTCGCCCTTGCCCTCGTGGTCGCCATCGTGCTCGTGGCGTCCTACTGGAGCGCCGTCCGCCACGGCATCGCCAGCGCGGCGAACTACGTGGGCGACAACTTTCCGCCGCAGGGTACCCAGCGTGTCGCTGTGATCGTTTACCTGCTACTGGCCGTGCTCGCGGCGATCGCGTTCTCCCGCGCGGGGCATTTCAAGGCGTACGGCATCGCCATCGGCCTCGGTTCGCTGTTGTGGTTCCTGTTCTGGGAGGGCTTCCCGCCTCTTGGACTGCATCCCTCCTGGACGAACAGCATGGATCTGCGCCACCTCGGTCCGACGCCGGTCGTCCTGTGGGCCGTCGTGGCGGTCCTGGTCATCACCGTGGTGTTTGTGCCTCTAGAGATACGCGAGATAGCGAAACGTCGCCGGGACCTGCTGCCCGACACCGCGTAACGGCGGTGGGATGCGCCCGCACACCTGAGAGTGCCGCCGGGCGGGTCCGTGACGCTTGCTAGGCGATGCAGGCGACGGGCACCATGTGGGTCGCGTTGTTGGCGAACCCGCCGCGGTTCCATGCCTGCGCGAGCGGCTGGGTCTCGCCGTCAGTCGTGGTGGCTCGCGCGGTCAACTCGTAGCGGCCGGGCATGGCTTGCCACTGGTGTGTGAACCGTCGCCACGCCCAGCGGTGCCCATTGTCCGGCTCCAACGTCGCGTCGGCCCAGGTGCTTCCGCCGTCCGTGCTGACTTCGACACGGGCGACCGGCGCCCGGCCGGACCACGTGCGGCCCTCGAGCGCAATCCGGCCCGGCCGGACGACGCGGGTGCGTGACATGAAGTCTGGAAAACCGGGCGGCACGATCAGTGCCCGCGGTGCGATGCGTTCGACCGGATCGCCGCTCTCCTCGGCTTCCATGCGCATGCGGTACGCCACGGCCTGCTGGAACCCGGCGAACGGGGTGTCGACGACGTCTACGCCGACCAGCCACTTCACGTGCGCCATCCCGTACCAGCCGGGTACCACCAGCCGAACCGGGTACCCATGCTGGGGCGGCAATGGTGCGCCGTTCATCTCGTACGCGACGAGCACGTCCGCTTCGAGCGCCTGCCCGACGGTCAGGCTGCGCTGGTAGTCCTGTTCAACGCCGCGTTCGATGCCGTGGTCGGCGCCGGTGAACACGACGTCGACCCCGGACGGGTCGACGCCCGCTCGTCCGAGGACGTCACGCAGCGGCACCCCCGTCCAGTCGGCGGTACCCACAGCTTCCACCAACCACGGCTGGCTGACCGGGCGTGGCTGAAGGCGAGCCCGGCCGTTGCCGGCGCATTCGAGCGTCACACGTACGGTTCGTGACGGCATGCTGCGCAGCATGTCCAGATCGAGGTCGAGCGATGTGCCGACCAGGCCGCCGACCCGCAGCCGCCACGTCGTCGCGTCGAGCGCCGGGATGTCGTAGTGGACGAGCAGGTAGTGAAGGCCGAGCGGGGTCACGTCGTGGCGCAGCATTTCCAGCGGCATGCCGTGGTTGCGAGCCGCGAGAGCCAGCTCCTCGTCGCTGACGCCCTCATCCGGTCCGGCCACCCGACCCGGCAAGCTGATGTCGTTGACCATGGCCGCTCCTCGCAATGTGCCTGCTGACGTGCTCGGGTGCGCGTTCGGTCGGGCGCGTGCTCACGCGCCGCGACCGGCGCCTCGTTCGATAGGCCCAGGCTAGCGCCGCTACCGTCGCCTCGTGGACTTGCCCTGATCGCACGCCCAGGAACGGTGGCTGGGCCTCGGTCACGCTGTTGCTCAATCGTCGAGCCGTGCCCACTCGGCCCGGTGGCCGGCGTCGAGCGCTTGGCCGAGGGACGAACACGCAAAGCCCTTGCCCGCGCATATCTCGATGACCGAACGCGAAAGCTTGCCGCGGTCGATGGCAGGCGGCTCGCCATCGTCGACGCCGTCCATGGCGCTCGCGAAGCCGTCGTGCAGGAGCAGAACCGCGCCAGGTTCCGCCATCGCGCGTGTTTTCCGAAGTCGATCGTCGTGTGGCGCATCGAGCCAATCAAGGCAATCCGCGCTCCACAGCACGGTCGTGAGCCCGGCATCCGCGACCGCGCCCCAGGTGACCGTGGATTGGTCGCCGTACGGCGGCCGGAACCATCGCACCGCACGTCCCGTCCGATCCTCGAGCTCCTCTTTCGCGGTCCGAGTGCGCAAAGTGAGCTGCTTCGGGTCGAGGTCGGTGAGCCGCCTGTGGTCGGGTCCGTGCAAGGCGATCTCATGTCCCGAGGCAAGCAGTTCGTCGAACAGCGACGCGTGGCGACGAACCCGTGACAGCAATACGAAGAACGTGGCCGTGGCACCCGCATCGGCAAGCACGTCCAGCACGCTGTCCGTGCCGCCGGGTTCCGGTCCGTCGTCGTACGTCAGGACGACCGTTGGTTCGGCTGCAGTGTCGATCGCGACGATCGATGCGCCGATTCCTGCCCCGTTCATGTCGTCGGTATTCACGTCGTTGCCGCGAGCAGGCAGGGTGACCATGGCGTCGAGAATATCCACAACGGAATCCCAACAGCGACCGTCTGATCAGCGGACCGCAATACGAGGCGTGGCCCCCGTCGCGGACGGCGTCAAAGGTCGTCGATCGCGACCTCGCCGCGCTCGGCAACGTCGTCGCCGAGTTGGCTTGCTCGGGCCTCCGCCGCCGCGCGATCTGGGCACCGAATCTTGATCGGGTCACGGTCCGGTGCATCAACGTGAACGGTCCAGCCGCCACGAAACACGATCCGGTGTGCCAGCCAGTGTGCCACCGTCGCCCCCAACGCGAACGAGGCGAAGCCGCGGTAGTAGATCGCCGCTCGAAACAGCGTGGCGACGTCTGGGTCGCGGCCGACGGGCACGTCACTGCTGGGCCCGAGGACCGACCGGTACGGCGAGGTCAGCGCGATACGTGCGAAGTCCGGTCGCCCACCGGACGGCTCGACGACAACGACTACAGTCCGGTCGTCTGATCTGGCGAACACCACAGCCGGATCGTGGCATGCGAGGCGGAGGCCCATCAACTGTCGCGTCATCGGGTTGGTGGCGAGCCCGTTCGCGTACCCGTAAATTTCCGCGCCCGACGTGCCGGCCGGCGCATGCGGCCGACCTGCACGTCAGCGTCTACGCGCGCGGCCGAATCAGGCGGCGTCGAACCGGTCGAGGTTCATGACCTTGTTCCAGGCCGCGGCGAAGTCGTGCACGAACTTCTCTTGTGCGTCATCGCTTCCGTAGACCTCGGCGAGCGCACGCAGCTGCGAGTTCGAACCGAAGACCAGATCGACACGGCTGCCGGTCCACTTGACGTCACCGGTGGCGACGTCACGACCTTCGAACGTCTCAGCGTCGTCGGAGGTCGGCTGCCAGTTGGTACCCATGTCGAGCAGGTTCACGAAGAAGTCGTTGGTAAGCGACCCCGCCCGCTTCGTGAACACGCCGTGCGGCGACTGCTTGGCGTTGGCGCCCAGCACACGTAGGCCACCGACCAGGACAGTCATTTCGGGTGCGCTCAGCGTCAGCAGGTTCGCGCGATCGAGCAGAAGGTACTCGGACGGCAGCCGGCGGCCCTTCCCGCGGTAGTTGCGGAACCCGTCCGCGGTCGGCTCCAGCACCGCGAACGACTCCACGTCGGTCTGCTGCTGCGAAGCATCGGTCCGCCCCGGCGTGAACGGGATCTCGATCGGATAGCCGGCATTCTTCGCCGCAAGCTCGACCGCTGCGCAACCGCCGAGCACGATCACATCGGCCAGCGAGACCTTCGTGTCGCCAGTCTGCGATGCGTTGAACGATCGCTGGATCCCTTCAAGAGTGCGCAAAACCGTCGCGAGGTCGTCCGGGTTGTTGACCTCCCAGCCACTTTGCGGTTCGAGACGGATGCGTGCTCCGTTGGCGCCGCCGCGCTTGTCGCTGCCCCGGAACGTCGACGCCGATGCCCACGCGGTCGAGACGAGTTGTGCAACGGACAGCCCGGACGCGAGGATTTCACGCTTCAGCGTCGCCGCGTCCGCCGCGCCGATGAGCTCGTGATCCACCGCTGGTACGGGGTCCTGCCAGATGAGTGCCTCGGTCGGCACGAGTGGGCCAAGGTAGCGGGCGATCGGTCCCATGTCACGGTGAGTCAGCTTGTACCAGGCCCGCGCGAACGCGTCCGCCAACTCGTCCGGGTGCTCGTAGAAGCGGCGCGAGATCGGCTCGTACACCGGATCGAAGCGCAGCGACAGGTCGGTGGTCAGCATCGTCGGAGGGCGTCGGATCGATGGGTCCTGCGGGTCGGGGATGGTGCCCGCGCCCGCGCCGTCCTTCGCGACCCACTGGTTCGCGCCGGCCGGGCTCTGGGTCAGCTCCCACTCGTAGCCGAACAGGTTCTCGAAGAAGCTGTTGTCCCACTGCGTCGGCGTGGCGGACCACGTGACCTCGATGCCACTGGTGATCGCGTCCCGGCCGGCACCGGTGCCGTACGTGTTCTTCCAGCCGAGGCCCTGCTGCTCGAGCGGCGCGCCCTCGGGTTCCGGTCCGACGTACGGCTCCGGATCGGCCGCACCGTGCGTCTTGCCGAACGTGTGCCCGCCAGCGATGAGCGCGACAGTCTCCTCGTCATTCATCGCCATTCGGCGGAACGTCTCGCGGATGTCCCGGGCGGCGGCGAGCGGGTCCGGTTCGCCGTTCGGCCCTTCCGGATTGACGTATATGAGGCCCATCTGCACCGCGGCGAGCGGGTTCTCCAGCTCGCGGTCGCCCGTGTAACGCTCATCGCCGAGCCAGGTGTCCTCAGGTCCCCAGTAGACGTCCTCGTCGGGTTCCCACACGTCCGGCCGGCCGCCGCCGAAGCCGAAAGTCTTGAAGCCCATCGACTCGAGCGCGCAGTTGCCGGCGAACACCATCAGGTCGGCCCAGGACAACTTGCGGCCGTACTTTTGCTTCACCGGCCATAGCAACCGGCGCGCCTTGTCAAGGTTGCCGTTGTCCGGCCAGCTGTTCAGCGGCGCGAAGCGCTGCATCCCGGTGCCGGCGCCACCGCGGCCGTCGTGGATGCGGTACGTACCTGCCGCGTGCCACGCCATCCGGATCAGCAGTGGGCCGTAGTGGCCGAAGTCGGCCGGCCACCAGTCCTGCGAGGTCGTCATGACCTCCTCGATGTCCCGTCGCACCTCGTCGAGGTCGAGGGTCTTGAACTCCGCCGCGTAGTCGAAATCCGCGCCCATGGGGTTGGACATCGGCGGGTTCTTCTCGAGGATCTTCAGATTGAGCTGGTTCGGCCACCAGGTGCGGTTCCCGGCGCCCTCGGTCGGGTGCGTGACGCGTCCGAGCGAGAACGGGCAGCCTCCCTCGCTTTCTTCCGAGTTCATTTCTCCGACAACTGCGTCATGCTCAGGCACGGGAGTTCCTCCGAGAGTTGATCGATCGGATCTGTTGACAGATGGTCAGGTCGGCTGCGCCGTGGCGCAGGTGGAGCACAAGCCCCAATAGACGACCTCGGCCTCGTCGATGGTGAATCCGTGGCCGTCGGAAGCGGTGAGGCACGGCGTGTAGCCGACCGCGCAGTCGACATCGGTGATGACGGCGCACGACCGGCAGACGGCGTGGTGATGGTTATCTGAGACCCGTGACTCGTAGCGAGCCACCGAACCAGATGGCTGGATGCGACGCACCAGACCCGCCACCGTCAGCGCCCGGAGCCCGTCGTACACCGCCTGGTGTGACAGGCGGGGAAGATCCGTACGGGCCAGGTCGATGATCGAGTCCGTGTCGGCGTGCGGATGAGCGTGCACGGCGGCCAACACGGCCACCCGCGGACGCGTCACTCGTAGCTCGGCCTCACGCAGCATTTGATGGAAGTCCAAGGTCGTGGACACACCTCAGCATATCCCGGGTTTTCTGGAACCAGTCAAGAATCGCCGGAACGGGCGTCGTGATCACCGAGGAGCCTTGCCACATCCTCGGCGGTGATCTCGCGGCCTAGAGATTCGGGAGTGCCGCGCGCAAGACTGGTATGCATCACGTCCGCCCAGATCTCGGCAAACGCCTCGAACAGCGACGGTGTGAGTCCGGCGCCCTCCTGCGTCTTGGCGATTTCGTGCATTTCGGCGACGTACCGGTGCGCCTTTGTGGCGGCCAGGCCCACCTCGTAGGGCGACCCGAGTTCGGTGCCCAGGTCGGACATGACGACGTCCAGGACACCGTGGTGCGAAGCGGACCGCATCGCCTGGGTCATCAGTCCCATCAGCCCTTTGTAGACCGATGCGGTGGACATCTTCACCGCACTGGCCGCGCCGATCTGATCGCTCACGACCACTGGACTGACGTGTTTCCAGCCCAGGTCTGCGATCTCGGCGGCGCGCGGACCGGACAGGTAGATCCGCGCGCCCGGCCGTACGGTCGGCGGCGGTCCCGAGATTGAGCCATCCACGAAGTCGAGACCGAGCACCTCGATTACCTCGCCGGCGGCTCGGGCGGTCGCCGGTGCGATCGCGTTGAGATCCACGACGACCGGTCGGGTTGGTCCACGCCACGTCAAGTCGGCGTGTTCGCTCGTGCGGTGGGTGGATTCGTCAAGCGTCGCGACCGCCGCGGCAATGTCGGCGGCTGCCGTTAGAGCAGCGCTTGGCGGGGTCACGACGAGGATGACACTCGACGCCGCGACAACGTCGGCCAGCCGCGGTACGACCCGTAGCCCGGCGTCGGCGGCCAGCCGAGCGGTACGCGCCGAGCGGCCGTGCAACGACGTGACGACGTCGTGTCCACCTTCGCGCAATGCCCACCCGACTCCGGCGCCCATATGTCCGGCCCCAACCAGCCCGACGGTCCGCAATGTAGTCATGACGTGTCGCCTCTCCGCCTGAGAACTCGTCGACCGTACGCCTGCGAGCATCGCCTAGGCTGCCAGCACGTCTGGATCCTGTTCCGGAGGTGCGTGTGCCCGACCCGCTGCGGGTAACCGTCCGCAACGCCACGTTCCAGCGCTGGCAGACGCTGTTGGCGAACCGAACCAAGCGGCTGCGCGCGGGTGAGTTCATGGTGCACGGCGTGCGACCGATCTCCGCGGCGATTGAACAGCACTGGCAAGTGCGCGAGGTGCTCGCCGATGACCGGCCGCGGCGGTCGCCGTGGGCGGAGCAGGTGTGGCGGTCGACCGGCGCCGAGCGGTATCTCGTTTCGTCCGGGCTGATGCGCGAGTTGGGCGAGAAGGCTGAGGACACGCCCGAACTGCTCGCCGTCGTCGGGATGCCCGCAGATGATCTATCACGGTTGCCGGTATCGCACGACATGTTGGTGACCGTATTCGACCGGCCGTCGAGCCCAGGGAACGTGGGCACCCTCGCCCGCTCGATTGACGCGTTTCGCGGGACCGGACTGGTGGTCACCGGGCACGCCGCGGACGCGTACGACCCGAAATGCGTACGCGCGAGCACCGGTTCGCTGTTCGCGGTGCCAACCATTCGCGTCGCATCGCACATCGACGTGCAGCGGTGGGTCGAGCGAATCCGCGCCGACGGCATCCCGATCGTCGTCATCGGCACCGACGAGGCAGGTGACACGGCGATTAGCGACTTCGACATGACGCAACCACTGGTCATGGTCATCGGCAACGAAACGACCGGGATGACCGAGGGGTGGCGTGATGCCTGCGACCACCTCGTACGGATCCCGATCGGCGGCACGGCCAGCTCGCTCAATGCGGCGACCGCCGGAAGCGTCGCGCTCTACGAGGCGATGCGCCAGCGGACCCTGCAGAATCGCTGAGGCTGATTGACGGGAGCCGATCAGGGTTTCGCTGGCTTACCGACCGGTGGTGCCGTCGATCTGCTCGCGAAGTATGTCCGCGTGCCCAGCATGGCGGGCCGTCTCGCTGGTCATGTGGGCCATAACCCATCGCAGCGTGTGGTGATTGCCCTCCACCGGGACAATGATCTGCGCCTGCGGATCGCCAGCGGCGCGGATCGCGCGGTCGCTGTCCTCGACGGCGGCCCGGTAGTCCTGCAATACGGTCGCCGAGTCCCGGTCGGCCGGCACATTCATACCGAGTTCACGGCTGCCGTCCCAGGCGGTACCGGCGAGGTGGTGGCCGAACCAATACCGCTCCGCCTCGGCCAGGTGCTGGATGAGGCCGAGGATGGACGTGCCGCTGTCGACCAGGACACGGCGCACCTGCTCGTCCGACAGCCCGTCGGCCTTCTTCAGCACGCAGTGTCGCGCGAAATCCAGAAACGCCATCGCCGTGTCGAGCTCGCCGGTATCGATTCGGGGTACGGGCTCCCGCTGCGTCTCGGGCACGCCGTCACGGTAACAGCGATGGTTCTCGGGGTGCGAAGAGTGGCTTCAGCTGAGATCGAAGACCATCAGGTAGTCGTCGCCGCATTCCGCGACAACGCGGTAGCCGCAGCGCTGGTACAGGTGTGCGGCCGGGTTGTCGCGCTCGACGGCGAGGCTGAGGCGGGTGATACCGGCCGCCCGCGCCTCATCGGCAAGCGCCGCGAGGAGTCGAGCGCCGAGGCCGCGACCCCGATGCTCCGGCCAAACCGCGATGGCCAACTCGGGCGTCGCGGAGTCGACATAACCGGAGCTGTGATCGTCATCGGTGAAGAGCCGGGCGAATGCTCCGCCGACCGGTTCGCCCGCGCGGTCCGCAACGACCGCGATATCTCCGACCCGTGGCCAGCCCTGATGGAATCGGGCGAGTTCGGGGTGCGCGAGGAGTTGTTCTTGCGGTGGCAGCGACCGGTCCGGGTGCCAGGTGACCGCCTCGTAGAGAATTCGCCGGTACGTCGGCAAGTCGTCGACAGTGCCTGCGCGAATCCGGTAGGCACCCGCGTCTCGAACTGGCGCGACCACATAGGTGAACGCGACCAGGTCGCCGTCGTCGTATGTTGTGCTGTCGAAGTCGTCAATCACGCGCTGCACGCTCTCGACGAGATGGTCGAACATCGGCGCGGGAAGGACGCCGATGGTCTTTCCGATAAGCGTGTTCGCGCCCGGTGCGGCCGCCTCGACGTCCGCGACGGAATCCTGCAGCATCTGGCTGATCTGGTCGAGATCGGCGGTCGCCCGGATGTCCGTGACGCTTGCCAGATAGACGTGGCTGACCGAGGCGCCGTCCTTGTCCTGGCCAACCACCTGGAGTAGCCCGCTGTCGGTGAGCCGTTCAAGGTGGTGGTACACCCGCGTGACCGGTACGCCCAGCGACTCGGCGATCTGCCGCGCGGTGACCGGGTGTTGGGCCATGCGCAAGATGTGTTGCCGGGTCGGGCTGCGTAGCACCGCCACCGTGTCCGGCGCAAAGTAGGTCTGCTCCGACATCACGCTAGCGTCAGTGCGGGGTGCCAACGCCGTCAAGCAATTCAAGAAATCGGAGTCTGGCTGAATCCCGGATGGGCGCTGAGTGACTCGGCGCCGGCGGCGACCGCAAACGATCGTGTCGCTGAGCGGGTCGATAGAGTTCGCGGATGCCTCGTCCGTGCCGAGTCGGAATCCAACTGCCCGAGGTCGAACGACGCGTCGACTGGCCGGAGTTGCTGTCGATGGCCCGTACCGTCGAGGAGGTCGGGTTCGACTCGGTCTGGCTCGGTGACCACCTGCTCTACGACCTACCCGGCGGCCTCACGCGGGGACCGTGGGAGGCGTGGACCGGGCTGGCCGCACTGGCTGCCGTCACGACACGCGTCGAACTCGGGCCGCTGGTCGCGTCGACGAGCTTCCACGCGCCGGCGATGCTCGCCAAGCAGGCGGCGACCGTCGACGCGATCTCGGGTGGGCGGCTGATCCTGGGCCTTGGCGCGGGATGGAACGAACGGGAATACCGCGCATTCGGATTCCCGTACGACCACCGGGTGTCGCGCTTTGAGGAGGCGTTCACGATCATTCGCCGCCTCCTCCACGACGGGCGAGCCGACTTTGCTGGCTCGTACTACCGCGTCGATGACTGTGTGCTTGACCCCGGTCCGACGCGGCCCGGCGGTCCTCCGCTGATGCTCGGCTCAACAAGCCCTCGGATGATGAGCATTGGGCTGCCGCACGTCGACGCGTGGAACGTGTGGTGGAGCGAATACGGCAATACGCCGGAGGGATTCGCCGCTGTCCGAGCACGGGTCGAGGAGGCGGCCGCGCGCGCTGGGCGCCGGCCGGGCGAGGTTGCGGCCACCGCGGCGGTGCTGGTCGGCATGCCAACCGGAACCGGCCGTCTGATGGGGGACAAGTATCGCCGTGGCGTTGCGCCGGTCCAGGGATCGGCCGCCGACGTCAGCGGCCATCTCGAGGCGATGGCACGGGCTGGCGCGACGCATCTGCAACTGGTCGTCGACCCGATCACGGTCGAATCCATCGAGACGCTCGGCGACGCTCTGCGGCTGCTGGATCGCGACTGAGACCGCTGGATCGCGACTGAGAGTGCCGGACGGCGACTGACGCCAGCGAGGCGGGCGCCTCCTCACCGCTATGGGGGTCCACAGCGGTGAGGAGTCCCATCCCCACCAACGACCGAGCCGGCGATCAGGTCACCCGGCACCGATCGCGAACACGTGCATCCCGGTTCGTCCCGAGCCAACCTGGAAGCCGACGTTGGGCAACGTCACCGACGCGATCGTCTTGCTTGCGTCGACCGGCACGCTGATCTCGAACACCGAAACGGTGAGTTGCTGCGAACCGCCACCCGTCGAATTGCGGTACGGCATCGTGGCCGCGGTGTTCTCGTCGCCGGAAGCACCGCTGGCCCAGTCACTGACATCAAGCGTTCCGGTGGACGTGGTGCCGTCGGTATATGTGATCGTCACCGGACCGGACGAGTCGCCGTTCGTCGACGTGACAAGGAATCCGACCTGGCTGGCACCGCCATGCCCGGGCAGCAGGATCTCCTGACCGGCGGCGAGCACGTTGTCGGGTTGGCAAGCCGCCACGTCCGGCCAGGTGAACGTCACGCCGCCGGAGGTGAGGGTGCCGCCCTGCGTGAGGCCGGCCTGCGCCAGCGCGTCCGCGGACAGGCTGAACCCGACGCCGTCGAGGTTCGCGCATGCCTGGTTGCTGTCCGCGCTGATGCCGGTGTTGTCGTAGTAGTCGCTCATCGAACTCGTCGGCGTGATCTCCAACGCGCCGATGTCGGAGACCTGCGCCGAGCTGTTCGTCACCGTTACCGAAGCGACCGTTCCCGGCCAGACACGGAACTGCCCGTTGCTTCCGCTCGGTGTCGGCACTGTAAACGTGATCGCCGTGTCACTCCAGGAGTTCACCGTGAACGTCGCGGCGTTACCCGGCGCGCCCCAGTTCGTACCGAGGTCGCTGAACGCGACGAATCCGCTGCCCTGGCTCGCGCCGAAGCCCGAACCGTTGATCGTCACGGTTTGACCGGCGGACGCGGTCGCGGGGCTAAGCGAGTCGACGACCGCACCGGTCATCGGCGTTGTGGAGGTGCCGATGGCGAAGATGTGCAGCTGCCCGCGCGAGGCGCCGGACGGGAGCGTGACGCTGGTGAGCGTCTTCGACGCGTCCACGGGTATCGACGTCGACAAGATATCGGTGGCCGTGTTGTCGCGCCCGCCGGTGCAGCCCGCACAGTTGCGGTATGCCGTCTGGGCAACGATCTGGTTGCCGAACGACGGTTGCGATCGGCCGGCGTTGAGCGTCCAGTCGGACAGGCCTAACCAGAAGCGCGATGTCGAGCCGTCGGAGTAGGTCAGCGTCGTTAGGCCTTGGCTAGGCCCGTTGGTCGCGGCGCCGAGGAATCCAACCTGCTGGGTGCCAGCCGGCGCGTTGACGGTGATGTGCTGTCCAGCCGCGATCACGTTGTTCGGGAATCCGGGTGTCGGGGCCGGCCAGGTGTATGTGATGCCACCCGAGCTGACCGGTTGGCCCGGGCTGATCCCTTCCGCTGCGAGCGCCTCGGCGGAGTAGCTGTTCACGCCACCGTCGAAATTGCCAGCGTTGACGTCGGAGTCGTCCGAGACGCCTGGGTTGTCGAACGATGCGAGCAGGCTGCCGGGCTGCGCTACCAGCGTGGTCAGCGTCAGGCCGGGCAACGCCGTGCTACCGGACGATAGCGACACGGGTACCGAGTAGAACGTCTGCGGCGCCGACGCATCGGCGTGCACCGTCGCGGTGATGGTGCCGGCCTTGTTCGGCGGTACGTTGATCTGCCCGGACGGTGGTGTCAACGTCACGTGCAGGCCGGCGGGCGCCGTCACATGTGCGGTGACGGTCTGTGCGTGCTGGGTGGTGTTCTGCGCGCCGATGGTGACGGTAGCGGTGGCGCCGGGTGCCAGAGTGACCTGCTGATCGGACAGGAAGCCGATGGCCGGCCGCGTTCCGGCGCCGTACGACGGCGGAGCGTCCTGCGGCGCGGTACCCCACGTGGACGGCGTCGTGCCGAGCTTCCAGTCCAGCGTGGCGCCATTGGCCAGCGTCGAGAACGGCACGTACGTCTTCTGGTACGGCGTGCCGTTGATCTTCAGCGACTGCACGTAGTACGTCGTCGCGGACGCCCCTGGCGCGTTGATCGTGATGGTCTTGCCATTGGGCAGGTTGATCGACGCGTGCGGGAAGCCGGCGCCGTTGAACACCAGCGTGTCGCTGCCGGAGTTCTCCGGATACATGCCGAGCATCTCCCAGATGAACGTCGAGCTGTTGGCACCGAGGTCGTCGTTGTTCGGCAGGCCGCTCGGTCCCGGCGGGTACATGGTGGCCAGGATGTTGTTGACCGCTTGCTGCGTGCCGGCCGGGTCGCCCGCGTAGTTCAGCGCGTACTGCTCGCCGAAGCCGAATTCGTTGGACAGCTGCGCGAACATGCCGAAGCCGTTTGGCCGGGACAGGAACTGTCGAAGCATCGGGGCGACCTTCGCGTTCCCACCCAACGCCGAGAAGAGCGCTGCGTAGTTGTTCGGGACGTTCCACAGGTACTCGTACGCGTCGCCTTCCACGTACGGGTCGGTCGTCGTCGGCGTGATGCCGGTCATGAACGAGCCGTTCGTGTTGCGTGGGTTGAGCAGACCGTTGACCGGGTTGAATACGTTCTGCCAGTTGTTTGCGCGCTGCTCGAGCATCGCCGCGTCGGTGCTGTCACCCAGCGCGGCCGCGAAGTGCGCGAGCGCGAAGTCTTCGCTGTCGTATTCAAGCAGCGTGGGTACGTACCCGTGTGGGTTGCAGCAGCCGTAGCTGCCGTCCTCCGGCAGGTATCCGAGTTGCTGCTCGAGCGCCTCGCCTGGCCGTACGTCGTTGACGGTGTTGGCCTGCTTGAGCATGTCGGCAAGCGCCTCGCTCGTGTTGAAGTCGCGGGCGCCGAAAGCGTAGTAGTCCGCGATGATCGACTGCGCGGGGTCGCCGACCATCACGTAGTTGTTCAGGTTCAGGTAGCCCCACTGCTGCAGAATGCTGTCCTGGCTGTAGTAGTTGAGCAGCGACTGGGCCTGATCGCTGGCCGCGGACGGATCCAGGATCGCTTGCAGCTGTACGAGGGAATGGAAGGTATCCCAGCCGGAATATGTGCCGTACTGGTCGTGTTGGCCGGCGGCGATCGTGTGCATCTTCATGTCCGAGCCCATGTATTGACCGTTGACGTCGCTGGTGATGTTGGGCTGCATGAAGTCCTTGTAGAGCAGGCTGTAGAACTCCTGCGTCAGCGCGACGCTGCGGCCGGACACCTGGATCCTGTTGAGCAGCGTGTTCCAGTCCTGCTGCACGCTGGTCTGTACGGCGTCGAAGTCCCATCCCGCGTTCTCGGTCTGCCAGTCCAGCTTGGCGTTGTCGGTGCTTACGTACGAGATGCCGACCTTGGCTTGGACCACCGGGTTGCTCGTGGTGTCGAAGGTGAGGAACACCGCCGACGGGTCGGTCTGGCCGGAACGCGTGATGACCTGCGACGCGGTGAACGGCTGGTCGAAGACGATGTCGAAGTAGACGGTGTATTCCTGGACCTGACCGTCGTTGCTGCCTTCGCCGCAGAAGTGGCCGCTCGTGTCAGAGCCCGCGATCTCAGTGTTGCTGACCACATGGACGCTGTCGCCGAAGTCGCCGTTCTGGCTGTCCATCAGCTTGACCAGGAAGTCGGCCTGCGTGGTGGCGGGGAAGGTGAACCGGCCCATCGAGCTGTGCGGGGTCGCGGTGAACTGCGAGGTGATCGTGTTGGGCTGGTTGCTCTGCGCCGAGTAGTAACCGGCCTGCGCGACCTCACCGGTGTTGGTGAAGGACGTTTCCGCGTCGTTCGGGTCGCCGCTCGGCAGCGCGCCGGTCATCGGCAGGATGGGTACGTCGCCCGCCGCGCCGCAGCCCGGGCCACTGATGTGCGTCAGGGAGTAGCCGGTCAACGACGTGTCGCCGAAGCTGTAACCGCCACCGGCAGACCGGTTCGGCATCGTGTCCGGGCTCCACTGCACCATGCCGAACGGCGCGGTGGCACCCGGGTAGGTGTTGCCGCCACCGGTGGTCCACGTCCGTGTGTCGACCATCTGCGCCAGGTCGGCCGTCGGGTTGCTGAGGGTGGCGGTGTTCCTGGCGCCGGCCGGGAGCTTGGCCGCGGGTACCGGCTTCGGACAGGACATCAGCCGCCCGTTGTTGGCCTTGCTGCACGCTGCCGTTTTGGCCTGGCGACCCTGGCTCGCGGCCGAACTGGCGCCGCTCGCCGGACTCGGACTGGCGCTGGGACTCGGGCTGGGGCTCGGGCCTGGGGTCGGTGACGCCGCGAACGCCGTTCCCGTCGACAAGGTCGCGGTAAGTGCGGCAACCGCCAGCACGAATGCGGCGAGCAGGGCGCCGCGCCGCTTCGTGGCCGATTGACCGACAGCCGTCGCCTTCCGGAATTGCCACATGGTCGCACCACTCGCCTTCGCATGAACGTCGGGGACGGACGCCAGAGATCGTTGTCGATTAGACGGGCGTTATGCAGACAATCCCGATCGCGCTTTCGCGCTGTCAAGGCGTTGCGGCGAGTGTGTCCAGTCGAAGACGCGATGATCAAGACAACGACAAAACGGCGGTACGGAGGCCACGGCCGTGGGCGACGTGCCGTCACGATGTCCGCTCGCGAGTGATCCACAGCAGAGTTTCGGCAGGTCCACAGGAGACAGGACGGCATCGGCGAAGCCTTGACCGTCGTCGATCGACGGCGGTCAACTGTGATCGTGACGATACTGTCTGAACGGCGGCGTACGGTTCCGCGCGCCAACATGGACGACGTGGCCCGAGTGGCCGGCGTGAGCCTCAAAACCGTGTCGCGGGTGGTGAACCGGCAAGCTGGCGTACACCCGACGACGGCACAGCGGGTCCGGGTGGCCATCGATCAGTTGGGTTTCCGGCGCAACACCGGCGCCCACCACGCCACCAGCGGCTTGTCGACCGAGACGATCGCCGTAGTGACCGAGGACATGGCCAACCCGTTCTACGCGACGCTGATCTGCGCGGTGCAGGACGTGGCACGTCAACACGACCGGCAGGTGCTCGCCGCGTCCTCGGACGAGGACCCGGACCGGGAACGCGAGCTGATCCTGGACTTCTGCTCTCGGCAGGTCGACGGTCTCGTGGTGGTCCCGGCCGGCGGGCCACACGGTTACCTTGTGCCGCAGATCCGCGCGGGCGCGAAGTTGGTGTTCGTCGATCGGCCGGCCGGCGGCATCGCCGCGGACACCGTACTGGTCGACAACGCGGGCGGCGTGGCGGCGGCGGTCCGCCATTTGGCCCGCCACGGGCACCGGCGCATCGCGTACCTCGGGGACGCACCGCACATCTTCACCGCGGCCGAACGGCTGCGCGGCTTCCGCGACGGCTGCACCGGTGCCGGTCTGCGATTCGACCAGCAATTGGTGTTCATGGGGCCGCATGACGCGCGCCGGATCACGGCGGCTCTGCGGCGCGTACTGCGCCGGCCGGCGCCGGCCACCGCGATCGTCACCGGCAACAATCGCATCACCGTGCTGGTGCTACGCGCACTTGCCGACTGGCCGGACCAGCCGGCACTGGTCGGGTTCGACGACTTCGAGCTGGCCGATCTGCTGGAGCCGAAGGTGAGCGTGATCGCTCATGACGTAGCTGCGCTCGGCAAGGCGGCGGCCGAACTGCTCTTCGCGCGCCTGAGCGGGGAGGATTCGCCACCACACCAGCTGACCTTGCCGGTGCACCTGATCGCCCGAGGTTCGGGGGAGTTGCGGCCCTGATCGCGCGGCCCGGCCCAGTGATCAACTAGCGATCTCACGGTGCCCGCCCGCGCCGGTCTAGGTGCAACGTACTGTCGAAAGGGCGGGGGTCTTTTGACGGTGCCGCCGGGGGTGAGGCGCCATGAGTACAGACCGGCACACGCGTGCCGAGCCGTACCCACCAATTGCCGAGCATGGCCTGATCGGCAACCTGCAGACGGCGGCACTGGTGGACACCGGCGGTGCGATCGTCTGGTACTGCCCCGGGCGGTTCGACGCGCCGAGCGTGTTCGCCTCGTTGCTCGACCATGAGCGGGGCGGATCCTTCCGGATCGCGCCGGTCGGACCGGGGTGGGGGACGCGGCAGCTTTACCTGCCTGACTCGGCGGTGCTCGTGACGAGGTTCCTCGGCACCGACGGCGTCGCCGAGGTCGTCGACTTCATGCCGGTCACCGGCCGTGCCACCGACTCGCCGCACGTGCTGATGCGTCTGGTACGGGTGGTCAGCGGCCGCGTACGGCTGGCGGTGCAGTGCGCTCCCCGCTTCGACTACGCACAGGCCGAGCACAAGCTGATGTGCGAAGGCAACGCCGCCGTGTTCCATTCCGCCAACCGCACACTGCGACTCGACAGCGACGTTGATCTCGAGGCGGACGGTGACGACGTCAGCGTGACGTTGGATCTCGCGGCCGGCGCCACCGCGTGGTTCGCACTGGTCGGTGGCGTCGAGGGCGACCCTGCGCCACGACGGGTGAGCGCCGACGAGACCGACGGCCGCTACCGGTCCACGATGGACTTCTGGCACCACTGGGTGGCATCCGGGTCGTACCGGGGACGCTGGCGCGAGATGGTGACGCGCTCCGCCATCACGTTGAAGCTGCTCACATACAACCCGTCCGGCGCCATCGTCGCCGCGCCGACCGCCGGGTTGCCCGAACAGATCGGCGGGGAACGGAACTGGGACTACCGATACACGTGGATTCGGGATGCCGCGCTGTCGGTGCACTCGTTGCTGCGCCTCGGGTACGGCGAGGAGGCGCGCCGCTTGTTCACCTGGCTGACCGCCCGGCCGGGTGGTACGGGCGGCGCCGACGGCGGGCCGCTGCAGGTGATGTACCGCGTCGACGGGTCGCCCGACATGCACGAGGTCACCTTCGACCACCTGGACGGCTACCAGTCGTCGCGGCCGGTACGGATCGGTAACGGTGCCGCGCGCCAGCTCCAGCTCGACATCTACGGCGAGTTGATCGACGCGATCTGGACCGCGTACAAGCGGGGTGGCCGTCTCGGTACGCGTGGCTGGAAGCGGCTGAGCGAACTCGCGGACTGGCTGTCCGTGCACTGGGATCAGCCGGACGAAGGCATCTGGGAGACCCGTGGCGGCCGGAAGGACTTCGTCTACGCCCGCGTGATGTCGTGGGTCGCGCTTGATCGGATGATCCGCCTCGCCGAGGCGTTGGGTTGGCCGGCCGACACGACCGCGTGGCTGGCCGCCCGCGACGCGATCCACACGCAGGTGCTGACGCGTGGCTGGCACCCGCAGCGGCGGGCGTTCGTGCAGGCGTACGGCGACGATGTGCTCGATGCGGCGACGCTCATCATGCCGATCGTCGGCTTCCTCTCCGACAACGAACCGTCCTGGCTGTCCACGTTGGACGCGATCTACGAACACCTGATCTCGGACAGCCTGGTCTACCGCTACGACCCGATCGCGTCACCGGACGGGGTGGCCGGCGCCGAGGGTACGTTCTCGATGTGCACGTTCTGGTACGTCGAGACGCTCGCTCGTGCCGGCCGGCTCGCGGAGGCGCGGCTCGTGTTCGAGAAGATGCTGACCTATAGCAACCACCTCGGGCTGTACGCCGAGGAACTCGGCACGAACGGTGAGCAACTCGGCAACTTCCCGCAGGCGCTGACGCACCTCGCGCTGATCAACGCGGCGACCACGCTGGACGCGTATCTCGACACGCCAGCCCACCTACGCCCGGCCGAACTCGCCTAGCCACTCGTCGCCGCGGTCACGCCTCACCCGGTCCATCCGGGCCGGACGAGGCCGGATTCGTACCCGATGACGACCAGCTGCGCCCGATCGCGAGCACCGAGCTTTGCCATCACGCGGCTGGCGTGCGTCTTGGTGGTGGACACGCTGGTGAACAACCGCTGGGAGATCTCGTCGTTGGACAGTCCCGTCGCGATCAGCCCGAGAACCTCACGTTCCCGATCGGTAAGGCTCGACAGACTTGTGGCCGGGACGGGCGTACGGCTCCGGACCGCGTACTCGGCGATGAGCTTGCGGGTGACCGCGGGCGAGAGGAGAGCGTCGCCCGCGGCGACGACACGGACTGCACGGATCAGCTCGGCCGCGTCGGTGTCCTTGACGAGAAAGCCAGCCGCACCGGCGCGCAGGCCCTCGAACACGTACTCATCCAGATCGAAAGTAGTGAGGATGACGACGTGAACGGCGGCGAGACGCGGGTCAGCCGCGATCTGTCGAGTCGCCGCCACGCCGTCAAGTTCCGGCATGCGGATGTCCATGAGCAACACGTCCGGATGGGCGTCCGCCGCCAGCCGAACCGCCTCGAGTCCGTTGCTGGCCTCGCCGACCACGGTGATGTCGTCCTCGGCGTCGAGCAGCGCGGCGAAGCCGCTGCGCACCAGCGCCTGGTCATCGGCGAGTGCGACGCGGGTCATGCCTCACGCCCGTTGAGCGGGAGCCTCGCGCGCACGACGAATCCGCCGCCGTCACCCGGCGCGGCGGTAAGGGTCCCGCCCAGCGCACGCGCGCGCTCAACCATGCCGGTGATGCCATTGCCGACCGCGCCGTGTCGTTCGAGGTGGACGCGGCGGACGCCGTCGTCCGCGATCTCGACGAGCAACTCCTTTGGCAGGTACGCAAGACGGACGTCGGCGTGGTACCCGCCCGAGTGGCGGGCGGTGTTGGTGAGCGCCTCCTGCACGATCCGGTAGGCGGCGAGGTCGACATCCGGCCGAAGGTCCGGCCGTGCTCCGTCCTCGTGAAGCTGGACGCTGACGCCGGCCGCCGCGGCGCTGGTGACCAGGTCGTCGAGCCGGGCAACGCTGGGCGCCGGCGCTCGAGGGGCATTTTCATCGACACCGCGCAGGACCCCGAGAATGGCGCGCAACTCCATGAGGACTTGCTTGCTGACGTCGTTGATCGTGGCGAGCGCGGCGACGGTACGGTCCGGTTGGCGATCGACGAGATGCAGGGCGGTGTTCGCCTGGACGTGGATCGCCGAGATGTGATGGGCGACAACGTCGTGTAGTTCGCGCGCGATGCGCAGACGTTCGTCACTCGCGTGTCGCAGCAGTTCTTCACGGCGACTGCGCGCGACCGCCGCGGCGCGCTGCCGTCTTTGCCGCAGCAGTTCTGATCCACCGGCCAGGGCCGCGAGCCCGGTGCCGAGCGCCCATGCGAATGTCGCGGACGGCGCGTGCTGCCCGGCCAGCATCGGGCCCCAGAGGAACAAGACATACCCGGCGACCAGAAAACCGAGCGCGGCGGCCCGCTTACGTTCCTGCACCGCGGTCACGAACGCCACCACGACCGCCAGCCACGCAGGCGCGGTGTGGACCTGCGTGACGAGGTACGCGAAGGTCGTCGCGTACGTGACGGTTAGGACGGCAACCGGGTACCTCCGCCGAAGCACCAGCGCGCTCGCCCCGACACACAGCAACGCCAGCCCACTCGCGGTGACGGGACGTGCCCGGTGGGCTGCGATGGCGAACGATCCGGCCACCTGCGCACCGGCAACCACGACCGCCAGCCCCGCGTCGGCCAGCCACGGTCGCACGGAACCGATGCGGCGTGACGTGGGGTCGCGGACTGGTGGCTCGGCCATCGCCCACGACGGTACGTCGGAACCGTTACGCCTCGCGTCAGCGCCGGGACGACGTACGACTACTCCGCCAGTCGTACCCGGCCGGGCACGTGTACTACCTCCGCGTGACGTGACCTCCGCCGTGCCGCGCGGTTGCTCGCGCTGCGGGTCGTCTGGAGTGGTATCGGAGAATCGGCCACCGGCTGACGACACGCACATGCCGTTCGCAGGACGCTGGCGGCATGTACGGATTCCTCGCTCACCCCACGCCCGTGGCGATCGTGGCCGCGTCCGGCACCCATCACGGTGGTCGTGCGGCGCTCTGGATCATCGGCTGGCTCGTCGTGCTGGCCGTCGTCGTCGGCGTCGTCGCTTATCTGGTACGCCGGCGGAACCAAGGGGGTCGACGCCCATGAGCACGATCGAGGTACGCGGCCTGACCAAACGCTTCGGCACCGTCACCGCGGTCGATGGTCTCGACTTCGAGGTCGACTCCGGATCGGTGGTCGGCTTTCTGGGACCCAACGGCGCCGGAAAGACGACCACGTTGCGCGTGCTGCTTGGTCTGGTGGCGCCGACTGCGGGTACCGCCACCATCAACGGGCACCCGTACGCCAGCCTGCCGGATCCGGTGCGCCTGGTTGGCGCGGCGTTGGAGGCCTCCGCCTGCCATCCCGGCCGGAGTGCCCGGAACCACCTGCGCATCCACGCATTGGCCGGCGGCGCCGGGCCGCGCGACATCAACCGGGCGCTGGACGCCGTCGGGCTGAGCGATGTTGCAGATCGGCGGGTCGGCGGGTTCTCGCTCGGCATGCGGCAGCGGCTCGGCCTGGCTACCGCGTTGCTGCACGACCCCGAGATCCTCATCTTGGACGAGCCGGCCAACGGGCTCGATCCGGAAGGCGTCCGCTGGTTGCGGCGTACGCTGCGCGGGCTGGCGGGCGAAGGCCGAACGGTGCTCGTGTCTAGCCACATTCTGGCGGAGGTGGCACAGACCGTCGATCGCGTGATCATCTTGGATCGAGGTCGACTCGTCACCCAGTCATCTCTTGCGGAGCTCGCGGCACGCGGTCGCCGAACGGTACGCGTGCGTACCCCCGAATCTCGGCGACTGCTCGACGCGCTCGGCGCGCGCGAATACATCGACGCCCGCGGTGTTGGCGATTGGGTGCATGTCAGCGGCGCCACTGCCGAGGAGGTGGGACTTCTCGCCGCTCGGCACGCGATCCCGATCTTCGAGGCAACAACCGACGGCGCAGATCTCGAAGACGCGTTTTTGGCCCTCACCAACGGCGCCTCGGGACAGCCAATACGCCGCGGCGGGGCCGATCAGTCGCCCGAGGAGGCATGCCGATGAGCCGGCTCGTACGCATCGAGTTGCTCAAGCTTCGCACGACGCGACTCACCTTTGGGTTGCTGGCCATCGGGACCGCCCTCTGCGCGCTTGACGCGGTGCTCCGCGATGCACGTGCCGGCAACGGACGTCTCCCGCCGCTCGACACGGCGGCGGGGCTGAGCAATGGGTTGACGGTGACCGGCTTCGCGATGCTGATGGCCTGGGTGCTCGGTGTGACCATGGCCAGCGGCGAGTTTCGTCACCAGACCGCGACGCTGACCTACCTCCAAGCGCCCGCCCGAAGCCGCGTCCTACGGGCGAAGATGATCGCGTCCGGGATCGTTGGGCTCGCCTTCGGGGCCGGCGGCGCCGCAGCGACGACGGCGGTCTCCATGATCTTCGTCGCCGCTCGTGCCGATCCGATCTCGGTCGGCTCGGGCACGATCGTTCGCTACGCCGTCGGCGCGATCGTCGGCGCCGCCCTGCTCGCCGCACTCGGCGCCGCGCTCGGTTCCGTAATCCGAGGCCAGCTTGGCGCAGTGATTGGCGTGCTGGTGTGGGCGCTGTTCGTCGAGTCGATCGTCGGTGGGCTGTTCAACAGCATCGGTCCGTTCCTGCCATTCACCGCCGCGACCACGCTGGCGGGCGCTCGTCTTGGCGGCGGCGGATTTGGTTACTCCGGATCCTCGACGGCGTCACCGCTGCCGTTCCTTGCCGCCGGGCTGCTCGTGGCCGCAATGGCGGTCGCGATCGGCGCGGTCGCGGCTCAGACCACGATCCGGCGGGACGTCACGTAGTCCCGGGTCGACGGGCACCACGCGTCCGGATGGGATCGTGAAATGTCTGGGTCGGATGTCGAATAAGCGGTGCGACCGTTCGACGCGTGGGTATGACTGAGAACATGAGCGAACCGATCTCGACACGCAACCTCGACCGATACGGCTCCCCGGAGCTGCCGTGGAGCCGTCCCCGAGACATCCTCGCCGCCGATACGCCGGGCGTCGACCTGACGTTCTTCGTGGCGACCGTACGCCCCGATGGCCGACCTCACTCGGCCGGCGTCGGAGCGACGTGGGTGGACGGCGACCTTTACTTCACGAGCGGGCCGGGCACGCTCAAGTCGCGCAACCTGGCTACGAATCCGGCATGCAGTGTGTCGGTGCGCCTACGCCAGATCGACCTTGTGCTCGAGGGGGAGGCGCACCGAGTCACCGACGGATCCACATTGGAGCGTCTGGCGGCCATCTACCGTACTGGTGGCTGGCCCGCCTCGGTGGATGGTGAGGCGCTCACCGCCCCGTACAGCGCGCCGAGCGCCGGACCCGCGCCCTGGTACCTCTACCGCTTGACACTGCACACCGCGGTCGGCGTGGCCAGCGCCGAGCCGTACGGCGCCACCCGCTGGGACTTCATCTGACGCGCGCCCGACATCCCGGCGGTAAAGCGCACATAAGTGGCAGGCTGCAGGTATGACGACGGCGCGGATGTCACACGCAGCGGCGGCGCAGATCCTTGCCAAGCGCGACCCGGTAATTGCCCGCCTGGTCGCCGAGACCGGACCGCCGAGGCTCCGACGGTTTCCGGACCCGCCGTTCGCTGCGCTCGTACGCGCCATCGTCTACCAGCAGCTTGCCGGCTCCGCCGCGATGGCTATCCACGGACGGTTGGTCGCCGCGCTGGACGATGTGGTGGAGCCCGGACCGCTGGCGGCGTTGTCGGACGAGACATTCCGCGCGGTCGGCATGTCCCGCAACAAGGTGTTGTCGTTGCGGGATCTGGCCGCCAAGGCACTAGACGGCAGCGTGACACTGTCGCCGCGGTCGCTGGCCCAGCGCAGCGACGAAGAGATCATCGCAACGCTCTCGACGGTACGCGGCATCGGCAGGTGGACCGCCGAGGTGTTTCTGCTCTTTCAGCTTCGCCGGCTCGACATCTGGCCGACCGGCGATCTCGGGGTCCGTCACGGGTACGGGTTGGGCTGGGGCGTACCCACGCCAACGGCGAACGAGTTGGAACCGCTCGGCGATCCGTTCCGCCCGTACCGGTCAGTTGCCGCGTGGTACTGCTGGCGAGCCGCGGAACTCTATGCCGGCGCCGGCGAGAGTGCGTTGACCCGGTAGTGCCGCGCGCAGCCGCCCTGTCAGAACTCGTCCGGCATGGACATCTTGCGCAGGTACGTGAACTCGGGCTCGCTGCGGACCTTGGCGGCCTCCATCACGTTGAGAATGTCCTCCTGCGTGTCGAAGAAACGCTTGAACGACGCTTCGTCCGGCCATTCGTCGATCACGACGATCTCGCCGTTGCCGGCCGCGAACATGTGGTGGATGCAGCCGGCCTCGCGGCCCGAGTCGGCGATCCGAGTGATCCGGTCCGCGTTGGCGTTCGCCCAGCTCTCCAGGGCAGCCGGATCGGCCTTTGCACGCATCATCATGATGACGGACATGGTTGCCTCCCCTCGGTTCACATGATCACGAGCCTAGGCGATCGACTGGACTCGTCTGGCTGGATCCGCGGTGTTGATCGCGCGTGGCACCTGGTGAGACGCGCGTCATGGTCTGAGTCGAACGGGCGAGCGCGGTAATAGCATGACGACCGTGCGAGGTATGGACTGGTCCCGGCATCCGGTGGTTACCGTTACTCCCGGATGCCCGGGATGAGTGCGCCACCGGGGAACGCGCCCGCGCCCGCGCAACGGACGGCCACGGTTGGGTTCCGGTCCGAGCGAGGCCCGATCCTCATCTCGCTGATGCTGTCGGTCAGCCTGGTCGCCATCGACTCGACGATCATTGCGACCGCGGTACCCTCCATTGTGGCCGATCTTGGCGGCTTCGCGCAGTTCCCGTGGCTGTTTTCGGTGTATCTGCTCGCGCAGGCCACGTCCGTACCGATCTATGGAAAGCTCGCCGATCTTGTCGGCCGCAAGCCGATCATGTTCGTCGGAATCGGTCTGTTCCTGCTCGGATCCGTGCTGTGCGGCACGGCATGGTCGATGCCGGCGCTGATCGCCTTCCGCGCGCTGCAAGGCCTCGGCGCGGGCGCGGTAGCGCCGATGAGCATGACGATCGTCGGGGACATCTATTCGACGGCGGAACGCGGCAAGGTGCAGGGCTATATCGCGAGCGTGTGGGCCGCCTCGTCGGTGGTCGGTCCGACGCTGGGCGGCGTGTTCTCCGAGTACCTGACCTGGCGGTGGATCTTCTATGTCAACGTGCCGCTGTGCGTGCTCGCCGCGTGGATGCTCAGCCGCAGCTTCAAGGAGCGAGTCACGCGTCAGCGGCACCGACTCGACTATCTTGGCGCGTCGCTCCTCACCATGGGTTGCACGCTGCTGATCCTCGGGCTGATCGAGGGCGGCGTGGTGTGGTCGTGGGCGTCGGTGGCCGGCATCGTGATCCCGTTGGCCGGTGTGGCGCTGCTCGGCGCCTTCGTGGTCGTCGAGCGCCGCGCAGCGGAGCCAGTGCTGCCACTGTGGGTCTTCCGGCACCGGATGCTGCTCACCACGACGCTCGTGTCGTGTGGTGTCGGTGCCGTGCTGATCGGCCTCACGTCGTACGTCCCGACGTTCAGCCAGGGCGTGATCGGCGTCGGCCCGCTCGTCGCCGGCTTCACCGTCGCCGCCCTCACGCTCGGCTGGCCGATCACCGCCTCGCAGTCCAGCCGCGTCTACCTGCGCGCCGGCTTCCGATCGACGGCCCTGATCGGCAGCGCGACCGCACTGCTCGGCGCGTCCCTGACCATGTTGCTAACCGCTGACGCGACCGTGTGGCAGGTCGCCGCGATGTGTTTCATCGTCGGCGCCGGCCTCGGCTTCGTAGCCGGTCCGGCGCTGATCGCGGCACAGACCACGGTCGGGTGGTCGCAGCGCGGTGTGGTCACCGGTACGAACATGTTCGGCCGCTCGATCGGCAGCGCGGTCGGCGTCGCCGTGTTCGGTGCGATCGCGAACGCCGTTCACCACTCCGCGGGCGTGACGCCGGCCGTGACGCTTCTCGCGCGCGAATCGCACGATGTGTTCATCGGCGTCGCGGCCATGACGGTGCTACTGGGTCTGGCTGTCGTCGCCATGCCGCGTACCCGAGCCGACACCGTATCGGTCGAGCCGGCGCCGGCCCGTGCAGCAGCCCTGGCCGAGGAGCATTAGTCCGACCCGCGTCCGAGTCGCGACGTTTATTGATACCGACGTCGCACGCTAACCTGACGCGAGACAAACATCCACGGAGTGTCGATGAACATCACCTTCGTACGGCGCGCGGACGCCGACCGGGAGCGCCGGCAGTTCTGGGCGATGGCTCATTACCAGGTCCGCGTGATGTGGGCGGTCAGCGCTCTGTTCGTTGCGCTCGGTGCCGGCGTGGCGGTGCTTGGATTCACCGAGCGCGTGGAGCCGTTCGGACCCGCCGGTATCGCTCTGGGCGTTGGCGGCGTTTGGATCGCGCTCGTGCCATGGATTCTGTTCCGTGGAGCGACGCGTCGGGGCGCGTCACGCGCCGCCCCGGACATCACGATCCGCTTGACCGACGACGAGGCGGCCTTCGACTCGGCCCTGTCGCAGGCGCGTTTCAAGTGGCCGCTGGTCAGGCGGATCGAGGACCGAAACGGATTCTGGATCGCTCGGGGCGAGCGGCGCGTGCTGTTCACGCTCCCGCAGGAGTGCATGGCCGCCGAGCAAGTTGCCGAGTTCCGGGCGTTCCTCGCCCACCGTACGCCACCGCAACCCGCGCATCCGGAGGCCCAGCCGAGGTGAACGGGGCGCTCCCGGTCTTGATCGTCGATGCCGCCAACGTCGTCGGGTCGCGCCCGGACGGGTGGTGGCGCGACCGGCTGGGTGCGGCGGGGAGGCTACGTGACTCCTTGACGTCGCTTGCCGGCGACCACGAGGTCGTCCTGGTCGTCGAGGGTCGAGCCCGGCATCTCGCTCCGATCGACGGGGTGGACGTCGTCGCCGCCCCAGGTTCCGGCGACGACGAGATCGTCCGGATCGCCGCCGCCAAGTCGGGGAGCGGCCGCGCTGTCGTGGTCGTGACAGCGGATCGTGAACTTCGGCAGCGGCTGACGGCAATCGGGGCCGAGGTAGCCGGGCCGCGAACGTTGCCGTACGCGAGGCGCTGACACGACAGTGTCGCTAACGGCGTCTGGCGTCGACTCGTCGCGGTGGCGGTTGTCGCGGTGGCGGCGGCTGTCGCGGTGGTGGTCCCGGGCGTCGCAGCCGCGGGTCCGGAACTCTTTGGCGGACGGCGGCTGTCGCGACCGCACCGGTGCGGTGCAGGCGATGCCAATGCAGTCGGCCGCCAATCAACGCCATGACGGTCGACTGAACGACCACGAGGTACATCAGCTGTCGGTAGACGATCTGCTGGAACGGAAGCGTCCAAAGGCTTCCCGCGCGCTCGGAGTCAAGGCGGAGGGCGTAGTAGGCGGTCAGCATCTGCAACGCGGCGAACCCGAGCCAGACGGCCGCGACCTGTAGCCATGGCAGGAACAGCGCGCCGTAGATCGCAAACACGTCCACGGTCGGTGCGGCCAAGGGCAACAAGATCTGGAAGATAAGCAGGTACGTGAGACCACGGCGGCCGAGCCGTCCGGCGCTGCCGCGTTGCGTGACGGCCTGCCGGTGCTTCCACATCGCCTGCAGCGTTCCGTAACACCATCGATAACGCTGACGCCAGAGCTGCCGGAGGCTCGACGGCACCTCGGTGAACGCGATCGCGTCCGGACGGTAGACGATGCGCCAACCGGCCCGACCGATCGCCATCGTCAGGTCGGTGTCCTCGGCGAGTGTCTGGTCGGAGACTCCGCCGACGCTGGCGAGTGCCGGCCGGCGGAATGCACCGATCGCGCCGGGTACCGTCGGCATGCAACCGGCGACGTCGAACATCCGTCGATCCAGGTTGAACCCGATGACGTACTCGAGGTGCTGCCAGCGACCGAGTAAACCTCGCCGATTGGCGACCTTCGTGTTGCCCGACACGGCGCCGACCTCGGGATCCGCCAGCGGTTGGACAAGCCGTCCGAGCGCACGCGGCGTGAACACGGTGTCGCCGTCGACGAGGACGAGAATGTCGTAGCGCGCCACCGAGATTCCGGTGTTCAGTGCGCCCGGCTTGCCGGCATTCGGCTGGCTGACGACCCGTACGTTGCGGAATCGCAGTGACCGGACGATCGCCGCGGTGTCGTCGGTGGAGCCGTCGTCGACGACGACGACTTCGATGCTCGGATAGTCGCTGCGGACAAGCGATGTCACGGTCGCCGCGATGTTCGCCGCTTCGTTGTAGGCAGCCACCACCACGGATACCCCGCCGAGGTGCCGCAACGGTCGTCGCGCTGTCTTTCGGAACCGTCGCTGATGGGCGGCGGCGAACGCGGCCTGGAGCGGCAACCGCAGCACACCGAGCGCCAGCGCGATGACCAGCAGCACCGTCATCGCCGTCGCCGCGCCGTCACCGATGCGTTGCAACAGTCGCATCACCTGGCCGCGCACACGCTGGCTGGTGGTGGCACGCGCGGGGGCCGGCAGGGACAGCGCTTCACTTACCGTGGTAAATCGATAACCGGCTGCCTTCAGACGGGGGATCAGGATCTGAAGGGCGGCGACCGTCTCGGAGCGGTTTCCGCCGCCGTCATGGAGGAGCACGATGGCGCTTGCGCCATTGGATGGCGTGGCCGCGCGAACGATCGCGTCGACGCCGGGCCGCTTCCAGTCAACGGTGTCGAGATCGGCAACCACGACGAGGTAGCCGGCGGCAGCAACACCGCGCCAGGCCGAGAGGTCGGCGGCCGTCACCGCGTCGGGTACCGATGAGTATGGCGGCCGCATCAACCGTGGCGTGATGCCCGTTGCGCTCGCGATGGAATCTGCTCCCAGCGAGACCTCGATGCGGCGGCGCCACCCCGGCGCAGTGGTGAGGTCCGGATGCGTGAACGTGTGTACGCCGATCTCGCTGCCCTGGGCGATCACCGCGCGGGCGAGGTCGGGATGCTCGTTGACCTGCGTACCGATCTCGAAGAACGTGGCGTGCACGTGGTTCTTGTCGAGCACGCGAAGAACCTGCGGAGTCCAGCGTGGATCCGGGCCGTCGTCGAAGGTCAACGCGATTGTCTTGGCCGGCAACCTGGCGGTCTGCGCAGTGTCGCCGGTCAGTCGGAGCACCGGACCGCCATGGAGCACCGTAGAAGGGGCGGCGGCTCCGGTGGTCGGTGGCGAGGGCCCGCGACCGTCACCGCCGACATTGGTGGCGTACCCGTGAAGGCATAGCTCCGCGAGCAGCGCGACGAGCAAGAGTCCGACGAGGATCCAATGGGCGCGAGGGCCGCGCGGCGGCGTGTTGGACACGGTCTACGGGTGGCTGTGGCTGGGTTTGCTGGTCGGAGAGTGTCCGTTGTTCGGATGCGTACGGGTCGGTGACGGTGACGGGCTGGACGTTGGACTCGGGTTGCCCGTCCCGCTCGTCGACGTGCCGTTCGGCGATGGGGTTGCGGAAGCGTGCGGCGAGGAAACCGGCCGTTGGGTGCCAACGTTCGGTTTGTCGGGCTTGGCGTGCAACGGTAATCCCGGCAGTGACGACGTGCCGCCACCGATCAGGGTCGCGACGATCCCGATGAGTAGCAGGAGCGTCACGACGCCAAGCCCGGCACTGGCGGCAATGAGCACCCGGCGGCGCCGGCCGGCGGGATCAGCGAAGATCGTCGCGGCCGCGGAGCGGGCGTGTCTGCCCCGTCCGGGTTCCAGCGTCCCACCACCCTCGTCGTCTCGCCTGACCCAGCGTCACCGGGCACGCCGGGTGCCGAGTTCGCCGGGCGACGCCGCTACGGACCCCGCCCGGGCGGCGCGGTACATCACCGCCGCCTATCCAAGCACAGCGACCACCGCACGGCGAGCACCAGTTGTGCGGCCGTCGACCCGTGCGCGACTTCGTCGACGTGCGGTGTCGACGAAGCTACGAAATGTGATCGTCACGCCTGCGTATAGCACGACAGAATGTCGGTTCATGAGCGCTCTGGAACGCGGCGATGTGTCGCCGATGTGGCTCGGCTCGGTGCTTCGTGCCGCTGGCGCGCGGATCGGAGGTATCCGGCGGTTGTCCGTCGAGGACACCGGTGCGTTCAACTCGCAGACCGTACGCCTGCGTATCGTCTGGGACGCCGACGCACCGCAGGTCGCGCCGACGTCGGTCATCCTGAAGCGCCCGACCGAGGCGGAGTGGTCGATCGCGGGCGGCCGCGACGAGGTGACCTTTTACGAACTCGTACGTTCGCTAGCGGATCACCCGCCTGGCATCGTGCCGTGCTATGCAGCCGAGATCGATCCGGTGACAGGTGGCTCGTTCGTGCTTTTGACGGATGTAGGCGCCACGCACGTCGCGCCCGTCACCCGGGACGACTCGATCCACCTGGACGGCGTACCCGCGGATGAGCACCTGGACGCGATTGTGGACACGCTTGCCGGGATCCACGCGTACTGGTGGGGTCGTACGCCGCCGGACGGGATGATCACCGGTCATTGGAGCGCGGACGATGCGCGGTTCGACGCATACCTTACCCGTCGCAGCGCGGCCTGGAATCGAGTGCGGACCGCGCACGCCGAGCTGCTCGGTCCAGAGCTGATCGCGTTCTATGACCGGCTGCTCGCCCGACTACCGCATTACTGGACGCGGTTTCTACGCACGCGAATGTCCGGTCGGCGCGACCTCACGATGATCCACGGCGATGCGTACGCCAGCAACTTCCTCGTGCCGAGGTCCGGCATCGGCGCGACATACCTGCTCGACTGGCAGTCGCCGACCTTCGACATCGGGGCACTGGATCTGGCCAATCTGTGCGCCACGTTCTGGACCCGTACGCAGCGGCGCGAGCACGATCGGGAGCATCGGGTGCTCGCGCGCTATCACCATGGTCTGCTGGCCGGCGGCGTCCGCGGCTACGACATGGCGACGCTGTACGACGACTACCGGCGCGCATTGATCTCGTGGGTGCTGGTACCGGTGCAAGACGCCGGCGACGGATCGGCTGCCTCGTATTGGCGGCCGAAGATGGGCTGCCTCGTGGCGGCCTACCAGGACTGGGACTGCGATCGGTGGATAGCGACGCGCGGTTGGCTGCCGGACGTTCGCTCGGATTCCGATGCATCAACGGCCACGGCGTCCGACGATCGCCGATAATCGACTCGATGAATGACACCGGCCGCACCGAAACCTTCAGCGACGGCGTCATGGCCATCGCCATCACCCTGCTTGTTCTCGATCTGGCCGTGCCCTCGCGGGCGGCGTTGGGCGACAAGTCGCTGGCTCACGCGCTCGGCCATGAATGGCCGCAGTTCGCCGCCTACGTGACGAGCTTCCTCGTGATCGGCATCATCTGGGTGAACCATCACACGACGTTTCGACTGATCCGAAGCGTCGACCGCATGATGCTGTTCCTCAATCTGTTGTTGCTGCTGTTCATCGCGGCAATCCCGTTCACGACATCGCTGATCGCCGAATACCTGACCGCGGGCGGCCGCGACGCGCGTACCGCGGCGATCGTCTACTCCGTGGTGATGCTGGCGATGTCGGTTAGTTTCGGCGCGCTATTCGTCTATGTCGTACGACACCCGGCGCTGCTCGAGCCGGAGGTGGATCCGACCGTGCTGCGCGCCTCGATCCGGCGGTTCACGTTGATCGGCCTGGCCCTCTACGCGGCGACCGTCATCGTCGCGTTGTTCAGCGCGCCGGCCTGTCTTGTGCTGCATTTCCTGATCGCGCTCTACTACTGCTTCGAACAGATCCGCATCCGCTCCGCCTGACGGGCGTTGCCGGCCCGAGTGTCTGCCGCGCCCCAACGGAGCCACGAGGGAGGCTACGGCAGAAGCTTGCACACGGGACCGCGCCGGCGGCACAACGCATCCGTACCGCCGAGAGTCTTAATGGATGTGAGAGAGCGCAACGCGCGCAGCGAGTTCGAGGCTTTCGCGACCGCCGAGATCGACGGTTTGCTGCGTTATGCGGTGATGCTGACCGGCGACCGGGAACTCGCTCGCGACCTGGTCCAGGACGTGATGCTCAAGGCCTTCGCGCAGTGGGGCCGGGTCGGTAGCGCGGATCAGCCACGGCTCTACGTACGCAAGATGGTGACCCACGCGTTCCTGTCGTGGCGCCGGCGTCGCTCGGTTCGCAGCGTGGTGTTCGACCGAGACGGCGTGCCAAGCGTCGGATCGATCGCGGACCACGCGTCGGCGGTCGTCGACCACGACGACGTGTGGCGGCGACTGTCGAGGCTGCCGCGCCAGCAGCGGGTCGTCCTCGTGTTGCGCTACTACGAGCGCCTGACGGACAACGAAATCGCTGCGGTGCTCGGCTGTTCGGCGGGCACCGTCCGCGGCTACGCCTCGAGGGCGTTGGCCACGCTACGGCTCGATCTCGCTCCCGACCCGCGACTAACCGTGGAGACGTCATGAACGCCGAACAGATGCTGAGCGACACGTTCGTTCGCCACGAATACCTGGCACCAGACGCCGCCGCCGTGCTGGCCGATATCCACGAGCATCTCGACACTCGGCCGCGCCGTCGGATCTCGACACTCGTCGCCGCGGTCGCCGCCGCCGTTGCGGTGGCTGGGACGGCAATCGCTGCGACGATATTCCTCGGTCCCGCCGCGCCGCCGCCGTCCGATCGGCCGACCCCGGCGTACGTCACGACCGCCGACGATCGGGTCAGCCAGTTCGGTGTGCCGGTCGGCGGGCGCTTTGTCGATCGGAACCACGGATTCGTGGTCCTCGAGCGGTGTCCGTACTCATACCGCACCCCGCTCGCAGTCGGTGATCCACGCTATGGCGTGCCGTGTACGGATGTGCTCGAGGCGACGTCCGACGGCGGCAAGACGTACCACGAGCGAGCGCTGCCGACCACGCGGATGGCGTCGATCGACTTGTACGTGTTCGACGTGAGCCACCTGGCGATCGTCCAGCAGGGCGTGACCGTCGCGTTCGGCAACCACGAGGTGAACCCGCCCGCTGCTAGGTGGATCAGTGCGGACGGCGGCGTGACGTGGACGCCGGTCGACGTGCAACCCGGTGCCGCGATCACCGAGATCCCGGCCGGCGCGCAGATCATCAGACTGGGCAACAACGGCGACCGGCCGGCCGTGCTGACGCCGGACGGAGTCTCGCACCCGCTCACGCAGTCCGTTGTCGCGACGGCGGAACTGGCGGCGGACCGTGGGACGGTGACCGCGGCCGGCGGCATGTATTTCCTCACCTCGGACGCCGATCCCCGTTACCCAGGAACGAACGGCGATCTCTGGATCAGCCGCGACGACGGGCGTACGTGGCAGAAAGCGCACCTGCCGGCCGGTGCCACGAACCCGACCGTGCTGGGCTTCGACGGCCACTGGTTGTACGCGCAAGCCGCGGCCGGTTCCGGCAGCATGACGTGCAGTCCGGGCATCCCGACTTCCTGTCAACTGCCCGCGATCTCGACGCTGACGGTGGCGTCCAACGACGGTGGGCGTACGTGGCAGGAGATGCAGCTGCCACCGAACCACGACGCGTCGTACGCATTCGTGGGTGTCGCGCCATCCGGTGGACTCATCTACGACGACGGTTCACAACTGTGGCATGCCAACGGCGCCGGCCACTTCGTGCGCATGACCGAGGCGACCAAGACGCAGTATCTTTTGGGCCTCGGTCCCGCCATGGTGGCCATCCGGGTGGCTGACGACGGCGCCATCACGCTCGCCACGTCGACGGACGGCGCGCACTGGGCGAACGCCACGATCCGGTAGCCAAGTTTCTCGGGCGATTTCCCGCGTTCTCACGAACCGGATGATGCACGGCGTGAGGATGGGTAGCGGGGGCGATCGCATGAGCGACTACGACGTCATCATCATCGGCGGCGGGTCGCCGGGCGAGCATTGCGCCGGCGAACTCGCGGACGGCGGCCTGCGCGTCGCGCTGGTCGAACGCGAACTGGTCGGCGGATCGTGCTCGTATTACGCGTGCGTTCCGTCCAAGACGTTGCTGCGGCCGGGAGAGGCGGTACATGAGGCCCGCGAGGCCGCGGCCACCGCACACCTCGACGTGGCGGCCGCACTCGCCTGGCGCGACTTCATGGTCTCGGACTATTCCGATGCCGGCCAGGAACGCTGGCTCGCGAGCAACGGCATCGACCTGTTACGCGGCAGCGGCAAGCTCGCCGGGCCGGGCGCGGTAGACGTCGACGGCGTACGCCACACCGCCCGACACGTCGTCGTGGCAACCGGCTCGGATCCGGTCATCCCACCCGTACCCGGGCTGCGCGACCTCGACGGCGTATGGACGAATCGCGAAGTGACGAGCATGACGGCGGTGCCGCGTCGGCTCCTGATCCTGGGTGGCGGCCCGGCCGGCGTCGAGATGGCTCAGGCGATCCGACGGCTCGGCGGCGAGGTCGCGATCGTCGAAGCCGCAGCGCACCTGCTGCCACGCGAGCCAGAGCCACTAGGCACGGCGCTCGGTGACGTGTTGCGGGCCGAGGGCATCGAGCTTGCGCTGGGCGTACACGCGACCCAGGCGCGACGCGACGGCGACGACTATGTGCTCGTTCTCGACAGCGGTGCCGAGTTGCGTGGCGACCGTCTACTTGTCTGCACCGGCCGGCTCCTCCGGGTCGACGGAATCGGCCTGGAGTCGGTTGGCGTGACACCCGACGAGCGTGGCATTCCCGTGGACGCACACCTGCGCGCCGGCGAGCGGCTGTGGGCGATCGGCGACGTCACCGGCGTACGGCTGCTCACCCACGTCGGGAAGTATCAAGGCGACGTGGTAGCCGCGAACATTCTCGGCGAGTCGCGCGAGGCCAACTACGAGGCCGTACCGGATGTCGTCTACACCGATCCGCAAGCGGCCGCCGTTGGTGCGAGCGACGATCGGTTCAGCGCCACCGTACGGGTAGCCGAGCTCGCGAAGACCGAAACGTATACCCGTGCGTACGCCGAATCCAACGGATTCATGACTCTGCTCTCCGACGGCGAGCGGCTGACCGGCGCGTACGCCCTCGGACCCGAGGCCGGGGAATGGCTGCAGCAAGCCACGGTGGCGATCCGCGCCCAGGTGCCCTTGCACGTGTTGCGCGACGTGATCCAGCCGTTCCCGACGTTCTCGGAGATCTACGTCGGTGCGCTGAAGGCGCTTCTCAGACAGATCACGGCAGCGCGTGCGCCGGCGTCGGCCGGGTCGCGATGACGCCCTGCCGGATCGCGATGGCTGCGCACGGCTGGATCGCGATGACGACGCCGGCCGGCTAGCCGCAAGCGGGGAATCGCGATGGACGGCCCGCCCATCAGTGACTGTGCGCTGTTGTCGGACTGCCGCCCCGCGGCTCTTGTCAGTGCGGCGAGATGATCGGGAACTTTCCGCAGGCGTTCAGCCACATCGGGCTCGTCAACGCGGCCTGGGGCCATCACCGAGGCCGGCCACCGCGCCGACAGTGCATAGCGTCGACAGGTGCATAGCGTCGACAGGTGCATAGCGTCGACGGTGCACAGCGCCGGTTGTGGGCCAACTCCGCGTACAAGCCTTGAGCAATAGATAGCGGGTATGTATTCTCGCTACCTATGAAGGAAGTCGTCCTCGCTCTGCTACACGGTGGTGGCGCGCACGGCTACGAGGTGAAACAGACCCTCGACGGGACGTTCGGTGAGGTCTTGCCGGCGATGAACGCCGGGCAGATTTACACCACCTTGGCTCGGCTGACCCGAGACGAGTTGGTCACCACCGAGCCGGTCGACGGTGATGCCCGAGGCAAACGCGTCTACCGGCTGACCGCGGCCGGCCAGGCGCTGCTTGCGGAGTGGGTGGCGCGGCCGGTGCCAGGCATGCGGCTCAAGAGCGAGTTCTTGATGAAGCTCGTCGCGGTGGCGACGGCACGGCTGGCCGACCCCGGCCGCCTC
Source organism: Micromonosporaceae bacterium (assembly GCA_035263025.1). Lineage (GTDB taxonomy): Bacteria > Actinomycetota > Actinomycetes > Mycobacteriales > Micromonosporaceae > DASQPR01. Next base: position 56,055 of record DATFRR010000169.1, read on the forward strand.
ATCGACGACCAACGTCACGAATACCTGCAGTCGTTGCGCGACCTGGATGGCCTGCTGCAGTCCGGTCGGCCTGGTTCGACCGCGCGGCTGCTCGTGGAGGGCTCCATCCTGCACGTGCGGGCCGACCTGGAATGGCTCGACCTCATCGAGTCGCGTCTGCTCGAGGAAGGGAAGATCGCATGACGCCGGTACTGGAGGCGCGAGCACTGGCAAAGACGTACGTGTCTGGCGGTGCGCACGTGCGTGCCCTGGACGGCGTCGACATGACCGTGGAACGCGGCGAGTTCGTCGCGATCATGGGGCCGAGCGGATGCGGCAAGTCCACATTGCTCAACCTGCTGGCCGGGTTCGACCGGCCGTCGACCGGCGAAGTGTGGCTCGGCGGCCAGCGGATCGACGGGCTCAGCGAGGCCGCGCTCGCGCGGCTGCGGCGGCGGCGGATCGGCTTCGTGTTCCAGTTCTTCAACCTGCTGCCAACGTTGTCGGTCCGGGAAAACGTGGAGTTGCCGCTGCTGCTGGCCGGCAAGCATCGCCGCGCCGCGCGCCGGACCGCAAGCATTCTGCTCGACGAGCTGGGCATCGCCGAGCGGCGCAACACCGCACCCGCCTTGCTGTCCGGCGGACAGCAACAGCGGGTGGCGCTCGCGCGCGCGATGGCCAACTCACCGGACGTCGTGTTGGCCGACGAACCGACCGGCAACCTCGACTCGGATGCGACTCGCGCGGTCATGGAGTTGCTTGGACGGGCCCGTGGGCGCGGCCAGACCCTGTTGCTCGTCACGCACGACGCTCGGGTCGCCGCGGCCGCGGACCGCATCGTCCGGCTCCGGGACGGTCGAATCGTCGCGGACGGGCGGCTCGAGCCGGCCCGAAGCGTTCCCGACCTGCTCGACCTCGGCGGGGACACATGACCGCGACGCTGCTGAAGCTCGCGTTCGCCGGCCTCCGGGCGAGGCTGCTGGCGACCACGCTCACCATCGTGATCGGCGCCGCCGCTGCCGCGACCTTGGTCATCGCGCTGGAGGTCCGAGCGACCGGTGTCGATCCGTGGCAGCGCACGTTCGACGCGGCGCACGGCGCGCACGTGCTGATGACTTCCTCGTCACTCGCGGACGCGCAGGCGGTCGCTAGGTTACCGGGCGTCGCCGAGCGCGACGACCCGGTGCCCAGCGCGCTCGGCCAGTCCACCATCGGCGGACATGCCGAACCGGTGATCCTCGCCGGCCTCGGCACCCGGCCAACAATCAACGTTCCGGTACGCATCGACGGCGCCACGCAGCCGGGCGCCGGCGTTGTGCTCGAACGGAGTTTCGCCGATGCGATGCATATCGGGGTCGGCAGCATGATCGCGGTAGCGGCGCCCACCGGCACAGTACGCCTGACCGTCGTGGGTACCGCCATCTCACCGAGCCAAGCGCGCTATCCGCGCAGCAACCCCGGCGTCGGATGGGTCAGCCGTGACACGTTGCAGCGCATCCAGCCCGACCAACAGCGTTGGTCCTGGTCGGAGGCGGTACGCCTCACGGACCCCGCGACCGCGCCGCGGTTCGCCGAAGCCGCCGCGGCCGCGCTGCCGCCGGCACCGGACGGTGGCCGCACGATCGTGTCCTGGCAGGACCAACGCGACGTCGCGCTGATGGACAGCCAGCCGATCATCGTCGTCGTCGGGATGTTCACCATCCTGCTGCTGACCGTCGTCTTCGCGGTGATCGGGATTCTCACCGCGGCGCGGGTCGCCGCGCAGTATCGCGACATCGGCTTGCTCAAGGCCATCGGCCTGACGCCGCGTCAAGTCAGCGCGGTGTTTCTGGGCGAAGCGGGTGCGCTCGGCCTGGCCGCTGTCCTCGTTGGCTACCCAGTCGGTGCGGTGCTAGCGCCACGGCTGGCGGCACCCAGCGCACAGACCCTCGTCGGCTCGCCGACCATCGCGATCCAGCCGTGGCACGCTCTGGTCGCCAGCGCGATTGTTGTTCCGGTGCTGCTCCTCAGCGCGTACCTGGCGGTCCGGCGTACCACTCGGTCCACCACGCTCGGCGCGATGCTCGCGGGCGTTCCGCTGCCGGTCACGAGCGGACGGATCGCGCGCCTCATCGGCCGGGTACGCCTGCCGCTGACCGCCGCCCTCGGTGTCCGGGATCTCCTGGCTCGGCGGCGGCGTACCTTCTGGACCGCGACCGCGGTGGCGGTCACCGGCACGGTCATCGTTGCCACGCTGCAGATGCGGGCCGCGATCGATCACCCCGCCGGCACTGTCACGGACGTACCCAACGAACTGTCCGCACTCGTCTACAGCCTCGACGTCGTGCTGATCGTCATCGCCGTCACTAGCCTCGTCGCGGTGATGCTGTTGTCGGTCCGCGAACGCCTGCGCGATCTCGGCGTGCTCAAAGCGATCGGCCTCACGCCGCACCAGATCACGTCGAGCCTCGTCAGCGCTAACGCGTTGCTGTCGGCCGCCGCCGGCCTGCTCTCGATACCGCTTGGCATCGGGCTCTATCTCGCCGTGCTGAACATGACCAACGGCACCACACGCGGTGCGGTGTTCGCGCCGTGGTGGCACGTGGCACTGATCCCGTTCGCGGTGCCGGCGGTGGTCGCGGCCGCGACCAGCTTGCCAGCCCGAGTCGCCGCGGCGATCCCAGTCAATCAAGCCATCCGGTACGAATAGCGCCTGCACCGCCGCGCCGCCCGCCCGGCGCGTCGGCGCTTCACAGGTCGAGCACCACGTCGGTGCTGGCACGCGAGCAGCAGATCAGCACCTCGCCGGTTGGCGGCGGCTCAAGCGGCGCCGGTTCGTAGCTGACGTCGCCGGTCACGATGGTCGTGATGCAGGTGTGGCACACGCCGGTGCGGCACGACCACCTGGTCTGTACGTCGCATGCCTCGGCGAGTTCGAGTAGCGACCGGTATCGATCCGACGACGCGACCACGAGACCGCTTCGGGCGAACGTGACGGACGGGCCGGTTCCCGGCTCGCCGGGCGGTGGATGCGGGCGCCGGTCGCTGACGTCGGTGACGCCCGGGTTGTTCGGTGCCAGGGCACCGAACATTTCCGTGTGTACGTGGTCGGCGTCGATGCCGTTAGCGGTCAGCGCAGCGGTGACGTCGCTCATGAACGCCGGCGGACCGCACAGGTACGCAACGGCATCGGTGGGCAGCCGCAAGGCCCGCAGTGCTTCGGCGGTGAGGCGCCCACGGGTGACCGTGGTCGTGTCCGGGACCGGTCCGCTGCTGTAGAAGACGTGCTCGTGGCCGTGGGCGAGCGACGCCAACAGCTCGTGCGACTCGGCGGCGAATGGGTGCTCGGCCTCGCTGTGGCTGGCGTGGATCCACCAGACCTCCCGAGTGGACTGCTCATCGGCGAGCTGGTGCAGCATCGCCAGCACCGGCGTGGCGCCGATGCCGCCGGAGATCAGCGCAACGGGTTCGGTGCCGTCGCCGAGGACGAACTCGCCGCGCGGAGCCGCGACGTCGAGCACCGTACCCGCCGTCACATCGGTGTTGAGGTAGCCGCTGACGATGCCGTGCGGTTCGCGCTTGACGCTGATCCGGTATGTGTCCGAACGCGGATCGGAGGACAGCGAGTAGCTGCGGACCGGCGCCGGGTCGCCGGCACCGGCCACGCGCACCGTCAGGTACTGGCCGGCGGCCGGGGTCGGCAAGCGGGTCCCATCGACCGCGGCAAGACGGACCGATGACACGCCATCGCTTTCCGCCACTAGCTCGACAACCTTCAATTGGCGGAACCCCGACCATCGGGGCTCCCGGCCGATCGGCGGGGGAGCGGCCGTCCCGCCGCGGTCGGCCTCGTCAAGGAGTTCGTGGAACGACTGCTGCCAACCCGGGCTCAGCGCCGGAATGTCGACCGCCGCACGAAGCTGGTCCAGGTCGCGATCGGGCAGATACAGCAGGGCGTCGACGGCGGCGACACTGAGCGCGTGCCGGCCTTCGCGGGTACGCACGATTTCGTCGCCCGCCCGCACCCGCCCTTCAGTAATGACGCGCAGGTAGAAACCGGGCCGGTGGTGCGCGACCAGCAACGCCGGCAGCTGTGGCTCGCCGAGGCGCATGCCGACGCGGAAGCAGGTAACGCGCGGTTGACTGACCTCGAATTCGGCCTCACCGATGCGGTAGCGGTCGCCAATGCAGACCTCGTCATCGGCGAGCCCGTCGACGGTGAAGTTCTCGCCGAACTGCCCGTACGTGAAGTCGTCGCGGCCGAAGTGGCGCTGCCAATGCGCGTACGAGTCGATCTGGTAGACCATTACCGCCCGCTGCTCGCCGCCGTGGCCGCCCAGGTCGCCCTGCCCGTCGCCGTCGATGTTGAGCCTGCGTACCATGCGGGCGCCGTCCACCGGGGCTTTCCAGATGCCGGTGTAGACGTTGTGACCCTGCCACGGCACGTTGCGCGGCATGCCGACGTTGACGGACAGCAACGTCGCCATCACATTGCTCCCTTCGCAGGCGGGTCACCGAACCGGACGGCGCTCGGTGATCTCGTCGACGTCGAGATCGCGGTCGATGCCGTGCGCGATGACGGATTGGCCCGGCTCAAGTTCGAGACGCTCGCCGTCGAGGTACACGTCGATCTTTTCGGGTTCGAACGACACCATGTCCGCGATGCGGCGCACCTCCGGCCACGCCTCGCGGTAGGACCACGCGGCCCGCGACCTGTTGCCGATGTCGTAGTAGCTCGCCAACCCCTTGTACGGGCAGAACGTCTGACCGTCCACGGCGCTCAGAGCCGCCTCGTCGATGTCCGTGCGCGGCACGTACCACCGCGGCGCGAACCCCGATTCGTAGAGCGCGAGCGGCCGCGTCGTGTCCGCGACAACCCGGTCGCCGTCGCGAACTACGAGATGACGAGCACTCTGCCTGATGTCATTGCGGTGGTACGGGTCGGCCGCATGCCCGACGATGCGCTCGTCCTCCTCATAGAACGCATCCATCGCCCGCCACGCGAAGGCGACCCGATCACGCAGTACACCCGCGTAGTCGGGCAGGTCGACGAACTGCCACGCGGCTCGTTCGAGGCTCTGATCGCCGGATGTGACCGTGAACCATGTCGTCGAACCTAGGTCGCGATGCTGCGTGACCCGGTCGGTTGGCCGCAGCACGCCGCCGTGGACCGCTGCGATCGGGAAGTACGCCACCGGATAGTGCCCCGGCTCGTGCAACAGCACGACGTCGTCGCTGTTCGCGATCCATTCGTCGGCGAGCCGTACGCGCATCCGGCGCCGTAACGGCTCGGCAAAGAGCAGTCGCTGCGGGAGCGGCTCGGCGACGAGGAAGTGACCAACGGCGCCGGTCGCGAGCGGACCTTGCTGCCATGACAAGCCCATGATGGCCTCCTTCTGTCCGATTCTGTCGCAAAGCGGTGCGCTGCTCGGGCGATTCGGTCCGACGTCGCTCGGGTCCGGACGCCCGCGACCGCCATGCAACCTGTCGCGCCACCCGACCGTCCTTGAGAACATGTCCCCCGATGTCCGCGACGCGTGCCGCGGACCGAACGAGCGCACCGGAGGGGTACGCATGACGAAGGCTCTCGTCGCCGATCGAGTCACGGTCGCGTACGGCGTGCGTGCGCCCGTGCTTCACGACGTGACCGTGGCCGCCGCGCCGGGTCGGGTGCTCGCGGTCACCGGACCATCCGGTGCCGGGAAGACGACCCTGCTGTCCACGTTGGCCGGCCTCCTTCGGCCGATGTCGGGCACCGTCACGGTCGATGGCGAACGCGTCCGCGATCGTGACCACGCGGTCGCCGAAGGCATCGTGCTGGTGCCGCAGGACAACGGGCTGGCACCGATCCTGACGGCCGCCGAAAACGTCACCGTTACGCTCCTCGCGCGTGGCATGAGCGCGGCCGACGCGCGGCGCGCCACCGCCGAGGCGCTCGAGCTGCTCGGTCTGGCCGGCCAGGCCGGTCAGCTCGTCGAGGAGTTGTCCGGTGGACAGCAGCAACGCGCCGCGTTCGCCCGCGGTCTCGCGCTGGCCGGCGACGTGCTGCTGGCCGACGAGGTGACGAGCGAGCTGGATGCGCAGAACCGTCAGAAGGTGATCGACCTCCTGTTGGCGGAGGCCGCTCGTGGCGCCGCAGTGGTGTTCGCGACCCACGATGCGGAGGCGGCGGCCGGCTGCCACGCAGAGTTGCGCCTGGTCGACGGCCGAGGGGAGCTGGTGCGAGCGTGACCCGCAACCGAAGGGCCACGCCGAGCGTCTAGTCGTACGTCGGATCGGGACACGGCAGACAGCGCGGCGGAGGCTACATGCTCTCGATTGTCCTGGCGGCGCTGCGTGCGCGTCGTTCGTCGACGATCGCCGTCTGGCTCATGGCGTGCCTGGTCGTCGCGGCCGCGGTCGGGGCGCCGTGGTACGTGCTGGGCGCACGTGAGCGCGTCACGGTCCAAGATGTCGCCGACGACACGAACGTCCATCGGATGATCATTCTGACCCAGGATGTCACGATCGCCGCCGTTCCCGGTGAGACGCCCGATCCCACGGTCATCGACACCGCGTTCGCCAACATGCGTTCGGCGATCAGGCTGCCCGGCGCGATCGACATCACCGGGCTGCGGGTCGTCGGATCGCTCGGTGGCCGGATCAATGCGCCGGTGCCGGTGGCGTACCGTTCCGGGGTCTGCGATCACGTGGTCGTGGTGGGGCGGTGCCCGACCGACGTCAATGACGTGATGTTGAGCCGTGCGCTGGCCGGCCAGCTCGGCGTCAATGTCGGCGGAACGGTGCCATGGCCGACGGCGAGCCGGCTCGCCACGGTGCCTTCGCTGCGCATTGTCGGTTTGTATGACCCGATCGACGTGGAAAACGCATATTGGGGCAAGGGTCTGCTGTCCGCGACCGCTCCAGTCGGATCGCCGACCGCGGACGCGATGTTCGTGACCGAGTCAACGATCCGCGCCGACGCACAAGGTGCCACGGTCGAACGACTGCTCGTGGTGACGCCGGCGACGGTGACTAGCTCCGGTCCCGATGCTCTCGCCGACCAGCTGTCGGTGATGGTCGCCGCGATCGGGAACTCGTTCGCCCTCGACCAGGACTACTTTCCGCTCGCCACGCGGATCGACGCGGATCTGCGGACCGTCACGAATACCGTGCCGGTGCTGGCCGTCGAGTTGATCCTGTTCGGCTGGTTCGCGCTCTACCTTGTGTTGCGCGCCATGTCCGCCGGGCGACGCGCCGACGTCGGGCTCGCGCTGTTGCGTGGAACGGGACGCGTGGGCATGTGGCGTTTGTTCGGGCCGCAGAACGCCGTACCGGTGGTGGCCGCGATCCCGTTCGGCGCGCTCGCCGGCTATCTGGTCGCACGATGGCTCGCCGGCCCAGTGCACAGCAGCGACCAACCTGTCGCGCTGGCTGTTTCCGCCGCCGCCGCCCTGCTGGTCGTGCTCGGCGCGTTGATCGCCTCGGCCGTCGCGGAGCGGGCCAGCCGGCGTGCGCCGATCATCGACATGCTGAGGCGGACACCCGCCAGACGTCGTGGGTGGCGTGCGGACGCGGCGGACGGCGTGGTCGTCGCGCTTGCGCTATTCGCGTTCGTTCAATTCAAAATCGGTGGTACGGCAACAATCGGTGGTACGTCCGGCGCCGCCACGCCGACAAATGGTGCGGTTGGCGTGGCCGCCGCGACACCGGCACTTCTTGCCGTCGTCATCGCGCTGGTGGCCGCCCGCGTTGTTGCGCCGATCGCATTGCGGTTGCTGCCGGCGGCCATACGGGCCGGTCACGCCACGCGGATGCTCACCGCCGCGCACTTCGCCCGACGGCCCGGCATCGACCGGGTGTTCGCGATTCTCGTCGTCGCAGTCGCATTGATCGGTTACGCCGTGCTTGGCTGGCAGACGGCCACTGACGCGGCACATACCCGCGCTGTCGAACAACTCGGCGCTGATCGGGTGCTCCAGATCCGCAATGCGAGCGCGCAGCGCGTGCTTACCGTCACGCGCGCCGCGGATCCGACCGGCCGTTATGCGATGGCCGCGGCGGCGTACCCGAGTAGCAAGGTCCTGGCCGTCGACCGCACCCGGCTGGCGGCGATCCTGCACGCCGGACCCGGCTGGCCGTCGGGTGCGAGCGTGGCTGCGGCTCTCGATGCCAACGTCGCGACCGCGCTACGGCTGTCGGACGGCCCGCTTCGCCTCGGAGCGACCGCGACCACGTTGCCGCGTCACGGAGTCGAACTCGCGGTGGACCTCGTTGACGCCGACGGCGTCGGACACGCGGTGCGATTCGGGCCGCTCGCCACCAGGCGAAACACCTACCAAGCCACGCTTTCCGGGTGCCCGAGCGGCTGCGCGTTCGTGGACCTGCAAGTGGTGGACGCGCTGAATCCAGACTCGCCGGCCGGCTCGCCGGTCCAAGGCGTGTCGATCGTGGTGGGCTCGCTCGAACCGGACTCCGGACCGACCGGCGAGGGTGCCAGCGGCACAGCGGCCTCTGGAGGCGCCGCCGCGCCGAGTGGTGTCGGGGTGCCTGGCGGGCTCGACGCCACGGCATTCGGCGACCGTGACGGGTGGCGTACGTCTATCGGCGACGCCACGCTCGGACCCGCGGTCTCTACCGGGCCCGACGGCTTGCACATCGACCTACCGACTGGCGAGAGCCGCGGCGAGTTCAAGCTCTTCGACCCGCGTGTGTTTCCCGCCGACGTGTCCCTTCCGGTACCCGTCGTGTCCGCCGGCACACCGCCAGCACCTGACCGGCCGGGTCTGGCTGATCTCGACGTGTTCGGCGACCTCACGGTGCCCGATCGCGTCGCCGCACACGTGGCAGTGTTGCCGCAGCTGGGAACGTCCGGCACGTATGTCGACCTCAGCGCGGCGCTGCGGCTCGACGGCGGTGCCGGGGTCGGTGCGCAGCCGCAGATCTGGCTCCGTGCCGACGCGCCGGCCAGCGTGCTCGCACGGATCCGCGCGGCGGGCCTCGTGGTGGCGTCTGACGTGTCCATTGGCTCGGCCGAGGCGTCCTATGGCCGGCAGGCGCCGTTCGCGGCGCTGCGCTTCGGGTTGGCCATCGCGGTGATCGCCCTGCTAGTCGCGGCCATCGCGGTCATCACGCTCGCCACCGTCGAGCGCCAGAATCGAGCCGCCGAACTCGGTGCGCTGCGCCGCGTCGGCCTCGCGGCCCGAGCCACCGCCGCGACGGCATACGCCACCTACCTCTGTCTCGTCGCCGCCGCGCTAGGCGTCGGACTCGCCACCGTCGCGATCGCACACCTGCTGGTCGGACGACACGTCACGGTGTTCGCCGACGGGTACGCCGTGCCGCCGGCGCCGCACGCGACCGCGATCGGCTGGGTGTTCGTGGCGGTCGCGTCGGCGGTGCCCCTCGTCGCGGCGGCCTGGTATGCGGCCGCCCGTCTCGTCCGGACATACCGTCGCGTGCCCGGAGGTGGCGGGTGATCGGGATCCTGTGGTCGATGATCCGTGGCCGATGGGCGCGAGCGATCGCCGTCTGCGCTCTGGCATCGGCCACCATCGCGATCGTGGCGGCGTGGCCGGCGTACCTCGCGCGCGCCGACGCGTCGATGATCGCCACCGAGATCGCGCACGCGTCAACGTCCGAGGTCACCACGTCGGCCCGTCAGGTCATCTCGGTGAATGTCGGGATCGCCGCACCCAGCGGGCCGGACGCGTCCGGCGATGGGGGTTCCTCGGACACGTCGTCACCGCCACCGGACACCACCGCCGACACGGACTTTGTGCCGACCGAGACGACGCGTCTGACCGCACCGTGGTTCACCACAATCTATGCGACGGACATCGATGTCGACACCGCATCGGTCGCGCCGGGCGCCTCCGAACAGGCGACGATTCCGTTGGTGCTGTTCCGCCAGAACTATTGCGCGCACGTGGTCATCACGAGCGGCCGGTGTCCGGTCGCGCTACGCGAGGTGCTGCTCGATGACGACCTCGCCATGCGACTGCACGCGAGCATTGGCGCCGCACTGAACCTGTATGGCGTCAAGCAGACGTCGCTGGCGGAGCAGCGATCGAAGGGCGTGGGCCTGTGGCAGGCGTTGCCGGCGTACGTGGCGGTCACCGTCGTGGGTACGTACCGCGTACCCGACCGGGACGACGCGTACTGGGGGACCGAGGCGTATTTCTCGACGGCAAGCGGCGACCGAGGCGACGTCCTGCCGATCCTCACGCAGCCCGGCACCATCGACGTGCTGCCGCACAGCGAACGTCGCGAGAACGTCGACGCGGAACTGCGTACATCCGCCGTGACAGTGGCTGCGCTGCCCGCCATCCGGTCGCAGGTCCACCCGTTCAACACGTCGATCCCGGCGATGCTGGACCGAGTGGATGCCGACCGTAGCGCGTTGCGCGTCGTCGTACCGTTGGTCGCCGTACCGCTCCTCCTGCTCGGTTGCTTCGTCCTGTTCCTCGCGGCGGGGCAAGCCGCAGACGTACGCCGGCCGGAACTCGCCGTGATCAAGCTGCGCGGCCTCGCGGCATGGGACAGGTGGTGGCTCGCCGTAGCGGAAAGCGTGCTGGCGGTCGCGATCGCGGTGCCCGTGGGCCTCGCGGTCGGTGGTCCGCTCGCCCGTGGCGTCGCGGCGATCACGCTGCCTTCCCCGGCGCCGGCGACGACAACCGGGGCGTCGGCGCACGGTGAGTTGGCGTGGGTCGCCGTCCTGCTGCTCGCGGTGCTGGGCGCCCATCTCCGGCCGCTGGTGGCCCGCGTGCCTGATCTGCTTCGCCACGTTCCGGATCGCGCCCGTCAATGGCGGTCGGTGCCGCTACAGGCCGCGATCATCGTTCTCGCGGTCGCCGCCGTCGCGCAACTGCGCGCCCAAACCGGCCCGCCGGCCGGGCTGACGAGCGTCGCGCCGGCACTTGTGGTCGCGGCGGTGGCTGTCGTCCTCGGCCGGCTAGTCCCGCCGATCACCACGCGAGTCGGTTTGCGCGCCATCGGGTCGGTCGGTCGACGTGCCGGATCGGCCCGACGGCTGGGCACGGGACTCGGCGCGATCGTCCTGGCCCGCCGACCCGGTGCCCAACGTCTGGTGATGGTCGAGGCGGTAGCGATCGGCATGCTCGGCTTCGCATTCGCCGCTTCGGTTGCCGCGTCACAGGATCGGGCCACAGTCGTCGCGCTCGACCTCGGCGCGCACCGCGTCCTATCGGTTGGTTCCACGTCGCCCACCCAACTCCTGCGCGCCGTCGGCGCGGCCGATCCAAGCGGTCGGTACGCGATGGCGGCGATGGCCGTACCCACCGCCTCCTCGTTCAATCCGCCGGTTCTCGCCGTCGACTCGACGCGTCTGGCCGCCGTGGCCAACTGGCCGGCCGGTAGTGATGTCGCGGTGGCCGCCGCTGCGTTGGCCGCGCCAGGACCCGCGCCGATCACGGTGACCGCGACCTCGGTAGAGATCGACGCGACCATGGATTGGTCGACGTCGACGCTGATGCAAGTCGTACTGTCCGCCGTGTTCCTACCCAATGACGGCGGCCTCGAAGTCGACGCGGACTTCGGCCTCACCTCGCTCGGGCGGCACACGTACGAAGCGCAAGTGCCCAGCTGCGCGGCCGGATGTCGACTCGTCGGGCTTCTCGTCGTACCGGACACCGACTTCTCGGCGACGGTCGGCGCCACGATCCATTCCTTGCGCGCCGCACCGGCCGTCGGTGCCCGCGGCGTCGACGTACCGCTGGGGTCGTCAGCGGCCTGGCGGGTGGTCGCGAGCGCCCCTGGGTATGCCACGCCGGTCCTATCTTCCGGGCCGGACGGGCTCGCGCTGTCGGTTCCGGCCGCAGATCATTACCAGGACGGCGTTATCGTCGCGCCGATCGCCGGACCGTATCCGCTGCCCGTAGTCGCCACCAGTGACGCGACCGCGAACGCGATCGCCGGCGTCGACGGATCGACGGTCCAGGTACGCGTCGCGGACACTACGGCGGTGCTGCCACGCGTGGCGCGGCGAGGTGAATTGGTCGATCTCAACGACCTTGCGCTCGCCATGGTGCGACCGAACACGGTGCTACCGGCGGAGGTGTGGCTCGCTCCGAATGCGCCGGACTCGGTGGTCGACGCGCTCCAGGCACAGGGCCTGCGCGTATCTTCCGAGCGGACGTTGGCAGACCAACGTGCCTACCTCTCTCGTCAAGGCCCGGCGGTCGGCATCGCGTTCGCGCTGACAGCGGCCATCGCACTCGTCCTGCTTGCGATGGCGTGTCTCGCTCTGCTGCTGCTCGTCGACCGCTCCGAGCGGATCACCGAGTTGCAGGCGTTGCGAACACAGGGGATCGCCGCATCGACGGCGCGGCGATCGCTCATCGTGGCGCACGCTGGGCTGCTGTGCGCCGCGGCGATCATCGCGTTGCTCGGCGGTGCCCTCGCGTGGCTGTTGACCGCTGACCGGCTGCCGGTCTTCGTCGACCCGAAGGCCAGCGGCCTGACGGCCACGAACATCCCGATCGGCGCGATGGCGATCGGCGTCGGGGCCGGTGCCGCGGTGCTCGCCGTCATCGCCGTGTCGGGTGCGCTCGCGATCGCTCGTCGACTGCGCGCTTCAGGAAGGATGAGCCGATGACCTCACCCGTACGCCAAACGGAACGTGCCGTGACCGGTCTGGCGGTCGGGTGTCGCCGGGTCGTACACATTTATCGTGGCGAGGGCGGCGACGTCGTTGCGCTCGCCGGTGTCGACCTGTCCATCGCACCCGGCGAAATGCTCGCGCTCGTCGGGCCGTCGGGATCGGGCAAGTCAACCCTGGTCGCGTTGCTCGCCGGTCTGATGAGGCCATCCGCCGGGCGTGTCATGGTCGGCACCTACGACATGGCGAAGTTGACCGACCGCGAGATCGCCCGGCTGCGCGGCACGGAGATCGGCGTCGTGTTGCAGGGTGCGTCGCGCAACCTGCTGCAATACGCGAACCTGTATCGCAACATCTGGCTGGCCAGACGACGGGCGGCCCGGTCCGGTGGGGTCACGCTCGACGATCCCGATCGGATCCTGGACCTCGTCGGCCTTGCCGGCCGCGGCCGGGCACACCTTGCCGATCTCGCCCCCGATGCGAAGCAGCGCGCCGCGCTTGCCGTCGGCATTGCGGCCGGACCCGGACTGTTGCTCGTCGACGAGCCGACCAGCCAGCTCGACTCGGCCGGCCGCGACGAAGTGCTCACCGCGATCGAGACCGTCAACGCCGAGCGGGGTACGACCATCGTGGTGGTCACGCACGACCAGAACGTCGGCGTACGGCTGGGTCGCGCGGTCACCATCCGCGACGGCCGCGTTGGAGCCGAAGGTCGTGATGGTCGAGACTTCGCGGTCGTCGCCAGCGACGGTACGGTTCAGCTGCCGCCCGACGTGCTCGCGACCTACCCGCCCGGCACGATGTTCACCGTCGACCACGACAGCGGAACGATTTCGCTCGAGGTCGGCGGCTCGCACGGAACGTTGTCTAGCGACTGATCTCGCCGTGCGTCGGCCGGGCGGGCCCTTCGCAGCGCCGGCTTCGGCCGCGCGGTCCCTTCGGAGCGCCGGCTTCGGCCGCGCGGGCCCTTCGGAGCGCCGGCTTCGGGCGCGCGGCCCGGTCACTCAGTTGCTGAAGTCCTGGGTCAGCCAGACCTTGCCCGACGAGTCCCGTACGACGTCGATGCCGATGTGGTGGAACGCACTGGACAGCAGATTGCGACGGTGACCGTCGTTCGGCGGCTGCTCGTCGTACATCGACTGGGTGAGTGCCTCGGCGGCCGCGACGATCGCCGACGTACTGTTCGCGTGCGGCCCGCTCCAGCCGATGTTCTCGCCGCACGTCGACCAGTGCACACCCTGCGCCGAGATGCGATCGCCGAGCGACGCCTCGCCAGGGCACTGATGCGACAGACCGCAGCTGCCCATCATCTTGACGTTGTGGGCGTGGGCGCTGGCGTCCAGGCCGGACAGCAGCGTGTAAGGCGGCAACCCGTGTTGCGCGCGGAGATCGTTGATCTGGGCCAGCAATTGGTCGCGCACCGAGCTGCCGGCCGGTGGCGGCGTCGGCCGCGTCGTCGGCTTCGGCGACGACTTGTGCGACGGGCTCGCGTGCGCGGACGGAGAGTTCGCCGGCGTGACACCCGCTGCCGGCGAACCGGTCGGGTGGCCCGGCGCCGTGCCGACCGCTGGCTGGATGGCGGTCATGACGTTTGCCGAGCCGAGTCGGGCCAGGTCGGCACCACTGGTCCCGCCGTGTCCGATGACCACCTGTGCGGCGATCACGCCGGCGGTCACCGCGGCGGCGATAACGGCGGGCAACACGACACGGAACGACCGCACGAGCCCACCGAAGCAGAGGCAGATATCCGTGTCAAATGCATCCGGCCGTTGCCGCGATGATCTTCTCGCGACGCCAGGCCAAGGTCACGGAGCGTCGCTACGCGACGCACGGCGCGCCGCGATGCGAGCCTCTGTGCGAGCGCGACGCGCGAACATCGCGGCGACGTTGGCGTATGCGGAGACGACCAGGTCCAAGTGCTGCCCGGCCTGCTGCACCGACATTCCCATCTGGGGGTCGGTTCCGACCAGGCCCGTTTCCTGTTCGACGATCCCGGCCAGCAGATACAGGACTCTGATCGCGTTCGCCGGCTCTTCAAAATGCCAGTAGGCCATGCTGATGCTCGCCGTTGTCGCGGTGAGCTGCAGGTGGATACCGGTCTCCTCGTGGCTCAACTCTCCGTACGCGTCGTTGAGAGAGGGCTCGACATTGGCCAAGTGGGGCCCGACGCACTCGACGACTCGACGCCAGACTTCCGCGGCGGGCGCAGTGTCGCCGCTCACCGCATCGGAGTCGAGGCGGGGATCGCTGAACGTCAAGTCATAGGACATCCAGCGACCATACGCGGCTTGATGGGCGCTCCTCTAACTGTGACTTGCGGGCAATCGCGAGCCAGGCGCTAGAAGGACGTGCCGTAGTCGACCACGCAGTTGACCTTCATCGCCTGATCCGTCGGCGCCGGCGGCGCGACGTTCGGTACGTAGACGGTGACCTCGGCGCGATTGTTCGCGGCGTTGTCGTCGACCAGGTTCCCGATCGCTGGCAGCAGGTAGACGTTGAGCACCACCCGTTGTCCGGCGTAACTGAAGGCGTCCTCAACATAGACGCCCTCGAGGTGCTCGTAGCCGAAGTCGCCGAACCAGCTGGCGCCGATGTACCCGTATGTGTTGTGGCCGAAGTTGTCCTGCGCGACGAACTCGAGCTGCTGCGGATGCAGCAGGCCGGCGTAGTGGAAGGTGAAGTCGGCGCTGAGCGATTCGAACCCCGTCTCGTCAGCCGCCCAGTAACACTCGTCGTCCACGGTCACGCCATAGTCGCTAGGCGCGGCGAACGACCGAGGTCCGCCACCCTTCGGCGGCTGCGCCGGTGGTGCGCTCGACCCTGACCCGGCCGGCGATGCGGTGGTGGTTGCGCGAGGCCCTCCGGGCTTGCTCGTCGAGGTCGACGTCGACGTGGGCGCTGGCGCGGCTGTCGGACCGGCCGCCGTCGCGCCGGTCGGCACCTGTCCCAAGCCAGCCGTACCGGTCGGCGGGGCGCTCGAACACGCCGCCAGGAACGTGCCCGCGACGAGTACGCCGACTGTGGCGCGCATCACGCCGTGCTTCATGAGGGGACCGTACAAGCGAGGCTCACGACAAGCTGTCGTCTGTCACGAGTCCGACTCAACGGCTAGGTCGCAGCGTCGATCGGGTCGGCCTGGTCAAAGCGGCGGACGGATCGGCGGAATGGCCGCGCCCGGGAATCGACGTGGACCGGACCACAAGGCCGGCGGCGCGTCCACGGCTTCGGCGATGCCGTAGGCCGCCTTCTCGTAGTTGACGCGCCAGCCGACGAAGTCCGGCCACGCATCCTTTGGGTCGCGCTCGATCGGAAAGTCCACCGCGCGCAGCTCGGCAATCGCGTCGAGGAACTCCTCGTACGTGACACTGATACCGCCACGTTCAAATTCGCCCGGTACGCGAAGGCCCATGGCCGCGGCGATCTCGTTGAAGCAAAGGAACCCGCTGCGGAGACATAGCCTGGCGGTGACCGTTGGCGCTCGACCGGGCGAGAGCGCCAACAACATCGCGGCGGAGTCCACCACCGCCAACAACGCGGTCACCCAGGACGACAGCGGTTTGGGCGAGCGGAACCGGACCAGCACCGGATAGGTGGTGTGGCTCTCCGTGATGTCAGCGGCCAGCCGTTCCCAATCCGCGTAGAGCTGCGGCAGCCGATCGAGCGTCGACGTGCCGGATCCGAGACCGAAGTGCGTGCGGACAAGCAGTTCTGGCCCCCA
Organism: Micromonosporaceae bacterium; assembly: GCA_035263025.1. Taxonomy (GTDB): domain Bacteria; phylum Actinomycetota; class Actinomycetes; order Mycobacteriales; family Micromonosporaceae; genus DASQPR01. The sequence goes on from DATFRR010000169.1 coordinate 72,329, forward strand.
GGCGGGAAGTCCGGCGCGGGCGTTGAGCAGCGCGACCTCCGTCTCGCGGCTGTTGAAGGCGGAGTAGAGCGTTGGCAGGTACGCGATCTGCAAGGTGACGGTGACGAGGCTGGTCAACGCGGCGATGTCGAGAATCGCTCGTTCGGCGGCGCCGTGCTCATGCGCTTCGCCGATTGCCCACAACGCCGGTCCAGCATTCGAAAACGCGGTGGTGATTCCGCCGTCCACGAACGGCCACAGGATCAGCGAATACCCGACGTAGAAGAGCAACAGCCAGATGACGATCTGGCTAAGAAGCACGGTGGCGGCCTGTGCCGACAACACCCGGTCACGGCGGCGGTAGTTGGCGGTGCGTCTCGTGGCCAGTTGAAACGTGATGTTGACCAGCCGGTCGATCCCGCGTGTCAACCAACTCGACACGGGCCGCGGCACGACCACCGTGCCGATGACGCTTCGCGCCGCGACGAGCACGAGAAGCACGCCCAACGCGGCGACCAGGTAGCGGACGAACTGCGGCGCCGCCATGACTCTCCTTCGCCAGGAACCGGCGCGCTGACGGTGCCTGCGGACCGATCGGGTATCGCGTCGACCACCGAGTCGAGATACCCAGACGTCGCGGCCGGAGTGCTCGACACGCGCGAGTTTACGGCTGTTGGTCGTCGTCCACGTCGGAAGTGCCGACAAGCCCGTCCCAGGACCAGGTTGGTGACGCTTGCCCGTCCGGCACATCATCGGCGGACCGGCGACAACGCGACATCCTCGTGATCCCCCGTTACCCGTGATAGGTGTTCTCGTCTGCTCCAATGGACGCGGACGGATCACACGGGTCGGCGGTGCGCCGCCGCCCGCCGCGACTCGGTGAGGAGACCGCATGGATCGCCGGAACACCAACGTAAACGCCTTCAATGCCGTCTACGGACTCGGTCTGATCGGCGCGATCGTCTACTACATACAGCAGGCCGATGGGTTCTGGTCGGGCGTGTTAGGCGTCCTGAAGGCCTTGGTCTGGCCGGCATTCTTCGTCTACCAAGTCCTGAAGTTCATCAGCGCCTAGGCCGCGCAACACACGGTCGCCGCACACCGTCGCCGCACACCGTCGGTTTCGGAGCCGGAAGCTCGCAAAAACCGGGCGGCGGCGATGATCGGTTCGGGTCTATCGTGGCGTCGTGGACGATCAGGTCGGCGGACGCACAGATGCCGGCGCGACGTCCGCGTCCGCCGACGAGGCACGCGCTTTTGCCGCGGCGTTCCGGTCGTTCATGGACTGGGTGCACTCGGTCGACGCCGAGTCCGACCGCAACGAGGTCGTCGCGCTGATCCAGGACTATCTCGGTCCCGATGGCCGCACCCACTCCGTCGTATCACGACCGTTGCCCGCGTTCGAGCACGTCAATCTGCAAACCGCACTGAACGCCTGGGTCGCACAGCCCGGCCGGACCACATCCGTACACGGGATCACGATCCCGCCGCACTACGGCGGCATGAGCCTTCAGCAGCTTGTGACCGGCGGGCCAATGCCACCCCTGCGGCTGTCCGCACCGCCGCTGGTAGACCTGCCCAACGGCCCCGGTACGACATTGGCGTGCATGCTCCTTGCCGCACTGCTGGTGACCGACGATCGCGGCGCCTATGTGCTCCTGATCGTGGGTCCGTCCGAACATGAGCCGCGACTTGCCGTGGAGATCGCCGGCCTACCGGTCGATGGCGCCCAGGCGGTGCACGCCGAAATCGACGAGCTGCGCAGCCGGCTCAACGTCTACCGCGGCCATGTGCTCGATGTGACCATCGGTGCGATGGGCAACGTGGCTCTCGCATTCGGCGAGATTCCGACGACCGAACGCGAGGACGTTATCCTCCCCGAGCCAGTGCTCGGCCGCGCGGAACGTCACGCCCTCGGCGTGGCAGCGCACCGCGATGCGCTGCTCGCGGCGGGCCAGCATCTCAAGCGCGGGCTGCTGTTGTTCGGGCCGCCCGGCACCGGCAAGACGCACACGATGCGATACCTGTTGGGTCGACTCGATGGGTACACACGGCTCGTGTTGACCGGCCGCGCGCTTCACGCGATCGGTGCGGCCGCGGAACTCGCTCGTACGCTGCAGCCCGCCGTACTCGTGTTGGAAGACGTTGACCTGGTGGCCGAGGACCGCAGCTTCGGCCCTGGGTCCAGCCCCGTGCTGTTCGATCTGCTGGACGCCATGGACGGCGCGGCAGCCGACGCGGACCTGTTGTTCATCCTCACCACCAACCGCGCCGACCTCCTGGAACCTGCATTGGCCGCGCGGCCCGGGCGCGTGGACGTCGCCGTCGAAATAGACCTGCCGGACGCGGCGGCTCGTCGTCGGCTGTTCGACCTCTACGCTCGCGCCGTGCCAACTGATCTGGCCGAGGCGGACATCGACGCGGTGATCGACAGGACCGATGGTGTCACCGCTTCGTTCCTCAAGGAGCTCCTGCGCCGTGCCGTCCTGGAATCGTTGCTCGAGCACACTCCACTGCGGACCGTCACGGCCGAGCACACCGTCCGAGCACTCGACGATCTGCTCGACAGCACCCAGCAGGTGACACGCAGCCTGCTCGGCGTCGGCAACAATCCGGAGGACCTGCCGGCCGGTGGCGGCCTCGGCGGACTGCCACCGCCAAGTCCCGGCGTCGGCATGACGGCGGCAGGCATCGTCATGCGACGGCGAGGGCGAGGCCACTTCCGGTACGGGGGGCCGTAATTCGTACGCGGACCCGCAGCACCCGCTAGCGACCGTGGTACTCGTCGTCGGTGACGTGCTCGCCCCACGTCGCCTCGGGACGTACGTCGCCGGGCACCGCCTCTGTAATCGAGAGATGCGTCATGAAGTGGTCCGGCGCCGCGCCGTGCCAGTGCCATTGGTCGGCCGGCGTATGGACGATGTCGCCGGCACGGATCTCCTCGGTCTGGCCGTCGCGCGTCCGGTGCAGACCCTGGCCTTCGGTGACGTAGAGCGTCTGCCCGATGGCGTGGGAGTGCCAGGCGGTACGAGCAGACGGTGTGAAGCGGACCGCGCTTACTCGTACGTGCGACGGCTCCTCGCCGCGGACGATCGCGTCGATGTAGACGTCGCCGGTGAACCATTCGGCCGGTCCTTTCGCGGTCGCCGGCGTTGGCTGGATGGGCACGCCTGCCTCCTTGCGGCTGCTCGTCATGAATCGTGGGTACGTGGGTCGGCCGCGTCGTGCGAGTGCCTTTGTCACGGCCCGAACCGCGATAGTAGAGAGTGGGACGCATGAGTGGATGGACGACTCAGGAACTCGATGCGATCGGTACCGCCGACGAGTTGCAGATCGCCGTGGTGCGGCCGGACGGATCGTTGCGGCCGTACACGACCGTTTGGGTGGTACGCGTCGGGGACGATCTCTACGTACGTTCGGTCCGTGGCCGTGGCAGCGTGTGGTTCAGATCCGTGACGGCTAGTCATGCCGGCCGGGTAGTGTCGCTGGACGTCTAGGCTGCCGACACGTGCGAAGCCCGCCGGACGATCTGGCTCCCGACGCGGTACGAGAAGCCGTCGCCGCAGGATGGTCGCTGCGCGCGGTGTCGATGGCGTACGTTCCCGAGGGCGGCGGCGCTCATCACTGGAAGCTGATCGACAGTGGTGGCGAGTCCTACTTCGTGACCGTCGACGATCTGGACAGCAAGAACTGGATAGCCGACACACGGGATCTCACGTTCGACGGGCTTGAGCGCGTGTTCGGACTCGCAGTCGAGCTCCGAGACTCGGTCGGGTTGGAGTTCGTCCTCGCGCCCGTTCCCGCCACGGACGGCCGGATGGTGCGCCGCCTGGACGACCGCTACGGGGTCTCGGTGTTCCCGTTCCTCGCCGGCCACTCGTTCCCCTTCGGTCAGTACACCGACGATGTGATTCGCAATCGCGCCATCGATATGGTGGCCGCATTGCATCGCGCCACACCGGCCGTGCATACTCGCGTACCCGTTATCGCTCCTGGGTTTGCTGGTCGATCCGAGCTGGATGCGTTTCTGGCCGAGCCCGAACGTCCGTGGGACGGCGGACCGTACGCCGAGTCGACACGCCGTGTTCTGGCGCAACACACTGTCCACATTGCACAGCTCGTCGCAGGTTTCGATGGTCTCGTCGACGCCACGGCATCCGGGCGCGCCGAGCCGGTCATCACCCACGGTGAACCACATCCGGCGAACCTGTTGTCCGTCAACGGCCGGCTTCTGCTCATCGACTGGGACACCGTCGGGCTCGCGCAGCACGAGCGCGACGTGAGTTTGATCGTGGGTCGCGACGGCGCCGGCATGGCGCGCTACGTCCGCCAGACCGGCCGACAGATAGATCCGTCGGCGATGACGCTCTACCGGCTGCGGTGGTACCTCGATGACCTCGCCAGCGCGGTCCGCATGTTTCGGCAGCCGCACCTGGATTCGGCGGAGACGAGGCGGTGGTCGGCGAGCGTCGCTCCAGAGCTTCACGAGCTGCCGATTTGGTTGAACCGTCTCGCCTGACCGGCGCGACCATCGTGCACGCCACTTGACCTCTGGACCTGCCTATGCACTATAGTGCTAGGAACCTAGTGGAATGAGGATTCGGGGTTCCGGTGATCGAGTTCCATCTCGACGGCCGCTCCGGCGTCGCGCCGTATATGCAGCTGATCCAGCAGGTGCGCCAGGCGATGCGCCTCGGCCTGTTGCGCGAAGGCGATCAGCTGCCGACGGTCAAGGACGTCGTCGCCAGGGTGGCGATCAACCCGAACACGGTGCTCAAGGCCTATCGCGAACTCGAATACGAGGGCCTCGTGTCGCCACGTCCCGGTGTCGGCACGTTCGTGACCCGGACGCTTGCCGACGACTCACTAGCCGCTCACGGTCCACTGCGCGACGAGCTGCTTGCGTGGCTCGCTCGCGCGCGGGCCGCCGGCCTCGACAGCGAAAGCATCGAGGCGTTGTTCGCGAACACACTTCGGACTCCGGTGGAGGAGAGCGCATGAGCAGTCCCGTGCTCCAGGCCGAGCACCTGTCCAAGCGGTACGGGCGACGCGAAGCGTTGTCCGACTGCACACTGAGCATTCCGCCCGGTCACGTCGTCGGCCTCGTCGGACCGAACGGCGCCGGCAAGACCACGCTTCTGCAGCTGGCGGTCGGCCTGCTACGACCGACCGCCGGCACGATTACGGTGCTCGGTGGACGGCCGGCATCGGGCGGGCCACAACTCGCCAAGGTCGGCTTCGTCGCGCAGGACGCGCCGACCTACGCCGGCCTGTCGATCGCCGATCACCTCCGCTTCGGCGCACACATGAACCCGGGCTGGAACCAACAGCTCGCCGCGGATCGCATCGCCCAACTCGGCCTTGATCCGTCGCAGAAGGCCGGCAAACTCTCCGGCGGCCAGCGCGCCCAACTGTCCCTCACATTGGCCATCGCGAAGACGCCCGAGCTGCTCATCCTCGACGAGCCGGTGGCGAGCCTCGATCCGCTCGCGAGACGCGAGTTCCTGCAGGCGCTGATGGGCTTCGTCGCCGACCGTCGCGCGAGCGTGATCCTGTCCTCGCACCTGGTCTCGGACCTGGAGCGCGTGTGCGACTACCTGATCGTGCTCGTCGCCTCGCGGGTGCGCGTCGCCGGTGAGGTCGAGAACCTGCTGGCCACGCACTACCGCCTCATCGGTCCGCGGCGGGACCCGGCCGACCTGCCACCCGGCATCGACGTGATCGAAGCGAGCTACACGGACCGACAGTCCACGTTGATCGTACGCAGCGCGGCCCCGATCCATGATCCGTCGTTCGCCGTCGAACTGATCACCATGGAAGACCTCGTCCTCGCCTACATGGCGCGGGCCACTACGTCCCGCCAGCCCGTACTGGAGACAATCCGATGACCTGGTTCGCATGGCGTCAATTCCGTATCCCGTCATGGATCACCGCTGCGGCGCTCCTCGCGGTCGCGGTGCTGCTCGCGATCACCGGACACAACCTCGTCGACGAGTGGAACGCGTCCGGCGCGGCCACCTGTCACGGCGACTGCGGCGGCGCGCTGACCACTTTCATCCAGCGAGCCACCACGGGTGCCGAGGGCATCGCGTTTCAGCTGACCACCGTCTTGTTGTATGCGATGCCGGCGCTGATCGGCATCTTCTGGGGCGCGCCGATGCTGGCCAGGGAGCTCGAGTCGGGGACGTACCGGCTGGCCTGGAATCAGTCGATCACGCGGACGCGATGGCTCGGCACGAAGCTCGCGGTCGGCGGCGCCGCGTCCGCGCTAAGCGCGGGCCTATTGAGTTGGGCAGTGACCTCATGGGGACATCACCTCGACCACGCGAGGTATTACCGGATCTTGCCGGTGATGTTCGGCGCTCGCGGCATCGTGCCCATCGGCTACGCGCTCTTCGCGTTCGCGCTCGGCGTGACGATGGGGATGCTGATCCGCCGCACCGTCCCGGCGATGGCCGCCACGCTCGCCATCTATGTGGCCGCCGTCGTGTCCATGCCACTGTGGGTCCGTGCGCATCTGGCGCCGGCCGTGCACGGCACAATGCCGTTGGACTTGAGCAGCATCGACATCCTGTCAATTGGACAGAACTCCGTCATGACCGTCCGCAGCGGCGTGACGCCGAGCAACGCCTGGGTCCTGACGAACAACACCATTACGCCCAGCGGCAAGATCTTCACCGGACCTGCTGATCCGACGCATTGCGGGGACGGCGGCCCCCGGGAATGCATTCAGTGGCTCAGCACGCTCGGCCTGCGCGAGCGACTGACCTACCAACCCGCGAGCCACTTCTGGCAGCTGCAATGGATGGAGACGGGGATGTTCGTCGCCGCCGCGGCGCTGCTGACCGCGTTCTGTTTCTGGTTCATACGCAACCGGCTCACCTGAGCGGTCGGTTCGGCGGCGCCGCGCGCATGAGGAGAGCGACCCCGCGGCGCCGCCGTTGGCATGCCTTAGGCCGTCAGAGCCGCGCCCTTGCCTGCGGTGTCTGTATCGGCGATACTCGTTGGTGATACAGCGCCGAAGCGTAGCGATGCCGCGAGGCGCCGGGCATTACAGCCGAAGCGTAGCGATGCCGCGAGGCGACGTGTGGACAGAGGCGGTGAACGATGTCGGCGACTGCGCTCGCGGTTGCGTTCGCGGGCGGAGTCGTGTCGCTGTTGTCGCCGTGCGTGCTGCCGGTCATTCCGGCGTACCTGTCGATCACGACCGGCCTCGGCATGTCGGCGCCATCCGCGCGCTCGGCAGCGCCAACCGCCGACCCGCCGCCGACCACGGTGCCGGCCGGTGACCTCGCCTCGGGATCATCGATCGCCATCGCGGCGCGACCGGCCGTCTCGGCCACGCAAGGTGTTGTGGCCCGAGCGGCCGCGCCGGCGCGCGGTGGCCCGGGAACGGCGACCGCGCTGCGCAGCGGCGCGCTGTTCGTCGCCGGCTTTTCCGTCGTCTTCGTGTTGCTCGGGCTGTCCGCCACCGCAATCGGGTCGGTCCTGTTGCGCAATCACGTGCCGGTCACGCGCGCCAGCGGCATTCTCGTCGTCGCGATGGCACTCGCGCTTTTCGCGAGCACGCTTCGACTGCCCTGGACGCTCGGACGCGAGTTCCGGTTTCACCCGGACATCAGCCGGTACGGCGTGTGGGCAGCGCCGGTGGCGGGTGCCGCGTTCGGGTTCGGATGGACACCGTGCATCGGGCCGGTGCTCGGGTCGGTGTTGGCCGTGGCCGCGAACCAGACCCAGCTCGGGCAGGGCGCCGCTCTGCTCGGAATGTACGCGGCCGGTCTCGCGCTGCCGTTCCTCGTCATCGCGCTGACGTTTCATCGGTCACTCGTCGCGGTACGGTTTCTCCGCCGTCACTCGGTGCTGCTGACCCGGGCATCGGCAACCGTGCTCGGTGGGTACGGCATTCTCCTCGCCGTTGACCAGCTCAGCTGGGTGACGCTGCAGTTGCAGCACGGCGCGAGTGCGATCGGCCTCTCGTGGCTCGTGGGATTGGGCTGACCGGCCTGCTGCCCCGCGGCCGACGCATCGGCCCGCGGCACCGCTGCCCGGGAGAACTGCAGGGTTGACCCGCCGAGCGACCGGCAGTAGTTTCTATTAACTACGAATGTTGCTTATAGAAGCGTCGAGGTGGCCGTCGTGATCGGACATGTCGCGCACACCTCGGTCCCGGCGGCGACCGGGCGTCCCGCTGCCGTCCGCCTGTCACGGGTGACGAGGCTGTTCGACGGCTTGGCGGCGGTCAGCCAGGTCAGCCTCGAGATCGCTGCCGGTGAGACGGTCTGGTTGCGCGGGTGGAACGGCTCGGGCAAAACCACCCTTTTGCGGGTCATCGCAACGGCGATCACGCCGACCTACGGCGGCGGCACCGTGTTCGGCTTCGATCTGCAGAAGCGGCGCAACACCATCCGAGCACGCACCGACCTGCTCAGCCACGAGACGCGGTTCTACAACGACCTCACCGCCACCGAAAACCTCCAGTTTGCCTGCAGTCTCTACGGCCTCGACAGACGCCGCGTCGACGGATCGCTCGACCGCGTCGGGCTGGGCGAGGTCGGCACGGTGCGAGTCGGCAGTTTCTCCCAGGGCATGCGCCAACGTCTCGCACTCGCTCGATGCCTGATGCGCGCACCGGCGCTGGTTCTTCTCGACGAGCCCTACGCAGCGCTGGACTCGGAGGCGCGCGTCGTCGTCGACGACCTGATCGCCGCGGCTCGTACGAGTGGCCAGACGGTGATCGTTGCGAGCCACGAGGCGCCACCGCCGCACCTTGTCGATCGGGACGTGATGATGGACGGCGGCCGGGTCGTCACGCCGACGGTCGCGTCGTCATGAGCGAGCGTCCGCGAGCGAATCAGAATTGCCCTGCGTGTGGCGCCCCATGCGCGTCCGAAGCGAAGCGCGGACTGGCATGAGCCTTCGCGTCGCGGAGGCAATCGCGGTCAAGGATCTCCGCATGGAGCTACGCAGTCGGTCATCGGTGAGCACGGTTGCACCGTTCGCTGCGACGATGCTGCTCGCCTTCGGGTTCGCGCTCGGCCCGGATCGGTTGCTGCTCATCCAGACCGCGCCCGGACTGCTCTGGCTCGCGGCGTTGTTCGCGTCGGTCGAGCTGTGCCATCGGTCGTACCAGACCGAGGCGGCCAACGGCGCACTCGAGGGCCTGCTGCTGTCTCCGGCCGACAAGGGCGCCGTATACCTCGGTAAGGCCGCAGCCGCTTTCGTGCAGCTCATTGCGCTGTTCGCGATGACGATGGGCATCGTGATCGTGCTGTTCGGACTGCCGGTCGGTCCCGCGCCGGCGTTGCTACTAATCACCGCGGTGCTCGGCATTGCCGGGCTGAGCGCATTGGGCAGCCTGCTCGGCCTGCTCGCGGTGCGCGGTCGCACCCGCCAGGCCGCCTTGCCGGTGCTCGTGCTGCCGCTCGTCAGCCCGGTCATCATCGCGGCGACTCGCGCGACCGCGACGCTTACGCAAGGCAGCACGTCCGGTGTCGGCGGTTGGTTGGGCCTGCTTGCCGCCTTCGACGCGGCCTTCCTCGCGGCCGGCTATGTCGTGTTTGGTCACTTGCTCGAAGATTGACCCTCGCTCACCCCCGGTGGGCATTGACATTGGCTGGCGGACAGGCAATTGTTCTATTGACCATTTCTATTAGTTATAGAAATCGGGTGGATGGAATGACTGCTGAGGCCAGCAGCCCGGCACACCGACGAAGAGTGAGCGCGCGAACCGCGCTCGCCGTGCTCCGTCGCGGAAGGTGGGCGATCGCGCTCGCCGTCGGTGTCACCGGTGCACTCACCGCGACCGCGCTCACCGCGGCCGCGAGCCCGTCACCAGGACGGGCAAACCACGGCTCAGGTGCGCAGATCGTCCGGGCGAGCGGCGCGGACGACAACGCGGGCCAGAAGCTGATCAACGAGGGCAAGCAGACGTTCCGGTTCGACACGTTCGGTGACGAAGCGTTCTGGGGCGGCACGTTGCACCTCAACCAAGCGATCGCCGGCGCCGCGAACGGCGGGGTCGGACCGGGCGTAAGCCCCAGGACGGCGCTCGCCGTCGGCCTGAAGGTCGACTCGACCGCGCTGCCGAACGCGGTGAAACAAGGGATCCTCGACGGCACGGTCAACTTGGACGACCCGGCGGTGACGCTGACGTTGCTCAAGCTGAACGCGGTCGTCGGCATCAAGGGCATCTTCGACCGGAACGGCACCCTGAACTCGATCGGCATCGAGTGCGCGCTCTGCCACTCCACGGTCGACAACTCGTTCGCGCCGGGCATCGGCAAGCGCCTCGACGGATGGGCCAACCGTGACCTAAACGTCGGCGCCATCGTCGGTCTCTCGCCGAACCTGCAACCGATCGCGACGCTGCTGCACACCGACGTGACGACCGTGCACACCGTGCTCGACGCGTGGGGACCGGGCAAGTTCGACGCGGAGCTCTTCCTGGACGGCAAGGCGTTCCAGCCAAACGGTCAATCGGCCGCGGCGCTGATCCCGCCGGCGTTCGGGCTGGCCGGGGTGAACCTGCACACGTGGACCGGATGGGGCTCGATCCCTTACTGGAACGCGTTCGTCGCAACCCTGGAGATGCACGGTCAGGGTACCTTCTTCGATCCGCGCCTCGACAACGCCGCGCAATTCCCGATCGCCGCGGAGAACGGCTTCGGGCATGTCAAAGCGCAGGTCGATCTCGTGTCGCCGACGTTACCCGGCTTGCAGGCGTATCAACTCTCGCTGAAAGCACCGACGCCACCGAAGGGGTCGTTCGATCCGAAGGCGGCCGCGAGAGGCAAGGCTCTGTTCATGGGACAAGCGGAATGCTCGACGTGCCACGTGCCGCCGACATTCACCGAGCCTGGCGAGAACCTGCACTCCGGTAGCGAGATCGGCATCGACAACTTCGAGGCGGATCGCTCGCCGACACACATGTATCGCACGAGTCCGCTGGCCGGCCTATGGACCCACCAGACGGGCGGCTTCTACCACGACGGCCGGTTCCCGGATCTGCTGTCCGTGGTGCAGCACTACAACACGACGTTCCACCTGGGACTGACGCCCAGCCAGGAGAACGACCTCGTGCAGTACCTGCTGTCGATCTAGCGGATCGCGATCTAGCGCAACATCGGGATCGGAGTCATGCCATGAGGTACGTGTACCGGGCGCTCAGCCTGCTCGGCGGTCATCGCGCGCAGCGGGTGATGGGTGTCGCGACGCTGGCCGGGCTGGCCGCGACGGTCGTGATCGGACTGTTCGTGGTGCCGCCGGATGCTTCACAAGGCGACGTACAACGCTTGATGTACGTCCATGTGCCGGCCGCCTGGGTGGCGTACCTGTCCTTCGGAGTGGTGTTCGTCGCGAGCATCGCGTATCTCAAGACCGGCCGTGTCCAATGGGACCGGGTGGCCTCCGCGTCGGCCGAGATCGGCGTGCAATTCTGCGCGCTGACCATCGTGCTCGGCTCGCTATGGGGCCGCCCGGTCTGGGGCACGTGGTGGACCTGGGATCCGCGGCTGACGACGACCGCCGTACTGCTGCTGATCTACGTCGGCTATGTGTCGCTGCGGAAGGTCGCCGACAACCCGATCCGTCGGGCTCGGTGGTCGGCCGTGGTGGGCGTGGTGGGTTTCATCGACGTACCGATCGTGCACATGTCGGTCGTGTGGTGGCGATCGCTGCACCAGCAGGCGACCGTGTTACGGCCGGGCGCGCCGACGATCGCCGGCAGCATGCTGGCGACGTTGCTCCTGGCGTTCCTGGCATTCTCGCTGGCGTACGGCTACCTGATGGCGGTACGCATGCGGGTCGGACGGCTCGAAGACCGGAGTGCGCTGCCAGTCTCCGAGCTGTCCACGCCGCGGGCGCGCCGGCCACGTCCGGTTGACGCCAGCACTGCTCCGGCCACTGCGATCGGCGCTCCGGCCACGCCGATCGCTGCCCCGGCCAGCAAAGCGAGCGTGCGCCATGCATGACGTCGGCTACGTCGCCGCCGGGTACTCGGTCACGCTGGCGATGCTAGTCGCGTACCGATGGCGCCTGGCGGTCCGCACTCGTCGGGCGCGGCGTTACGTGCAGGCGGCCACCGGACGCGTCACCGCGGATCGGCACTGACCATGAGCCAGGATCTGTTGCACATGCCGGACGCCACCGCGGACGACCCACCCGCCCGCGGCTGGCGCGCCCCCCGATGGCGGCTCATCGCCTGCCTCCTCGTGGTGGTCGGTGCGCTCGCGTTCATCGCGGTACGCGGTCTGACCGGAAACTTCGTCTACTACCTGACGCCGACCGACATCGTCGGCAACCACAAGGCACACGTCGGCGAGCGAGTCCGGCTCGGTGGCTACGTCGTGCCCGGCAGCGTCCACCAGACGAGATCGACGCTGACCTTCACCATCACCGACGGCACCGACACCATGCAGGTGTCCGACACCGGATCCGTACCCGAGCTGTTCAAGCCCGGGCAAGGCGTCGTGCTCGAAGGGGCGCTGGGCGCCGACGGACTGTTCCACTCGGACACGTTGCTCGTGCAGCACAACGGTGACTACCGTCCGCCGAAACCCGGCCAGAAGCCACCGAACCGCGCCAACCTTGCCGGGGGATGACCATGGGTCAGCTGGGTACGTATGCGCTGTTGCTCGGACTGGCGCTGTCCGGGTACGGCGCCGTCGCGGCCGCGCTCGGCGCCAAGACGGACCGTCCGGTGCTCGTGGAAAGCGCGCGGCGGACGGCGTTCGGATTGTTCGCCACTATCCTGGTCGTAAACGGCGCGATGATGATCGCGTTGCTGCGCAACGACTTCGCGCTGCGCTACGTCGTGGAGAACTCGTCGCGCGAAACGCCGGCGTTCTTCCGCGCACTGTCGCTGTGGGCCGCCGACGACGGATCGCTGTTGCTGTGGAACCTCATCCTCGCCGGGTACATCGCGGCGGTCGCGTTGCGGTTCCGGCGCGACCGACCGGCGACGTTCCCCTACGCGCTGTCCGTGCTCTTCGTGGTCCAGGTGTTCTATCTGATCCTGGTCAACGGCCCCGCCACACCGTTCGCGACGATGTCGTCCCGCCCGGCAGACGGCGCCGGCCCAGCGCCGCTGCTGCAGAACCATCCGCTGATGGCCGTCCACCCACCGTTCCTCTACCTCGGATTCATCGGGTTCACCGTGCCGTTCGCGTTCGGGATCGCGTCGCTGCTTGCCGGCCACGGTACGGACGAGTGGGTGTCGATCATCCGCCGGTGGACGCTGGTCGTCTGGTGTTTCCTCACGATCGGCCTGCTGCTCGGTGCGCTGTGGTCCTACTCGGTGCTCGGCTGGGGCGGCTACTGGGCGTGGGACCCGGTGGAGAACGTCGCGCTGCTGCCATGGCTGCTGTCCACCGCGTTCCTGCATTCGGTGATGCTGCAGGAACGGCGTGGCATGGCTCGGCTGTGGAATATCGCACTGGTCATCGGAGCGTTCTCGCTGATGACATTCGGCACGTTCCTGACCCGCGGCAGCGTCTTGTCGTCGGTGCACGCGTTCGCACAGACCGCGGTCGGCCCGGCGTACCTCGCGTTCCTCGCGGTCGTGATGCTGGTCGGTTTCGGGCTGCTGATGTGGCGGCTGCCGACATTGCGTACTCCGGCGCGACTCGACTCGGCGATCTCGCGCGAGGCGGCATTCGTCGGCAACAACGTGCTGCTACTCGCCGCTGCCGCGATCATCCTGCTCGGCACCGCGTTCCCGCTCGTCGTTGAGGCGGTCTCCGGCCAGCAGATCACCGTCGGCGGACCCTACTTCAGGAGTGCGGTCACACCGGTGTTCCTGTTGCTGCTGCTACTGGCCGGCACCGCCCCGTTGCTGCCGTGGCGCGCGACGAACCGCGCCCGCGCGCTGCGCCGGCTCCGCGTACCGGCGGTCGCAGCGGCGCTCGTCATGGTCGCGACCGCGCTCGCCGGTGTCCGGAACGTGACCGCGGTGGCCGGCTTCGGCCTCGCCGCGCTCGTGTTCGTGGCGAACGGTCAGGAAGTCGTGAGCGGGCTCGCGATCGGCCGGCGCGGCGGGCGTAGCGGCATCGTGCGAACCATGCTCCGCGGGCGCCGGCGGTACGCCGGACTCGTCGTACACGTCGGCCTGGCGATGGTGGCCGCCGGCATCACCGCGTCGTCCACGCTCGGCCAGCAGACCGAGGTCACGCTGAAGGCCGGACAGAGCACGGTGTTCGCCGGCCACGTCCTGCGCTACGAGGGTCTGCGCACCGACCAGCAACCGCAACGGATCGTCCTGTCCGCACCGGTGAAGGTGAACAATGTCGGCGGCGGCGGAGCCGGCACGCTCGATCCGCGTATGAACCTCTACCCGGCCGCGACCGAACCGATCGGCTCGCCGTCGATTCATCGCGGCGTCGTCTGGGATCTCTATGCCTCGGTAATTTCGTTGCAGGAGGACGGCAACTCGGCGACGTTCCGCTTCTACCGGAATCCCGGCGTGAACTGGCTGTGGCTCGGTGGATTCGTGATGGCGCTGGGTGGCGTCGCAGCCGCGTGGCCGGTACGGCGACGGCACGACGACGACGAGGCACCCACCAGCGTCAGGCGTACGCGTGCCCCCGTCGAGGTTGGAGCGGTGTGATGCGACGAATCACGCGTCGTCGAGGGATCTTGCTCGGCGTTGTCGCCGCGGTGGTGTCAGCGGTCGTGGTGCTGTTGTCGACCGGGCTTGGCAAGGATCCGTCGGTCGTTGCGTCGCCGCTTGTCGGACGCGTCGCACCCGACTTCACGCTGTCACAGTTGAACGGGCCGCCGATGACTCTGTCGAAGCTGCGCGGGCAGGTCGTCGTGGTGAACTTCTGGGCGTCATGGTGCACCGAGTGCCACACCGAGCAGGCAGCGCTCGACCAGACGTGGCAACAGTTCCAGGACTCCGGAGTGGTCGTCGTCGGCGTCAACTTCGAGGACACCACCGGCGACGCGAGCGACTATGTACGGACCGCTGGCGTGGCCTACCCCGTGGTGGAGGACACCGACTCGCGCACCGCGTTGGCGTACGGTCTGCGCGGCATCCCGGAGACGTTCATCGTCGACAAGACCGGGCGGATCGTCGATCGCATCATCGGACCGGTGGATGCGACGAAACTGTCCAGCGAGATCAACGAGGTGCTGCTGGCCGGTGCGCGATGAACGCGGCCGCTGCGAAAGCCAGGCTACGCACCAAGCTCCCGGTCCTGATGGTGCTTCTCGCGGTCCTCGTCGGTGCCATCACGCTGGCGGTTGTGGCGGTGCGCGGGCATCAGGCCCAACCGAGCCAGGCTCAACAGGTCCAGCAGATCGCCGCCGGTCTGCACTGCCCGATCTGTAAGGACCTGTCGGTGGCGGACTCGCCCGCACCGCTTGCCCAGCAGATGCGTGCCGAGATCGCGCAGAAGCTCCGAGCCGGTGAATCCGCCGACGAGATTCGGGCCAGCTTCGTCGCGGCGTACGGCGACTCCGTGCTGATGTCGCCGCCGCGCCGCGGGCTGTCCGGTGCCGCATATTTCCTGCCCGCGATCGTGATCCTGGTCGGCGTCCTCGGCGCGGCCATGCTGATCCGGCGTTGGGTGCGAAGTCCTGAAACGGGCCCAGCCGACGATGTCGAGGCCGCGCCGCTGTCCGCGACGCAGCGCCGCGCCGTCCATCGGGCGCTCGCGCGACTGCGCGAAGAGGAGCCGGCGTGACCGTCGTACTCGTGATTGGCGTGCTGACGTTCGGGGCCGGATTCGTTGTCCTGCGGCCGTTCTCGCACGCGCATCGGCAGTCGCGGGCGCACGCGCCGGCATCCGACGAGGTACGCCGTCGCGAACTCCTCCGACAACTGCGCGACATCGACGACGACTTCGCCGCCGGGAAGTTGAGCGAAGCGGATCACGATCGGCTCGCCGGCCCCGTCGAACGAGAGGTCTCGGCGGTCCTGCGACGCATCAAGAGCCGGGGGAGGGCGCTCGGCGATGCTCGCGACGATGGGCGCGGATCCCGTTCTGCGACGCAGACGGCGCGCCCCACGCAGACGGCGCGGGCCACGCAGACTGTGCGTCCGACGCAAGCTCGCGCCGCCAAGATGGCACCGAAGCGCTGGCGGCAGCGAACCGTGACGGTGGTGGCGCTGGGCGGTGGCCTCGTCGGCGTCACGCTTCTGTTGCTCGGCGCCGTGACGCCACGGTCCGCGGGCCAGACGATATCGGGTGATGCGGTCGCCGGCGGCGCGGCGCCGTCGGCGCCGTCGGCCACGAGTTCCGGCGGCGCGTCCGCCGATCAGGGCCTGCAGGCGACGCCGGAGCAGCTTGCCGCCATCGATGCCGCGGCCGAACGCGTGAAGGCGAATCCCAAGGACGTCAACGCACATCTGGCGCTTGCCAATGCGTACGACGACGGCGGTGCGACCCAACTCGCGGCCGTGGAATATCTGGCGGTCACCAAGCTCGATCCGACGAACGCCGAGGCGAATACCGCGCTGGCACAACTCGCGTACGCGGTCGGGAATGTGACGCAGGCAAAGGCGATGCTCGACACGGTGCTCGCCGCGCACCCGGGCTATCCCGAGGCGCTCTACGCGCGCGGCCTGATCCTGCTGACCGCACTTCATCAGCCCAAGGCAGCCGAACAGGACCTCACCGCCTACCTCGCCGTCGCGCCGTTCGGTGCGCAGCGCACCCAGGCCGAGACCTTGCTGGCACTCGCCAAGAGCGAGGACCATTGATGAGCGGCCTGTCGTGCGTCTCGGTCGCGGGCTGCCAGGTTTCGCTGGACCTGTTGGAAACGCTGGCATACGGCCGGGACGACCTGGCGGACCGCCTGCCGGCGTTGCGCGAGCGCAGCCGGGCGAGTGGCCTCGTGATGTTGTCCACATGCCAGCGCACCGAGGCGTACGCGACGTGGCGCGCCGAACCGGACGACGATGCGCTGATCGCCGCTGTGGCAAATGATCGCGGCGTACCCGTCGCCGCGCTACGCACCGCCGCTCGAACGTTGCACGGCGACGCGGCCGTTCGTCATCTGTTGCGGGTCACGTGCGGACTCGAGTCGTTCGCGTTGGGCGAGGCGGAGATTGCCGGTCAGGTTCGCGTGGCCATCGAGGCAAGTCGCGCGGCCGTGTCATGCGATGTCGCGCTCGAACGGTTGATGGACACCGCGATCAGCGCGTCGCGACGGGCGCGGCGCCGCACGTCGATCGCGGTGGCAACCAGATCGGTCGCCACCGTTGCGGTCGAGACGATCGTGCGGTCATTCGGGGGTACGGTCGCCGGACGGCACGTGCTTGTCGTCGGCGCCGGTCAGGTCGCGGAGGTCGTCGTGGACCGCGCGATCGCGCTCGGCGCCACGGTGACGGTGTGCAACCGGACCCGTCGGAACGCGGCCCGGTTCGCCGCCGCCGGTGCCGAGGTCGTCGATCTGGCCGACCTGTCAGCGTGCCTCGGCGCGTGCGACGTTGCGATTCTTGCCACCGCGGCACCGCATCCGCTTGTCGATGCGCGGGGCCTGACTACGGCTCGCCCGGCTGCGGTTCGGCCGGCCGCCGTTCGCCCGGCCGCGGTTCGGCCGGCCGCCGTTCGGCCGGCCGCAGCTCGCCCGGCTGCGGCTCGCCCAAACGCATCCGGACGCCTCACGCTCGTCGACCTGTCGCTGCCGCGCAACGTCGACCCGGACGTCCGAGCGCTCCCGTCGGTCCGGCTCCTCGACCTCGCGGACCTGCGTGACGAAGCG
>DATFRR010000170.1:0-4336 GCA_035263025.1 Micromonosporaceae bacterium
TGGCGTATCTGATTGTCTCGACGGACTTTAAGTGTTCCGATTCCGGCGGCCCTGCACTGCTTCCGGGAATGTCTCCCCGACCGGTCCACGTGTACAACTGCTTCGGGATCAATTTCATGGATGCCACGAGAGATGCCGGCCTCGGTGCAATACAGACCGGCGACCCGCACGAGTTGGAGCTCGTTGAAAAAATGCACTGATCGCGCCAGCCGGCGGCGGCGGACACCGGCGCACAAATGTTGGCGACGTATGACAGCGCGATACATTGCCAACAAAGAGGCGCATCACGGCGGTGACCCAGATCGATCTTGACGACGACGCGCTCGCCGAGGCAATGCGGCTGTCCGGTGCGACGAGCAAGAAGGAGACCGTGAACCTGGCGCTGCGCGAATATGCGGCTCGCCATCGCCGGATCGCCGCCCTTGATCACTACGCGACGGCCGCGCAAAGCTGGGACTACGAAGGCTGGCGGCGCATGCGAGAGGCGGCCAGGGCGCCGGCTGCGTGATGCGGTACGTGGCCGACTCGTCGGCGCTCGGCCCATTACCGACTGCTGCGAGCCGGCGCCGATCGAGTAATGTCGTGTGTGGACCTGCTGAGCTGCGCCTCCGCGACTTATGCGCTACATGCCTCGATAGACCTCGCGGCGGTGGGCGACTTTCACGACAAGGATCACAAGCCGACCGTTGTCGATCTGGTACGCCACTCTGTAGTTGCCGACCAGGAGCCGGTAGAGGCCATCTGCTCCGGCAAGCTTCTTGACGTCAGCGTCTTCACGGTAGGGGTCGTCGCCGAGTCGCGCGAGACGGGTGAGGATGTGTAGCGCCACAGGCTGTTCGATTGCCATCAACTGACGGCGCGCCGATGGCAGGAATTCGAACTGATATTTCACACCGCGTCGGTTCGTTCGGCGAACACGTCAGCAATGACCTCCGGCAGCGAGTAGCGGCGGCCTTCGCCCTCGTCCCGCAGGACGGCTGCCGCTTCGCGCGCGAGGACGATGTCGGCTGCATCTTCGAGTGCCTGGTAGTCGGCCACCGGCACCAGCACTGCCGCGGGCGTGCCGTTACGGGTGATGACAGTCGGGGTTCCGGACTCGGCGGAGGTGATGAGCTCGGCCAGATGCGTTCGAGCGTCGCGGACACTGATGCTCTCGGTCATCACGTGATTGTACACGATTTTGCGTACACAACACTCTGGCGCTCCCAGAACCGCGTTGGGCGATGCCAGCAAACCATGATCACGATCTCTCGACGCCGCGGTCACGCCGTGAGGCACTGCGCCTGGTGAGTCTGGATGATCCAGTGCCCGACCACGCCCTCCTGCGCCAGGTTTTCGAGTACGAAATGGACTGGCGCGAAAGCCCAGAAGAGGGGGCGAAACGTTGCAGTGGCTTGCGACCAATGGCTTCGCCAATGAGCACGCCAGGCTGACGGAGTGGCTGGCCAGGTGGGAGGACCCGACGATCGAGAACTGGGCCGAGTTCAGACGTGGCTACTTCTACTCACCCGGCGGTGAGCTTCTTCTCGATCCCCTGTGAGCAAGCCCGGGAACACGACACCGGTGCGAAACGATGTCCTGAGACATCACACAGTGCGCCCGGCAGGATTCGAACCTGCGACCTTGAGATTAGAAGTCTCCTGCTCTATCCACTGAGCTACGGGCGCCAGAAGATCCTTACAGAGCGTACCGGTGGGTATCGGCCACCGGCGACGTCAATGCGGCTCGGCGCGCCCGCGTGGCGGCGTACCCGCAAAAGGCCTGCTCACACGCGGTGGCCCCGAAAATACCTGCCGAACGAATCGGTGTGAAGTAGTGCATTACCCGCAACTCGTGCGTGGAATCTTCTCCGCCTTTGCTGACTAACACGGTGAATCTCGGGCATTCCGCACTGTTGACCTTGCCACGACCGGGTTACGTTGAGCGAGCCGCACGGAAGCTTGACGGCCACCCCCGGCCTGAACCGATGCGGCGCCGTCGAGTCGCGCACGCCGAGCACGCACCACGAACGAAGGCCGGCCAGCGAATCGGGGACCCAGGTTGTTGGGGTGAATCCGCGCCCGCGCGGTAGAGCGACTTCCCAGCTCGAACCCGTCAGCTAACCCGGTAGGCGGTAGGGAAGAAGGAGATTGCTCTTGCGCACAGCGCGTACGTGGCTGTTGCGTGTCGTCGTCCTGGGAGCGGTCGTCGCGGGGTTTGCGCTACCCGCGTCACAGGCATCCGCCTCGCCGGTCCCGGCCTCTCCTAGCGGCACGTCACTCGCCGAGCTGCAGAAGCAAATCCAACAACAGTCGGCGGCGCTCGAAAAGATCGTCGAGCAATACGACGGGGTCAACACGCTCCTCGCGAAGAACCTGAAGACGTCCGCGGCCCTGCAGAAGCAAATGGCTCCGCTGCTCACTTCGCTCAACGTCGCCCGCGTTCAGGTCCAGTCGATCGCGGTCGCGGAATACATGAGCGGCGGCAAGCTGTCGTCGATGAACGCCATCCTGTCGACCGGGTCGACCGTCGATCTCGCCTCGAGCATGGCAATGCTGAACCGCGTGGCGGCGGCGCAGCAGGACCAGATCGCGAACTACCAGAAGGTCAACGCGGCGTATTTCACGCAAAAGCAGAAGATCGACACGTTGGTCGCGACCGAGCAGACGCAGAAGACGAGCCTCGCGAAACAAAAGGCAACCATCAATACGAAGCTCTCCAGCCTGCTCAAGTTGCGAACCAAGGCGTTCGGCAGCGCCACGGAGGCATCCGGCGGCTCGCACCCTCCGGCGCCGTACCTGCCGGGTCGTGGTGGCAAGGTGGTCGCGTTCGCGTACGACCAACTCGGCAAGCCGTACGCCTTTGGCGCGGACGGCCCCGGCTCGTATGACTGCTCCGGTCTCGTGATGGCCGCGTACGCCTCGGTTGGCGTGTCGTTGCCGCATAACGCCGCGATGCAGTATCACGCGATCAGTCACATCAGCCGGTCGTCGTTGCAACCGGGAGACCTCGTGTTCTATAGAAATCTCGGACACGTGGCCATCTACATCGGCGGCGGTCGGGTGATCCATGCGCCACAGGCGGGCGAAAACGTGAAGATCGCATCGATCAACATGATGACGCCGTATGGCTACGGCCGCCCGTAACGAGCCGGTAGCGAGCCCATAGCAAGCCGGCAGCGAGCCCATAGCAAGCCGGCAGCGAGCAACAAACACCGTCGGGCCGAGGTCGCGCAAACGACCTCGGCCCGACGCGTGTCCGTCACCCGATGGCTCCAGCCATTCCACGACGCTGCCGCCACTCCGCCAACAACACGTCGGCGGACTCTGGGGCTGGATGGACCAACCGAAGATACTCGCGAACCACCGGGTTAGAGGTCGTCTCACACCGGTCGATCCCGGACACCAGATCCTGCGGGACCACGTAGTGGAAGCCACGCTCTTCGGCGCCGAGCACCGCGTACAGCACGCAGCACTGCAGTTCCACGCCTCCGATCACCAAGCCATCGATGTCCCAGTCCGCCAGCGCATCCAGGAATTCCGCGCTCTGCCAGATGTCGAATCGGTGCTTGCGCACCACTCGCGCCCCAACCACCGGCGGCACGAACAACTCCCCACCCGCCGATCCCGCGACGCACAGACGATTGCCGACCTCCCAGCGCCGTTGCCGCTCGGTCAGCCGATCCATGTCGAGCACCTGCTGCGAGTAGATCGTCCGCACGCCAAAGCGCGCCGCCTCGGCGGCGAAAGCGTTCGCATGCAACGCCGTACGCGCGTTGGCCTCAGTGCCAGTCAGGCCGGCGTCGACGCCGGGGTGTCCGCAGAAGTCTTGTTGGAAGTCGACGAGAACGACCGCTACTCGGCCGGGATCAAGGTCCAGCAGCCGATCCACGCGGCCAATACCGTTGGCTTGATCCACGGCGCCATCTTCCACCCAGGCGCGCATCGCCGTCGACGCCCAACGGCGGACGGCCGACAGACCAGACGCCTGCGGCCACAACGCTAAGCCGGGTACGCGTGCGTCTCGGTCGCCTTCACCGCGACCCAGGCGGTCTGGCCCGGCATCAGCTCGAGTTCTGCCGCGGCGGCCGGTGTCACCTCGGCGGCCACCGGCGGCGTGCCATGGAACTCGACGCGCATCAGGTCGCCGTGTGCCTCCACGCCGGCCACGGTCACCTTCCAGACGTTGCGCGGACTGCCCTCCGGGTGCTGCCGGTGCACCGCGACTGCGCTCGGTGGGAACGCCACGAACACGTCGCCGGTCATCCGCTCCTCCACAGTGAGCTCACCGCCGTCGGCCAGGCTCACGAGCCCTTCCGACGCCACGCCGCGATACAGGTTCAGCCCGGCGAGGCGCG
>DATFRR010000171.1:0-13759 GCA_035263025.1 Micromonosporaceae bacterium
CGTGGCGCGACGTACTCGACGTGAACCTCACCGGCCCGTTTCTGATCACGCGCGCGTTCGGACGCGTGATGCTCGGCCAGCGCGACGACCCGCCACGGCGTCGCGGTGCGATCGTCAACATCGCCTCGGTCGCCGGGTTGCGAGGGGTGGCCGACCGGACGGCGTACAACGCGAGCAAGCACGGCCTGGTCGGCCTGACCAGGACACTCGCGGTTGAGTGGGGCGGGCGTGGCATCCGGGTCAACGCGGTGTGCCCCGGCTGGGTTAAGACGCCAATGGACGACGCGTCGCAGGGTGAGGGCGCGTACGGCGACGCCGACATCACCAACCACGTGCCGCTCGGGCGATTCGCCACACCCGACGACGTGGCGCAGGCCGTCGCGTTCCTCGCCGACGGCCGGCGCAGCGGGTTCGTGAACGGCGCGACACTGTCCGTCGACGGCGGTTGGTACGGCGACGGCTCCTGGCAGTCGCTTCGCCTCGCCGCTCGCGGCCGTGAACCGCGCACACGATGATGCCGCTTGCGACAGGTGAAACCGCGCACATCATGACGCCGGACGAGATGATCGCGGAAGCGATCGCGACTGCCGAGGACGGCATGGCCGCCGGAGAGTTGCCGATCGGCGCCGTGGTCGTGATGGGTGACGAAGTCGTCGGTCGGTCGCATACGAAGGACCGCGGCGCCGGCCGGCGGCTCGTTCATGCCGATCTGCTCGCGATGATCGCCGCGGATGAACGGCTCGGTTGGCGCAAGCGCCCGTCTCCACTAGTCCTCGCGGTGAACCTCGAGCCTTGTGTGATGTGTCTGGCAACCGCGATCACACTCGGTGTCACCGACGTCTACTACGCCCTCGAATCACCAGCCGACGGCGGCTCCTGGCTCACAACGAGCTGGCGTGCCGATGCCGACATGCCCTGGCTGCGGGCACCGACCGTGACCGGTGGCATCCGGCGCGATGAGGCCATCGATCAGTTCCGGCGCTATTGCGCGATGGCGCCCGACTCGGGCTTCAAGACCTGGGCGTGGACGTTGTTCGATCGGCCGGCACCACCGCCCGGCGCATGACGATCCGCTTGCCCGGGTTCGGGTTCGGCTGCGCTGCGAATCCGGCGCGCTTGAACTGGCCGACCGTACCCGTGAAGTAGTCGCCGGACGCACTGCGGACGCCGCCGGTCTCGACCGGATAGCCCTCGACGACGCGCGCCCCATGCTCGGCCGCCCATCCGACCGCGGCGTCGAGCAACGTGTGTGCGAGCCCGGCCCGGCGATGCTTGCGGCCGATGAAAAAGCAGCTCACCGACCACACGCCGGGTTCGTCCGGATGGGTCGGTGCGATCGTGGTCGAGCGCAACAACCGGGGGTACGCCTCGCGCGGCGCCACCGCGCACCAGCCCGCCGGCGCGCCGTCCACATACGCGAGCAGGCCGGTCCGCTCGCCACTCGCGACGATCCGCTCGAACCTCGCCTTGTTGCCGGTCTCCGGCTCGCGGGCGGCCGCGCCCGCGCCGGCCGACCAGTCCTTGGCGCGGAGCCGCCACCACATGCACCAGCAGCCGCTATTGGCGCCGCCGGGGCCGAAGAGCGTGCAGAGATCCGGCCATCGCGCGCTGTCCAGCGGCTCGATCGACAGCGTCATCTCAGCTCCTTCAACACGTCGCCGGCGATCCCGTTGGCGATCGCGAGCCCGACCACGATCGCGATGATGACCGCCACGCTGCCGATGATCGCCGCGAGCGCGCAGCCCCAATTCGACGGCCCACGCGGCGGCCGGCCGCCCGACGCCTCGCCGTCGTCGTCACGCCACGGATCCACGGCGGCCTACCGACATGCCAGGAAGCCCAGATGATTGCGGAATCGGAATGCTCCGTCCCGCGCGATGATGTCGGACACGCAGGTCGCAACGCGCGCCAGGACCGCGTCGGAGGCGGCCGAGTCGCCGTACCACGGTGCGGTCGACGCGATGAACGCGACCACCGGCGCGGCGTCGGGCACCGCGACCGTCCCGATCAGGTCGCTGCGGTCAACGTCTCGGAAGTGACGACGTGCGGCGACCTCTGCCTCGTCGAGGTTGAACCGTGTCGCGGTGTCGAAGGGGCCGTCGAACGCGACTCCGACATCGGCGGCGGCCTGCGCGTGGACGTCGAGCAACTCCCGCTTGTGACCGGCGGCGTTGGTCGAGATCAACACGAACCCGGCCGTGACGCGGGCCAATTCGGCCAGTGCGGCGTCCGGGTGCTCGACGTGGTAGAGCATGTGCAGCGCGAGCGCTGCGTGGAACGCGTCCGTACGGAACGGCAGTGCAGAAACGTTTGTCACGGCCGCTGGCGGTCCCGCGACGGACACCATGCCGGCGGACAGGTCACACGCGATGACCGGCCGCGCCGCCTGTGCGGCACGCAACGCTTGCGTGTATCTGCCGGGTCCGCAACCCACGTCGAGAACCGGGCCGGCCACCCCGCGCAGTCGGCCGACCACCTCGCGCACCAGGTCGAAGCGCGGAGTCTGGTACGCGTAGATCGCGGTCCGAGCGGCCAGCTTCGCCGGGTCGCGATATGCGTCGCCGACCAGCACCCGTGGATCCGTGAACGCCGACTGCGCCATGCGGTCACGCTAGCCCCGACCACCGACGGCCGGCACGCCCGGTGCTAGTCGGGGTCCGGGTGCTTCGTGACGTTCTGCAGGTAGAGCGGCTCGCCGAGCGTTTCGATGAGACCGAGCTGGGTCTCCAGGTAGTCGATGTGGTGTTCCTCGTCGGCGAGGATGTCCTCGAACAACTTCGCCGAGGTGATGTCGCCGACCGAGCGCATGTATTCGGCGCCACGCCGCAGCCGGTCCACCGCTTCGGCCTCGATCTGCATGTCGCAGCGGAACATCTCCGGCACGGTCTCGCCGATGCGCAGCGCGAAGAGCTTCTGGTAGTTCGGCAGTCCGTCCAGGAACAGGATGCGATCGGTGAGAACCTCAGCGTGCCGCATCTCGTCGATGGACTCGGCGCGGGTGTGGGCGGCGAGCGTCGTGAACCCCCAGTTTTCCTGCATGCGGGCGTGCAGGAAGTACTGGTTGATCGCGGTCAGCTCCGCGGTCAGTTGCTCGTTAAGGAACTCGATGACCCGGGCGTCGCCCTGCATGCCGTGAACCCCCACGCGTTTGGTTACGCCGAAGCCTAGGCGAATTCGGGTGATTAGGCGGCGATTGGCACGCGTACCAGGCGATCTTCGCGCTCGAAATCCTCGATCAACTCGCAGATGCGATCGAGGCACGTGCCACAGCCGGTACCCGCACCGCAGGCGTCGCCGACGGACTCCTCGGTACGCGCGCCACGGCGGATCGCGGCGCGTACGTCAGACTCCCGTACGCGTTCGCAGATGCACGTGTACATGCGCCCTCCGGTCGGGGTGATCGCGCTGATCGGGGTGGTCGTTTACCGATGACCACTTAGGCAAGGCCAACCTCAGTAAGGTTGCCCTAATGACCGAGGTTTGGCAACACTCGTGTGCTGCGTCTCACGGTCTCGACCTGCGCGGTGACCTGGGACGACGTACCGACCCGGCTTTGATTCCGGCACCGACCGCCAGGGTCAGGGCAGCACCCATATCTGGACCTGGCTGCCCTGCGGCGCGGTCGAATTCGCCGGCGGATTCTGTTGCCGTACGACGCCACCTGGGATCTCAACCACGACGACGACCTGGAATCCCGCGTCCTGAAGTGTCTTGGTGGCCTGGTCCTTCGTTTGCCCGGTCACGTCGGGCACCTGCACCTGCGGTGGGCCGGTGCTGACCGACAGGATGACCGTGTCGCCCGGCACCGCGCCGGAGCCGGCCGCCGGCTTCTGATCGAAGACCTGCCCGGCGGGCGCCGCGTTGGCGGCCTGCGTCTGCGCCACGACCAGGCCGAGCGCGGTCAGTTGCTGACTGGCCGTGTTGAAGTCCAGCCCACGCACGTTTGGCACGGTGATCGGTGCCTTGCCCTTGCTGACCTGCACGGTGACCTGGGTGTTCGGTGGCACGACCGTCCCCGGCTTCGGCGACAGCGAGATCACGTAACCGGACGGATACGTATCGCTGTACGCGTCGGTCCGCTTGATCTGCATCTTCAGCTGCGTCAGATCGCCTTGTACGGTGTCAAAGCTCTCGCCGACATCGTTCGGCACGGTGTACCGCTCCGGACCGCGGGACAGCACCAGCGTGATTGCCGCACCCCGGCGGATCCGGGCGTCTGGACCGGGCTGCTGGGTGACCACGGTGTTCTTCGGGATCTTCTCCTCGAACAACGGCGTCCCGAATCGGACCTCGAAGCCGAGCTTGTGCGCCTTCGCGATGGCCTGCGCCTGCGTCTGCCCGACGAGCTGCGGCGTCGTCGTGTACCGGCCGAACCCGAACCACCAGCCGGTCAGGGAGACGACCAGCGCGAGCACGGCAAGCGACGCGAAGAACGTTCGGCGTCCGTTGCGTCGCGACATCAATCGGTCGAACCAACCGATGAAGCCATGGGTACCGGCCCAGTCGTGACCGTACGTGCGGGTCGATGCGTTTCCGCGACTCGGCCCTGCGCCGGTGTGGCCGGCGGCGTTTCGCTCGCGGTTCCGATCGGGCAGCCGCGACCAAGACGGCCGTCCGCCGTCCGAGCCGCCGGAACTCCCGCCGGCGTTGCTGCCACGGCGCGAGCGACTGTGCGACGGACCGCCGTCGGTGCCGCCGCGGCGCCGGCCCACGCGCGATCCCGCGGCCGAACCGAGCAGGCCGACCGCGACCGTCGGCGCGGCGACTGTCTTGTCAGACAGCGCCGACTGTCCGTCGAGCCGGTCATGAGCAGCCTGAACCTCGGTCAACATCACGCCGGCGTCGCTCGGACGGGCCGATCGATCCCGGCGGGTGGCGTGCTGGACGAGTTCGTCGATGCCGGCCGGGAGACCCGGAACGTACTTGGACGGCGGCGGTACGTCCTGGTCGACGTGTGCCCACGCGACGTCGATCGGTTTCGCCGCGTCGTACGGCACCCGGCCGGTGAGCATCTCGAACAGCACGATGCCGACCGAGTAGACGTCCGAGCGCGGGTCGGCCTCGCCATCACTGACCAGCTCGGGCGCCACGTACGCGACGGTCGCCAGAAGCTGGCCATCGCCATCGTCCGCGCTCGCCTCGACCGCTCGGGCCAGCCCGAAGTCGGCCACCTTCACCACCGCGTCGGCCAAGTTGGTGCCGGTCGGCGACATCGCGATCAGCACGTTTTCCGGCTTCACGTCGCGATGGATGACACCCGAGCGGTGCGCCGCCGCGATCGCCGCGAGCATCTGCTCGAGGATGGGCAGCGCCTCAGCGGGCGGCATGCGCCGTTCCTCGGCAAGCATGTCGCGCAGCGTCTTGCCGCGTACGTATTCCATGACCAGGTACGGCAGGCCGTTATGCGTACCTTGGTCGTAGACCGCGACGACGTTCGGGTGCGTTAGGCGAGCGATCGTCTTCGCTTCCCATGTGAACCGCTCGACGAAGCGCGGGTCGTCGGCTTGACTCGGGTGAATGATCTTCAATGCCACGGTGCGCTCGAGGCGCTCGTCGGTGGCGGTGTAAACGGTCGCCATGCCGCCGGTCGCGACACGTCCACGAATCCGGTAGCGCCCGTCGACGAGCGCACCGATCCAGTTGTCCGCGACCCTCGTACTCATCGGCTGGCAGTCTAAGCGGCGCCGGGTATGGGCGTCGACGGGATCGAGTGCGAGTGTCGCGTGTCGGCCCAACTAGCTGGGCCTTCACGGACCGCTGCGTCAGCGGTACCCACCCGGCCGCCGGCCAAGTCGGACGGCTCGGACGGCTCGGGCGTCTCGGACGGCTCGGACGGCTCGGGCGTCTCGGGCGTGGCGGCCGACGCCGGCGACGGCGCCGTGCTGACCGGCTGGACCGCGGCCGAGCCGCTCGCGATCCCGACGAGCAGGACAATGCCTGTCACCACGATCGCGAGAAGCGCGAACGCGGCGATCGCGCTCGCCCGAGTGCGGTACCGAGTCTGATGGCGGTAGGCGTCATACTCGGCGAACTCCACGTCCAGCCCGAGGCGCCACCGGTCGAAACGCGACGCGACGTCGACGGCAATCGACCGCGAGCGAGCGACGCTGCGTCGGCATCGTGCCAGCGCGGACCGCGGCCCGTTCATCCTCGGCCGCCTGGCCCCGGGCCGCCACGTCGCTGGTTACCCCGGGGCGCGCCTCCGGAGCCGTCGCGACCAGACAATGGCCACGCGACGCGCCGATCGTCGTTGCCGTCGCCACAACCGGCGCGCTCATGGCATCGTGGAACGGTGAGTGAATCGATGACCGCCGGAGCGGTCGCCGCACCCGCCCAGTGGTTGACGTTGCCCGACATCGCCGAGATGTTCGGCGTGAAGGTGACACGGGTCCACCAGATGATTCGCGATCGGGAACTCATCGCTGCCCGCCGCGAGGGTGTGCTGCAGGTCCCGTCCGAGTTCGTCGCGAACGCCACCGTGCGCAAGCACCTCCCGGGCGTACTCAATCTGATGCACGACGCTGGGTACAACGACGAAGAGACCATGCGGTGGCTGTTCACCGCCGACGCGTCCCTGCCTGGTACGCCGGCGAGCGCGCTCAGTGGTCCGCTCGCCACCGAGGTGAAGCGGCGCGCACAGGCGCTCGGCTTCTAGCCAGCCCTGATGCGCCACCTCACGTATCTCGCGGTGTTGGCCGCGTGTGCGTGCGGCGCGCTCTGGGTTGAACCGGTGCTCCACGTGAACGTGCTGCGCCGGTGGCGCAGGCTGGCGGTGACCGTCGGCGTCGTCGTGTTGCTGTTCGGTGGATGGGACATAGCGGCCATCGCCGCTGGACACTGGCACTATGACCCGGCTCGGGTGACGGGGCTCCGCCTGCCCGGCCGCCTGCCGATCGAAGAGCTGCTGTTCTTCATCGTGGTGCCGACCGCGTCGATCCTCGGCTTCGAAGCGGTCCGCGCGGTTCGAGGCAGCAGGTCTCCGGCCGGCGACGAGCAGCCACGCGAGCGTGCCGTTGACGAGCGCATCGGCGGTGACGGGCCGTGACGTACACCGTGGCCGTGTTGATCGGTGTGGCGGTAGCACTCGCCGTCGATCTGGCCATCCTGCGTACCCGGCTCGTGACACGGCAGGTCTTCTGGTTGACCTATCCCATCGTGCTGGTCGCGCAGTTGCTCGCCAACGGTGTGCTGACCGGCGTGGGAGTCGTGCGCTACGACCCACACGCGATCATCGGTGTGCGCCTCGTATTCGCTCCGGTCGAGGACCTGTTCTTCGGCTTCGCGCTGGTCCTGGTCACATTGTCCGTCTGGGTCTGGCTCGGCCGTCGCGGCTTGGACCGGCTCCCGATGGCTGGGGATCGCGCCCGACGAAGGGCGCGGCACCAATGAGACGCGCCGGCCTGGCCGGCACACCGGCGTCGCTTCGTCGCGGTCACCTCCGGCGGATTGCCGTGGTCTTGGCGGCCCTCGTGACCCTGTGCGTCCCTTTGGCAGTGGCGGCGTGCGGTGCCGGAACAGTCGCGCCGCCGACCGTTGCGACCGCGGCGGCGCAAACGCCCAGTTCCGGCCTGCCGACCGTGCCGGTGTCGGCGCTGCCACCCGAGGCGCTTCACGTGTTGACGCTGATCGATGCCGGTGGACCGTTCCCCTACCGCCAGGACGGCACCGTGTTCCAGAACGCCGAAGGCTTGCTGCCGCAGCACGGCACGGGCTACTACCGCGAATACACGGTGCCCACACCGGGCGAGTCGGACCGCGGGGCGCGTCGGCTCGTGGTTGGCCGAGATGGCGATGTCTACTACACCGCCGATCACTACGCCTCCTTCCGGCAGGTGCTGCGCTAACACTCGCGGCCGGCATCGATGGCGGCTCGCGATGAACATCGATCACGTGCCGCTCGATGACACGCCACGGCCACTCCGTCGACGCGTTTGCCGCGAGCGCACGAGTTCGGCGAGACCGGAACCGCCCAACCGCGCGCTCGAGGTCGTCAGGCCGCAGCCCGAGCGCCACGGCCAGCGGACGTCGCCAGTACGCCGATGGCATCCGGACATCCCGCTCCCAGCGCGACACTTCGTGGCGGCTCACCGTCGGGACGCCCGCGACGGTGCACACCCGCTGGGCCAGCGATCGCTGTGACCACCCGAGCCGGTGTCGCGCGGCGGCGATCAAGCGGCCCGGTGAGGGCCCGATCTCGAACACACCCAACGGGCTGGCAGTCTGCGTCATCGCCGCTCCCCGACTCCGATACACACGCGGTCCTCGCGTACGGATCGATGGTGACGCAAGGGTGCGTCGATTTCCGTACGGATGTTCGAATGGCTCCCCCGCCTGGCCCCTCCCGACACCGTCAGGGCGCGGTTGGGTCGACACCAGACACCGGGCTTACCGGAGGGGAGTCGCCGTGGCCGATCTGCCGTTCGATCTCACCGATCCACCAGACCTGCCACCAAAGGACGTTCGGCACGCGATGCTGTGGCGCGTGGCAATCTGCCTGTTCCGGGCACATTCCGCCGGTTTCCCGGCGGGCGTACTCGTCCACTGCCGTGTGTGCGGGCACGTCTGGCCATGTCCGGCTCGGCGACTTGCCGAGCGCGCGCTCATCGAGGCGTGCGGGCCGGCCACCGCGGCCGGTGATGCGTGAATGACGGGATCACGGCGCCATCTGCCGGGACTCTGGGCGGGACAGACGCGCCCGGCCGGCTACAGTCATGGCGTGGCCCTTGGACTGCCGTCCGTGATGCCCGGTGGACATCCCGCCATCGGCGAGCTCGTACGCGCTCCCGAGCCGACGTTCTCCTTCGAGTTCTTCCCACCCAAGGACGACGAGCAGGAAGCGCAGCTGTGGCGCGCGATTCGTCAACTCGAGCCGCTGCACCCGTCATTCGTGTCGATCACGTACGGCGCCGGCGGCTCGACCCGCGACACGACCGTCACCGCGACCGAGCGCATCGCCACCGACACGACGTTGTTGCCGATGGCGCACCTGACCGCGGTGAACCACTCGATCGCCGAGCTGCGCAACGTCGTCGGCCGGCTCGCCGACGTCGGAGTGCGCAACGTCCTTGCGATTCGGGGCGACCCGCCGGGCAACCCGGGCGGCGACTGGATCCCGCATTCGCGCGGTCTCATGTACGCGTCCGAGCTCGTCGAGCTGGTCCGCAACGCGGGTGACTTCAGCGTCGGCGTGGCGGCGTTCCCGTACAAGCACCCGCGTTCGCACGACGTGGAGTCGGATACCCGCCACTTCGTCGCGAAGTGCCGATCCGGTGCCGATTTCGCCATCACGCAGATGTTTTTCGACGCCGACGACTACCTCCGACTGCGCGACCGCGTCGCGGCGGCCAGCTGCGACACGCCGATCATCGCTGGTGTGATGCCGGTGACGAGCATCAACACCATCGCGAAGTGTGAAACGCTGTCCGGCGCACCGTTTCCACCGGTGCTCGCCGCCCAGTTCGAGCCGATCGCCAATGATCCGAAGGCGGTGCGTCGACTCGGCATGGCGCAGATGGCCGAGATGTGCCGGCGCCTGTTGGACGAGGGCGTGCCGGGCATCCACTTCATTACGCTGAACCGCTCTACGGCCACGCGCGAACTGTGGCGCGACCTCGTCCCGGTGCGCGCCTGAGGGACGGTGTGGCAGTGGCGGTGGTGACGTGGGAGCAGTACGCCGTCGACTGGGCCGGCCTGCACGGCGGCGCCGACCCCAGGCAAGCGCGGCCATGGGTACGAGCCTGGCTGCGCATCGGCTTCGAGTTCGCGCGCCCGCTCAGCAGTTGGCACGTGCAGGCGGGGACGGTGACCGGCATCGGATTGCTCGCTTCGGCGGCGGTGCCGGTGCTGGTGACGATCGGCACCAACGGCATGCTCGTGGCGGCCGCGTTCGTGGCGCTGGCCGTGCTCGCCGACACCGTGGACGGTGCGTTGGCCGTGTTGAGCGGGCACGCCACGCGGTTGGGCTACGTCTACGACGCGGTTGTCGACCGCATCGGTGAGGCCTGTTGGCTTATCGCGCTGTGGCGGGTGGGCACCGCGGGAGCCGTGGTAGTGACCGCGGGAGCGCTGGCGTGGCTGCACGAATACATCCGGTCGAGGTCCAACGCGGCCGGCATGACCGAGATCACCGCGGTGACCGTCGGGGAGCGACCGACACGTGTCATGGTGGTGATCGGTGGGCTGGTGCTCGCCGACATCGCCGGGTACATCGATCCGAATTTGCCGCCGGGAATCTCCGCCTTCGCGACCGCGACGTGGATCGTGCTCGGCGTGATCGGCGTTGCCCAACTACTCATTGGCATCCATCACGAGTTGGCCGGCAAGGACTGGCCGAGACGACGGGCGGCGGCCGACGCGGCGCCGACTACCGCGCCGCCCGCGGCCGCTCCCACAACGGCGCCGCCTGCGACGATGTCTCGCAGTGTGTCGCCGGCGCCGAATCCACCGGCTCGGCGGCGTCCCGGCGCGCCGGCCGCGTCGGCTCGCGCGACCCCGACACCGCCGCCGCGCGGGCCGATCCGACGGTGGTTCGATGCACGCGCGACGGCTCGCCACGACATGGTCACGGATCAACCGTCGACCGCGGCGGCCGAGCGCGGATCCGACGGTGCGTCGGCCGGCGAACCCCGCGATCGAGATCGACGCGACGTCCCGACGGGTCCAGCGTCCGGACCGGCCGTTGCCGGGACACCGGACGACGCAGTCTGGTCTCGCTCGGAGGAGTCGGCGAACTTGTTCGGCGACCTCGCGCTGCGTGAGCCGACGCTCGATGACCTGCTCGGCGAGGCCGGTGCGCGGGTCCGCGGCGCGGTCGCGACCGGCCAGCGAAGCATCAACGTCTACACATCGCAGTACGCGTCGACCGAACGGGTTCGGCTCGCGGATCCGACCGCGTACGAGACGAGCGAACCGGAGGCTGACGGCACGGCACCCGGCCGCACCGGACCGATCACCGGCGACATCGCAACCGGCCAAGGTGGTCCGACCGGTCGCGGCGGCGCCGCTACGCCAGCCGGCCCTACCGCGCCAGTCGGCCCCGCGCCAGGCGGCCCCACCGCGCCAGTCGGCCCCGCGCTCCCGTCGGGTGGACCACCGTCCGGGCCGGGCGGCCCGGCCGGTCTGGGTGGCAACGCAGCGCCCGGCGCGCCAGGCCCAGGCTCGTCGGCGGGTGGCGGCTCGTCGGCAGGCGGTGGTGCGTCGGCAAGTGGCGACGGCACCGCGTGACCGCGGCGGGTCGGTTCGGTTCACCCAGATGATGGCGCTGGCGGCGACTCATGCCGCTTTCGTCAGGACGCTTGCGGCCGGCCGTCCGGCAGCCGTGACGATCGGCCCAAGATCGCGAACGGTCGGTCGTCGCCCGGAAAGACGAAATGCCGCAGCACGTCGACGAAGTCGAATCGTCGGTAGAGACGCCACGCGCGCGACGTGCGCTCGTCGGCCTCCGGGGTGGACAGCAGCGTACGGCTACCCGGTGCGATCCGAAGCAACGCCGTAAGCAGTGCGGTGCCCACACCAAAGCCCTGCGCCGGCGGACGTACGTGCAACTCGACGACCTCGAAGCAGTCGGTCAGCCACGCATGTCGGGCATCCCGGCGCATCGCCGCTCGTACCTGGTCGTGCCACCATTGCCCGCGTTCGGAGAGGTACCCGTAGCCGAAACCGAGCAGCCGACCGCGATCGTCGAGCGTGGCAACCGCACGGAAGCCCGGCCGGCTGACGTGTGAGGCTATGTACCCGCGCCGGGCGTGCAACAGTGCGACGTCGTACCCCATGGCCTCGCCGTACACCTCGATGACGTCGTCGAGGCGGTTCGCGAGGTCCGTCGGTGTCCACGCGACGAGCCGCATTCCGGACGGTCGATCCGTGGGCACCTGTCACCTCGTCGCGTACGCTGTTGGCCTACGCGCCAGCGTAGCCGGACGCGACGGTCACTCCACGTCCACCGGCGTCGCACCGGTCACGCGTACCAGTTCGGCGTACGTGGTCGGGAACACCGCATGGGGGATACCGCCGGCCGCCCAGATCTCGTCGTACTGTGCGAGCGCGGTGTCCACCAGCGTGCGTACCGGCTTGACGTGACCGAGCGGGGCGACGCCACCGATCGACTGGCCGGTGTGCTCACGGACGAAGTCCGGCGTGGCGCGCTTGAGTGCCGCGACGCCGATCGTCGCGGCGACCTTGGCCGTGTCCACTCGGTGCGCGCCGGACGTCAGCACCAGCAACGGCTCGCCATCCGCGTCGAAGATCAGGGAATTGGCGATCTGTCCCACTTGGACATCGAGTGCGGCGGCGGCCAGCGCGGCGGTGGACACGGCGTCGGGCAGCATCCGGACGGTGCTCGGCTCGCCGGCGCCGTCTACCGCGTCGGCCGCGACGAGGGCGTCCTGGACGGTACGTACGTTCGCGTGCATGGCGCCATCCTCGCGCATCCATGAGCACCGCCACGGTCCGGGGCCGACGTCGGCGGGCGCGGCTACGCGGGTGGGATCTCGGCCGCTTCGCCAGGCCCGGCGGTACGCGCTGTCTCCGCGACCGCGACGCCGACCAGCACGAGTACGCCGCCGACAAGCTGAACCGCCGACAACCGTTCGCGAAGCACGAGCCACGCCACCGCGGACGCGATGACCGGCTCGATCATGCCGATGATGCCGACGCTGGTCGGCGGTAGGTGCCGAAGGGCGCCGGCGACCAGCAGGTAGGACGCGATGGAGCCGCCGAGGACGAGGTAGATGGCAAGCGCCCAGACGGGTACGCCGTGTGATTCGCGTGCGAGGACATGCGCGGGGAACAGGGCACCGTGACGGACCGAGGCAACGGCCAACCCGGCAACCGCCGAGATGCCGAACGCCCACCAGGTCAGCGACACCGTGTCCCGCTGCGTCACACCGCGGGCGCCCAGCACGTAGTAGAAGCACAGGAGCCCGGCGGCGGCCACGCCGGCCAGGACACCGATGGTGTCGAGGCGAAGGCTCGCGTGCCAGAACTGTGTGATGCACGCGAGACCGACGAGATTGCCGGCCAGGCCGTACCAGAGTCGGCTCTTGACCTGCTGTCGCTGACCGAAGCGGGCCCACAGCGCGACGAGCAGCGGAGCGGTGTATTCGAACAGCAACGCGATGCCGACCGGCAATCGGCTGATCGACACGAAGTAGAGCATCGGGACGAAGAAGAAGCCGGCCAGGCCGTACGTGATGAGCAGCGGAAGGTCGGCGGCGACGACGCGGAGTCGGGCGAGACCCGGTCGGGTCAGGAAGGCGATGACGGTGAGCCCCATCCAGGCGCCGGTTGCGCGTAGCAGGGTCAGCCGCGGTGCGTCGACGCCGGCCTCGAGGATCAGCTTCGAGACGGTGCCATTGACGGCGAAGAGTGCACCGGAGGTGACCACCATGACGACGCCGACAGCGGGGCGGACGGCGGTGCGTCCGCGTGCGGCCGTGGCGATCACATCGGGAGGTTAGCCCAGGTCAGGCCGACTCCTGAAGGCGCCTGTGCGCTCGCCGCGCGCCGGTGGTTGCGGTCTTGTCGTACCCGGGGTTTACTGTATATGTGTTCGAACGGTTGTTCGAATAACTTCAAGATCAGAGCTTCAAGATCAGGGCTTCAAGATCAGAACTTCAAGATCGAGCTAGATCGAGATCAGCACAGATCGAGAACAGACGGCAGCCTCGGCCAAGGCTGCGGGATCGGGCATTCGCGGGCCCGATCCCACCCGGGCGCGCCGAAGCCGTCCTCTGACCCCCGGTCGGCGGGCAGCGTACCG
>DATFRR010000172.1:0-3598 GCA_035263025.1 Micromonosporaceae bacterium
GGACGGACCAACGGGTGCGCGTCGAACACGTCGGTCACCAGCACCATGAGGATCCCGATCAGCAGACCACCGGACACATTCACCGCGAACGTCGCCCACGGAAGGCCGGCCGGCGGCGGCGGAAACGCGACCGCGAGGCCATATCGGGCGAGTGATCCGAGCGCGCCACCGACCGCGATCGCGGTGAGCACCGCCCAGGGAGCGCGTAGCAGTTCGGAGCGCTGCCGCTCGACGTGAAGATCGACGTCCGAGTCGGTGGGCAGCCGGTGATCCAGCCCACCGGGAATCAACGCGCGGTGATCCAGCATGCGGTGATCCAGCATCCGCTGGTCCAGCTTGCGATGGTCCACCGTGCGCCCATCCAAGTTGCGGTCATCGGGCGATTGGCGCGCGCGCGTTTGGCGGCCGGGCATGGCGTCCATGCGAGGTCTCCTACCGTGTGGTCCAGCAGGGACCGTTGGCGTAAGCGTCGCGGTTAGTCCGATTCGCTGCCGGCCGCGGGTCGCGCGGTGCGCGGAGCGAGAAAGCGGACGCGGCGAGCCCCACCGCCGCGCGAACGATTTTAACGGATCATGGGCGCGAGACTCGAACGCCTGAGACAAACAACACTGCACGGCACGCAGGCCAATGGCGGCGTCCACTATCGGTTAGAGGACCTTGGACAGGAACGCCTTCGTACGCTCGTGCTGCGGGTTGGAGATGATGTCGCGCGGCGGGCCGGACTCCACCACTACGCCGTCGTCCATGAACGTCAGCTTCTCGCCGACCTCGCGGGCGAAGCCGATCTCATGGGTGACAACGATCATCGTCATGCCCTCGCGAGCCAGGTCCTTCATTGCGTCCAGCACCTCGCCGACCAGCTCGGGGTCGAGCGCGGACGTCGGCTCGTCGAAGAGCATCAGCTTCGGTTCCATGGCGAGCGCCCGCGCGATCGCCACCCGCTGCTGCTGGCCGCCGGACAGTTGGCCGGGATAGTTGTCGATCTTGTCGGCAAGCCCGACGCGGCGCAACAAGGCAGCCGCGCGATCACGCGCGTCCGACTTGGACAGCCGCTTGACGCGGCACGGTGCTTCCATGACGTTGCCCATCGCGGTCATGTGGGGGAACAGATTGAAGCGCTGAAACACCATGCCGATCACACGCCGCTGCGAGGCAATGTCCTTGTCGTGCATCTCGTGCAGGCGGCCACCGCGCTCGCGATAGCCGATCAGGTCGCCGTCCACCCAGATGCGGCCGGCGTTGATCTTTTCGAGGTGGTTGATGCATCGCAGGAATGTCGACTTGCCGGAGCCGGACGGTCCGACTACCACCGATACCTCGCCGGCCCGCACCTCAAAATCGATGCCCTTCAGCACCTCGAGGTGCCCGAACGACTTGTGTACGTTGTCCGCGCGGACCATCAGACCGTCGCTAGACGGCGGGGGGATCGCGATCATGTCGGACGCGCTCACGTGTTGCCTCCGGAGCCCGTGTCGTCGGCCGGCTTCACGCTGATCCGGCCGGTGCTTTCGACAGCGATATCGCGCAGGTGGAGTCGGCCGCGGCCGCTCTGGCCGTACCCGCGGGAGAAGTACCGCTCGACGTAGTACTGCGCGATCATCAGGATCGTACAAATGATCAGATACCAGATTACTGCCGCCACCAGCACCGGGAACACCTGGAACGTACGGTGGCCGATCGCCTGGAGCTGGAAGAACAGTTCCGTGCTCACTGGAACGTACGCCACCAATGAGGTGTTTTTGACCATCGCGATGGTCTCGTTGCCGGTCGGCGGCACGATGACGCGCATCGCCTGTGGCAACACGATGCGGCGCAGGGTCTGCCGCCGGGACAGGCCCAGCGCGGCGGCGGCCTCGGTCTGACCCGGGTCGACGGACAGGATGCCCGCGCGGACGATCTCTGCCATGTAGGCGGCCTCGGACAGCGCGAGTGCGAGCATGCCGGCGATGAAGCCGGACAGCAGGTCGATCGCCGAGTGGCTGTAGAACTTCGCGCTCAGGTCGTGCACGCCGAAGAGGTTGCCGATCTGTTGGTCGAACGGTAGCCCCAGACCGAATCGATGCCACAGGATGCCGACGTTGCCGAAGAGCACGGCGAGCACGATGAGTGGTACGGCACGGAAGAACCAGATGTAAACGAACGCCGCGCCCTTG
This sequence comes from Micromonosporaceae bacterium, assembly GCA_035263025.1. Lineage (GTDB taxonomy): Bacteria > Actinomycetota > Actinomycetes > Mycobacteriales > Micromonosporaceae > DASQPR01. The sequence goes on from DATFRR010000172.1 coordinate 2,154, forward strand.
AGGATCGGGCCGGGCGACAGTCGCATGATCGCGAGGATCACGCCGAGCACGACAGCGATCAACATTGCGAGGATCGTCAGGTAGATCGTGCCGCGGAGGCCGGCGAGCACGGGCGGCGTGAACATCGCCCCCCGCTGTCCCTCACCGGAACTCACGAAGATGAACTTCCACTCAAAGTGATCGTTCGTGAAGATCATGTGGAGGAACATCGCGACGAGCACGAGTACGACGACGCTCGCCACCCAGCGCCAGGGGCGCCGAACGGGCACGGCCTTGATCGCTTCCGGCCGTGCCCGTTCCGAGGTTGGTGCGGTCATGAGATCACTGGGTTGGGTTGACCGTCGGGTTGGTGATCGCGCCGGCCTGCACGCCCCACTTCGTGAGGATCTTGTTGTACGTACCGTCCGCGATGAGCGCCTGCACGGCGCTCGCGATCGCGCTGCCGAAGTCGGTCTCGTTCTTGGGCAGCACGTAGCCGTACGGCGCCGATTCGTAGATGGCGCCGAGGAGCGCGAGCTGGCCGTTGGTCTTCTGGACCGCGTACGCGGACACCGGAGAGTCGGCGAGCATTGCGTTGTCCTTGCCCGTGACGACGGCATTGGTCGCGTCGCTCTGCGCCTGGTACTGGTCGATCTTGATCGCCGGCTTGCCAGCCGTTGTGCACGTCTTCGAGCGCGCGGTGATGTCATCCACCTGCACCGTGCCGGTCTGCACGGCAATCTTCTTGCCGCACGCGTTGTTCGGGTCGACCGAGCCACCGGCCTGCTGCGCCCACTGCGTGCCGGCGGAGAAGTACGACACCATGGTGACCTGCTGCATGCGCTCGGCGTTGATGGTGAACGACGAGACGCCAATGTCGTACTTGCCGGATGTCACGCCGGGAATGATGTCCGAGAAGTTGGCCGATTGCCACTGGGTCTTCAGGCCGAGTTTGCCCGCGACCGCGTTGAACAGGTCGACGTCGAAGCCGACGACGGTCTTGCCATCGGGAGCCAGGAACTCGCTCGGCGCGTAGGTCGAGTCGGTACCGATGAGGATCGTGCCCTTCGACTTGATCGCCGCAGGCACCTTCGCGGCAAGCGACGGGTCAACCGACGACGCGATCGTCGGCGTGCTCGCGCCACCCGCATTTGAATTGTTCGAACTGCCACATGCCGCCAACGACGCCGCGATGGCGATGGTGCCGACGACGCTGATCAGCGCCCGACTCCGAGTGAGCTTCATCTGGATCATTCCTTCAGTCGTGAGTTGACGTGGCCTGCGCGACACCCGATCGGTGTCGTCGACGCCCAGTGCGACCGTGACGGTCAGCGCGCCCGACGATGCCGGGCTGGACGTCAGGCGACGCCGAGGTAGGCGTCCTTCACCGCCGGATCCCGGAGCAACTCGGCACCGGTTCCGCTCTTGACGATACGGCCGGTTTCCAGCACATATGCGCGATGTGC
>DATFRR010000173.1:0-7499 GCA_035263025.1 Micromonosporaceae bacterium
CAACGGCGACGGGTTCGGTGATGTGCTGGCTACCGACTCGTCGGGTTCGTTGTGGCGGTTCAACGGGAAGTTGAACGGCTTCGCGGCGCCGGTGAAGGTCGGTGGTGGGTGGCAGGTCTACAACGCGATCATCGGCATCGGTGACTTCAACCTCGATGGTCACAATGATCTGGTGGCTCGCAACCCGGCCGGTGCGCTGTTCCTGTATCGGGGCAATGGCGACGGTACGTTCCAGGCTGCGCTACAGATCGCGACCGGACTTCAGACCTACTCCAAACTGTTCTAGAACCCGGCGAGTGAATAAGCGCGCCGCAAGCGCCGTTTCACAGTGGCGTGCGTGCGTTGCGCAGCCGGATGCCGGAGAACTGCACGGTCGACGCGATGACCGCGGACCACCACGGTGCGAGGTCGGCAACGAGGCGTAGCTCGATGCCGGCCGCCTCGTGGCGAGCCAGCACATCACCGACCGGCTCAGGTGCACCGAGCGGGTGAACCGGGTTCTCGCACACATAGGCCGCGTCGCCGAACGGTCGAAACGCGGTCGCGTCGAACCGGTACGCGAACAGTCGCACGGCTTGCACGGCAGGCAGCCAGCCGTACTCGATGGCGTGCACCCGAGGCGCGCCCGGACCGAGAATCGTGGCGCCGTCGGCCGCCGTGGTCGTGGGTACCGTCCACGCCATCGCGCGCGGGCACTGGCGCGGAAACCAGTAGGCCGGCTCCTGTGCCGCGTCGACCGCCCACACATAGGCCTCCGGCTGCCGGGCGGTCGGTGCGACGTGTGGCGTGAACAACGTGATCGTCGGATCCTCGGAGAAATGCAGGACTTCGCCGTCGCCTGCCAACATGGGTGCGCCCATCGGCCCAGCGTCGTGGTCGGTCGGGCACCGCGCAAACCCTTTAGCCGGTACGGCAGGATGGTGCCGTGATGGGAACACTCGATACCGCGCCGGCCCGTACGCGTAAGGATCTGTTGGCCACCCCGGTCTACGACGCGCTTGCCGCGTGGTCTAGCTCGACCGATCCCGACGACATTCAGGTCGCGCCGATCGATCCGGACCTGGCCGACACCGCGGCGTTCTGCGCCACGTACGGCGTCGGTCTCGACGTGAGCGCAAACTGCGTGATCGTTGCGGGCAAACGCGAAGGCGTCGAGCGGTTCGCCGCGTGCATGGTGCTCGCCACCACGCGCGCGGACGTGAACAACGTGGTGCGGCGGCTACTCGACGTGCGCAAGGCCAGCTTTGCGCCGATGGACGTGGCGGTCCGCGAGACCGGCATGGAATACGGCGGCATCACCGCGATCGGATTGCCGCCGTCCTGGCCGATCTTCGTGGACGCGGTGGTCGCGGCGACGCCGTACGTCGTGATCGGGTCGGGTGTCCGACGTAGCAAGATTGTGCTGCCTGGCGTCGCCCTCACGGAGTTGCCCGGCGCGCAGGTCATCGAGGGACTCGCGACGCCGGTGCCGCCGCCCGCCTAGTCGGCGCCGCCTAACCCAGCCGTCGCGGTAGTCGCAGGTCGCTTCGAACGCCTCGGTTTCGTCTGCGCGAGTGTCAGACCGGAGCGCTAGCCTTCGCCCGTGGCGATGACGGTGGCCCGCACGCAGGTGCTCGCGTTCCGACTTCGCCGGCAGCACCTGGTGCGGAGGTTGGCCGCGGACAGCATGGCGGATGCGACGGCGACCTGCAGTGTGCGTAACAGTCCGCCCGGTTCGGCACAGGTCGCGCTGCTGGCCCGGGTCAACGGCGTCTCGGAAGACCGGGTGTCTGCGGCGTTGTCGGACCGCCGCCTGATCGAGGTGATCGGCCCGCGCATGGTGCCCGCACTGGTGCGACCACAGGATCTGGCCGTCTTCACGGTCGGCGCGATCGGCATTGACGACGAATCGCTGGGCGAGACGTTGGGTAAGGTCGCGGCGAACCAGCTTGCGGCGGCCAGCATCAGGCCCACCGAGGCGCTGAACCGCGTGATCGAGGCGGCAAGCGCTGAGTTGGCCGGCGGCGCTCGCGGCAAGGGCGAGCTGAGCGCGTCGATGACCGCCCGGCTTCCCGAGTCGATGTCGTCGTGGTGCGAGCGTTGCGGCTCGCGACACATCTTCGAGGAACTGTTCCGGCTGCCCGGTGTGGTTGGCACCTACTGCATCGCGCCCCGTTCCGGCCGGGAGCTGTGCTACATCCGGGTCGACGAGTGGCTGCGCGAGGAGGCACCCGAGATCGGCTCACCGGCTGCGCGAGACGCCGGCCGCGAGCTGCTCCGACGGTTCTTGCGCTGCTACGGTCCCGCGACACCCCTCGACTTCGCCGACTGGACCAAAATCGGTGCCGCGGATGCCCGGCAACGGTTTGCCGAGCTGGCTGACGATCTGCACGAGGTGAGCTGGGACGAAAGCACGGGTTGCGTGCTGCGTGACGACATCGACGAACTGCGTGCTTCCCGGGCGCCGTCCGGCGTACGGCTGCTTCCGCCCAGCGACCCGTACCTGCTCGCGCGCGACCGAGCCACGTTGATCCCGGACCCGTCGAAGCGCAAGGTGGTCTGGCCGGCGCTCGGCGCGCCGGGCACGCTCCTCGTCGATGGCGAGATCGTCGCCACGTGGCGCTCGCAGAAGAAGGGCACCGTGCTTCGCGTTCAGATCAGCTACTTCGACCGCCCCGTCACCACGGCCGCGACGATCATCGAGCAGGAAGCGCAGCTCGTCGCCGAACTGCGTGGCTGCCGGACCGCCGAGGTGACCTAGCGGTCAACCGGAGATCAGTGCGGCCACGTGGCCCGCGACCTCGGCCAGCCGTACGTCCTGTCGCGCACCGGTCCGCCGGTCGCGCAGCTCGACGTACCCGTCCGCGACCCGCCGGCCCACTACCACGATGTACGGCATGCCGAGCAGCTCGGCGTCGGTGAACTTCACGCCGGCCGACACGCCGACCCGGTCGTCAACGATGGCACCGAGCTGGCGACCGGCGAATTCGTCACCGAGCCGCAGCGCCGTTGAGGTCTGATCGCTGCCGGTCGCCACGATATGTACGTCGGCCGGTGCCACGGTGGTCGGCCAGACCAAGCCGCGCTCGTCGTGGTGTTGCTCGGCGATCGTCGCCATGGCACGCGTGATGCCGATGCCATACGAACCCATCGTGATCCGGATCGGCGCGCCGTCGGGTCCGAGCGCGTCGACCGCGAACAGGTTCGTGTAGCGCCGCCCGAGCGCGAAGATGTGGCCGATCTCGATGCCGCGACGGATCGCCAACTGCGCGCCGCATGTCGGGCACGCGTCGCCGGCACGAATCTCCACCGCCTCGACTGTGCCGTCCGGCTCGAAGTCCCGGCCGGCAACCACGTTTATCGCGTGGCGGTCGACCGCGTTCGCACCAGTTACCCATGCCGTCCCGGTCGCGATGCGCGGATCGACGAGATAGCGGAACTTCGCCGTGCCTTGCGGCCCGATGTATCCACGCACGAGGTCCGGCCGCGACTCGAAGTCGTCGAACAGCGCGACGGTCGCCGGGTAGAGCACCGCGCCGAGGCGCTTGAGGTCGACGTCGCGGTCACCCGGTACGCCGACGACCAGTACGTCACTCGACCCGTCCGGTTCGGTCACGGTTAGCACGACGTTCTTCAGCATGTCCGCGGCGCGCCAGTCGCCGCGTCCGCCGGCCCGCTGTGCGTTCACGATCGCGACGAGCGACTCGATGGTCGGCGTGTCCGGCGTGTCGAGCACCTCGATGGCCGGGTGCGCGGTCGGGTCGGTGGCTGGCGGCACGGGTGTGGTCACTGCCTCGGTGTTCGCGGCGTACCCGCATGCCGGGCAGGCGACATAGGTGTCCTCACCGACCTCCGCCTCGGCAAGAAACTCCTCCGAGTCCGATCCGCCCATCGCACCGGCCATCGCCGCGACGATCGTGTAGCGCAGCCCGAGTTCATCGAAGATCCGTTGGTACGCCGCCCGATGCGCGAGATATGAGGCGCGCTGCCCGTCATCGTCGAGGTCGAACGAGTAGGCGTCCTTCATGGTGAATTCACGGCAGCGCAGCAGCCCGGCACGCGGCCGCGCCTCGTCGCGGAACTTCGTCTGCACCTGGTAGAGGATCACCGGAAAGTCGCGGTAGCTCGCGCAGATGTCCTTGACCAGCAGCGTGAACATCTCTTCGTGGGTCGGACCGAGCAAGTGGTCCGCGCCGCGCCGGTCCCGGAGGCGGAAGATCTCGTTGCCGTACTCGACCCAGCGGCCCGTCACGTCGTACGGATCACGGGGCAGCAGCGTCGGGAACTGCACCTCTTGGGCGCCGATGCCGCGCATCTCCGCCCGGATCACGTCCGTGATGCGGTCCACCACAAGCTTGCCGAGCGGCAGCAACGTGTACCCACCCGGAGCCGCCCGGCGCACGTATCCGGCCCGGACCAGGAGGCGATGGCTCGGCACCTCCGCGTCCGCCGGGTCCTCGCGCAGCGTTCGGCCGAACATGGTCGACATCCGCATCACGTGCCCACGGTCGCGCATGCGCCGCAGCGTACGCGGGCCGCCCCCGGCGTCGCGCGGCGTTTTCGGCGTCGGCGCGCCGTCCGCCATCGCTGCGCGCCGGCCACGGTGCGTGCTTCATCGCGCCGACCGTGCGTCGTACGTCACGTCACGAGGCCGGCATCTACGCACGGCGACCGTGGTTTGACAGACTGACGTGAGGCATACGCCCGCGTCGGGGCGAGCTACGACGCCCGTGTCGGGCGAGGTACGGGCGGGAGCACGCGAACGATGCGGGTACGGAGTCTGGTCGCGGTCGGTGACAGCTTCACCGAAGGGCTTGACGATCCGGATCCGGACACCGGAATCTTCCGCGGTTGGGCCGACTTGGTGGCCGCCCGCCTCGCGACCGAGACGCCGGACTTCCGCTACGCAAATCTCGCCATCCGTGGTCGGCTGTTCGACCGCGTGGTCGACGAGCAAGTGCCCGCCGCGCTGCGGATGGCGCCAGACGTGGTGAGCTTCGCAGCGGGCGGCAACGACGCGCTGCGTCGCGGCTTCCAACCCGACGTCATGCTGCCGCGGTTTCACCACGTGATCGGCACCCTGCGCGCGGTGGGCTCTGAAGTGATCGTGTTCCGGTTCGCCGACGTGACTCGGCGTCTGCCCGGACAGCGGCTCATCCTCCCGCGCGTGCGGCTGTTGAACGATGCGGTCAACGAGGCTCGCGACCGGCATGGCGCGGTCGTGGTCGACCTGTGGGACGACGACGAGTTCCTGAATCCCGCGCTATGGAGCGCCGATCGCTTGCACCTCAACTCGTTCGGGCACCGACGGGTGGCCGCGCACGTGCTCACCGCGCTCCAGGTCACCGCGGATCAGACGTGGCTGGACTCGCCGCCGTACCCGCCTCGGCTGTCCTGGGCCGCGGCCCGCGCGGCCGACGCACGCTGGGCGCGTAATCACCTGGCGCCGTGGGTAAAGCGCCGTCTGACCGGCCGCTCGTCGGGCGACCATCGCACCGCGAAACGTCCGGCGCTGACCGAGGTGTCAACGGCCGGCTAGCGCGTGCGCGTGACGATCGCGCCGATGCCGCACGGCGTCGAAACGCGGACGCTACCCTGCGTCCATGCCGATCCACTGGGTGCTGGGGCGCCTCGATCGAATGTGGGCGAACTACCGTCCGGGCATCATCGTCGCGCTCATCGCGATTCCGCTCGTCATCGTCGTTGCGGTGTGGGTCACCCGCCGGCGCCGGTCCGCCGGTTGGCCGGCCGCGTGGGCGGCGCGATCCGCGTGGGCCGAAGCCATCATGATCATTGGTACGGTGCCTGGCCTCGTCCTGACGCTCACGCCGACGGACACGGCGAATGGGGTAAACCTCGTGCCGTTCCACGATCTCGCCATCTTGGTGCACATCGGTTGGCAACATGCCGCCCTGCAGATTGTGGGCAACCTTCTCGTGTTGGCGCCGCTCGGGTTCGGCCTGCCGATGAGATGGCGGATCGGACCGTTCGCGGTGTTGCTCGTCGGTGCATGTGCGTCGACCGCCATCGAGACGCTGCAGTGGGTGTTCCAGCTCGGCAGGTTCTCCTCGGTTGACGACGTGTTCCTGAACGCCATCGGCGCATTGATCGGTGCGTTGTTGGCGCTGCCGTGGTGGCGCAGCCGCATTGACCGATTGACCGTCACCGCGCCACCCGGCGAATCGGCAGACGAAACCGTTCACGCGGCTGCTGGTGACAATTCCGGCGCGGGCGGGGCGGAAACCGCCCGATCTGTGCCGTAATGCGGGGCTGACTCGGCCGGGCATACCTCGATACGGTGGTTCGGCTGTGTGTTCCGAGCCAGTAGGCCGCACCGGGAGGCGTGTGCATGTCCCACACCGAGGATGAACTGTGGGACATGCTGCGTGATGCCGCCGACATGCCGTACGGCGCCGCTCGCACCAAGTTGACCGAACATGTCGTAACGCATGCCGATCTGCTGCGCGCGAAGGAACTGCGGTTCAAGTCGCGGCTTCTGCTGACGAGCGCGTACGTCTACGGTGGCCAGCCGGAGAAGTCGTTCGTGACGTTCGCTTGGTGCCTCGCCGAATTCGACCGTGACCCACGCGGCTACCGCGCCTCTCGACATGCGTTGCTGTGGAAGTTCAAGGCGACCGTCGCCGGACTTGTGCGCTTCCCGGACATCCCGCTCGACCGGACCACCGATCTGCTCGAGGACATCGCCGCGCGCTGGCGCTCCGGCGGCCACAGCCCCCACGCCGTCCATCAGCTCCGGCATCTGGTCGCGCGCCATGTCGGCGATCGACCGGCCGCCGAGAAATGGTTCGACGAGTGGCGCGCGGCGCCGCGCGACGACCTCTCCGACTGTCCGGCATGCGATGCCACTGGAAAGGCGACCTGGCTCGCGGATATTGACGAGCACCACGACGCGATCACGGTGGCCGACGCGGTGACCGGGCAAGGTTTGGGCGATTCGACGGACTGCGCCGAGCAACCACGGTCCTTGTTGACCGCGCTGATGATCCCGTATCTCCGCGCCGGACGGCACGAGGAGGCACGCGACGCGCACCGGCGGGCGTACCGCGCGCACCGGCCGCATCTCGCGGACCTCGCCGAGATCGGTCGACACGTGGAGTTCTGCGCGCTCACCGGCAACGAAGTCCGCGGCGTCGACATCGTGGCGCGCCACATCGATTGGCTCGATACCGCACCGACGCCGTACGACGCCATGACGTTCGCGGCACGGTCGGCGCATGTGCTGCGGCGCGCTGCCGCGGCTGGCCGCCGTACCACGGTGCACCGCCCGGCGTACGGCGATCGGCCGGCCATGGACGTGGACCCGACGACGTTGGGCGACGCGTTGGCCGCGACCGCGACGGAGATCGCCCAACAGTTCGACGCCCGCAACGGCAACACGTCGACGTCGACGGCGATCACGGCGATGCTCGCATCGGAGCCGATCGTCGAGCGCCTTGCCATCACGCCGACCGTGGGTACGGCGCCCGCGCGAAGCCGCGCGACCGAAACGGCCGATGCAC
>DATFRR010000174.1:0-24536 GCA_035263025.1 Micromonosporaceae bacterium
CTGGGCGATGTTGCGGACCTGGTCGGTCAGGTTCGAGCCCATCGAGTTGACGTTGTCGGTGAGGTCGCGCCAGGTGCCGGAGACGCCAGCCACCTCGGCTTGACCGCCGAGCTTCCCCTCGGTGCCGACCTCGCGGGCCACCCGGGTCACCTCGTCGGCGAACGAGGACAGCTGGTCGACCATCGTGTTGACGGTGTTCTTGAGCGCCAGGATCTCGCCACGTGCGTCCACGGTGATCTTCTGCGACAGGTCGCCGCGGGCCACCGCGGTGGTGACCTGGGCGATGTTGCGCACTTGCGCGGTCAGGTTGCCGGCGAGTTGGTTGACGTTGTCGGTCAGGTCCCGCCACGTACCGCCGACGCCCAGCACCTGTGCCTGGCCGCCGAGCTTGCCCTCGGTGCCCACCTCGCGGGCCACGCGGGTCACCTCGTCGGCGAAGGAGGACAGCTGGTCGACCATCGTGTTGACGGTGTCCTTCAGTTCGAGGATCTCGCCCTGCGCCGCAACGGTGATCCGCTGCGACAAGTCACCACGGGCCACCGCGGTCGCCACCTGCGCGATGTTGCGCACCTGGTCGGTCAGGTTCGACGCCATCGAGTTGACGCTGTCGGTCAGGTCCTTCCACGTACCGGCCACGCCCGGCACGTCGGCCTGGCCGCCGAGCTTGCCCTCGGTGCCAACCTCGCGTGCTACGCGCGTGACCTGTTCGGCGAAGACGCGCAGCGTGTCGGTGAGCGAGTTAATGGTCTCGGCCAGTTCCGCGACCTCGCCCTTCGCCGAAACGGTGATCTTCTGGGACAGGTCGCCGTATGCGATCGCGGTCGTCACCTGCGAGATCGAGCGCACCTGGTTCGTCAGGTTCGCAGCCATCTGGTTGACGTTCGACGTCAGGTCGCGCCACGTACCAGACACACCTCGTACGTCCGCCTGCCCGCCGAGCTTGCCTTCGGTGCCGACGTCGCGGGCCACCCGCGTTACCTCGTCGGCGAACGAGGAGAGCTGGTCGACCATCGTGTTGACGGTCCGCTCGATCTGGAGAAACTCGCCGCGCAGCGGCCGACCCTCGATTTCGTTCGCCATATGTTGCGACAAATCGCCCTCGGCGACCGCGGCGATGACGCGTGCGATCTCGGTCGTCGGCCGGCCGAGGTCGTCGATCAGCGCGTTGACGGTATGGATCGTCTCCGCCCATGCGCCGTCGAGTCCCTCGTCGCCGAGCCGTTCGGTGAGCCGCCCTTCGCGTCCCACCAGCCGCGCGATCTGTACGAAGTTCTGCGCCTGACGCTCCTGCTGCGCGACGACCTCGTTGAACGCGTCGACGACGGCGGCGCCGGCGTCACCGCGGCGGGGTAACCGTACTTTGAAGTCGCCGCCGCGTACGCCGTGCAGTGCCTCGGTCAGTTCCGCAAGGAGCGCGTCGGTACCCGGCCGTTGCCCCGGTCGCTGGTCGGTCACGGTCATGACACCCTCCCGTCGCACCGCCGCGTCAGCGGCGCGTGGCGTACCTGGTGAGGCGGCGACCGATACGGCTGGCTACACCGCTCCACTCGGAGGACACTACTGTTCGTGGCCCCCACCGCAACACGTCATCTGCACCTGCGAGCCGACCGGAACGCGCCGTCTGCGGTGCGGACCGCGGTGCGTCAGGTGCTCGCCGAGACCGGGCTATCGGAACTGGCGGACGACGTGATGTTGTTGGCCACCGAACTCGTCACAAATGCCGTATTGCACGCCGGCACTGATCTCGACGTGACCATTGACGTTGATTCTGCACGCGTACACGTGGCGGTGGCTGATGGTCACCGCGGTGAGGTACCCACGCTCGACACGGCCGACGGGCAGCGTCCGTTGCTCTCGCACGGGCGGGGTCTCGTGCTCGTCGACCACATCGCGACCCGATGGGGCGTTCTCCATCACGGCGGGGGCAAGACGGTGTGGTTCGAGGTGTTCCGCGCCGACGCCGTGGTCGACAACGTTTACGGTGCGCTGGGTCCAGGCGTACCGGCGCCCAACGGCTCGACGTCGCCATTTGCCGGCGCCGCCGCGACGGGCGCAACTGGCGACGGCATACCGCGGCCGCGGGCCGGTGGCGCGGTGACCGTTCCCGAGACATGGTTGGCCGCGCCGGTCGCGGACGATCTGACGCGACTCGCCGAGCAGGCCGTCGCGGACCTGTCGGCGGCGGCCGGCGGAGCAGCCGTCGACTTGTCGTTCGATCGTGCGGACGGTCGTGGTGAGCAACGCGTCGCACAGTCGGGTGCGGCACACCACGAGCCGACCGCGGTCCGAGTGCCGCTGCCGTTGCCGCCACCCATGCACGGCAGTCTGACCGTCTACGCTCCGGAGTTGCCGGAGCACGTACGGAGCGTGGCGGTGCTCGCCGCGCAGGCGTTCGCGGTCATGGTGGACAACGACCGGCTGCGCTCGTCCGACCTTCGGCGCCGTGCCGAGGTTGCGTTCATCACCGGCGCGAGCGATCTCTTGGCGCAGTCGCTGGAGATCGATCTCACCATGGCGCTCGTCCCGCGGCTGTTTGTGCCGCGGCTCGGCGAATGGTGCGCGGTGCTGCGCTGCTTCGATGGCGGTCCGCCGCAGGTCGCCGCCGCGACCCACGCGGACGAGGCGCAAACGGTCGCGGTACGACGGCTGCTCGACCTGCCGGCCAACCGGCGCGTGCTGGCCGACGCGATGACGCCGGGCCAGCACACCACGCTGTCGACCGGACTGGACGGGATAGCGGTGCCGCTGATCGTGCGCGGCTACCGGCTCGGCGTGCTAGCCGTCGGGCGGCCCCGCGGTCGCCGGCACGACACTGACGAGTTTGCCGTTATCGTCGACCTGGCACGGCGAACCGCGCTCGCGCTCGACAACGCCCAGTTGCACGAGGAGCGTCGCGCGGCAACCGATACGCTGCGCCAGGCGCTGCTGCCGCCCGCGTTGCCACATGTCGACGGCGTACGGTTCGCGGCCGAGTACATTCCCGCGATCGGTACGGTCGACGTCGGCGGCGACTTCTACGACGTCCTCGAAATGCCCGACGGTCGGTGGCTGATGGTGCTCGGCGACGTGTCGGGCAAGGGCGCCGCGGCGGCCGCCGTCACCGGCCTGGTACGCAACGTGCTGCGGGTTCTCGTGCGGGAAGGCCGTCCGGTTCCGGAGATTCTCGCGCGTATCAACGAGGAACTCGCCGAACAGGGCGGCGGGCGGTTCGCCACGCTTGCGGTCGCGGCCGTGGACGCTAGCGGACCGACCATCCGTGCGCGCATCTACCTCGCCGGACACGAACGACCGATTCTGATCCGGACCACCGGCGAGACCGAGGCGGTCGGACGCAACGGCAGCGCGCTTGGGTTGCTGCCCGCTATCACGGTCGTACCAGTGGACGTGGACATGGCGCCCGGCGACACGCTCGTGTTCTTCACCGACGGGGTGACCGAGCGGCGGGCCGGCGCGGATCTTTTCGGGCTCGCCCGCGCCCACGAGGTGCTCGCGCCGCTCGCCGGCCACGACGCCGACGTGGTCGCCGCACGCCTGCGCTCGGCGACGATCGCGTTTTCGGCGGAGACACCGCGTGACGACATCGCCATCCTCGCGATGCGCAACGACACCCCACCCGCCCCGAAGCCGGTGTCCGACGTGGCGGCCGACGATCTCGAAGAGACCGTGGACGATCGCGAGACCGCTGCGGACGTGCACGCCGTGGCAAGCGTCGGCAGCGAGGCCGGCGAGCCGGCCACATCCGGCCAACGGGTGGCCGCGACCGCCCGACGCGGTTGACCCGATCCGGCACGCTGGGCGATGCCCGCGCGACACGCGGGCGGCCATCCCGTGACGCGGCCGCGCGACACGCGGGCGGCCATCCCTTGACGCGGCCGCGCGACACGCGGGCGGCCACGTCTTGACGCGCGCGGCGCCGAGCGTCACGGTGAGCCGGTCGGCGGCAAGCCAGCCGACGGGACGGGTGAGGGTGGTGGATGTCTGAGCGCGCGGTGATCGCCGGGCGGTACGAGCTTCTCACCGAGTTGGGCCAGGGTGGCTTCGGCGCGGTGTGGCGCGCGTACGACCGGACGCTCGGCCGTGACGTCGCGGTGAAGCTTGTGTCCTTCGGCTCGCTCGCCGACGCCGAGGCCGCGATGGCGCGTTTCCGGCAGGAGGCACGTGCGGTGGCCGGCTTCAACCACCCGAACATCGTCACCGCGCACGACTTCGGCGAGCACGACGGCTCCGCTTATCTGGTCATGGAGTTGGTCACCGGCGGTTCGCTCGCCGACGAGCAGGCGCAGGCCCGCTCCACTGGCGATGGCTCGCTCCCGGTGGCACGGGTGCGCACTCTGGCCGATCAGATCTGCGCGGGTCTCGGTGCCGCGCACGCGGCTGGTCTCGTCCACCGCGATCTCAAGCCGGCGAACATCATGCTGAGCGGCAATACCGGTGCGGTGAAGATCGTCGACTTCGGCATCGTGTGGGTGGATCGCGAGTCGCGACTGACGCGGGACGGCGACCACCTGGGTACGCTCCGGTACGCCGCGCCGGAACAGCTGGACATTGGCGTCGTCGACGGGCGCGCCGACCTCTACGCCCTCGCCTGCGTGCTCTACGAGTTGCTGTCCGCCCGGTCGCCGTACCGCGCGAACACGCCGGCCGATTGGATCGCCGCGCACCTGAAGGCGGAGCCGATCCCGTTGCGCCTGGTGCGTCCCGACGTACCCGATGGGCTGGCCGTACTCATCCACCGAATGCTCGCCAAGGATCCCGCACACCGACCGGCCGGCGCGGACGAAGTGCGGGCGGCGCTCGCGGCACCAGACGAGGTGCCGATCATAGGGCGGGCGCAGTTCGGGCGGGTCGGCGCGGCTGTCAGCGCGCCGGTGGTGTCCATGCCGTCGAGTGACTCGCCCTCGTCAACGACGCCCTCGGGCGGCACCCGCATCACGACGCGGCCGTATTCGGTCGGGTTGGGTTCACCGGTGTCCGGCAACGGTGGCATCGGGGCGCCGACTCAACCGCCCACCATGTTCGACGCGCGCGGTCTGCCGCCGTACCCGCGCATCCAGCAGCCCACCAACGGCATTGCCACGGCCGGCCTGGTGTGCGGCATCCTGCCGCTGCCGCCGTTCGGGTTCGCGTTCGGCCTGATCGGTTTCCTCCGAGCGCGGCGCCTCGGTGGTGTCGGGCGGGTTCGCGGCGCGCTGGGTGTGATCTTCGCGCTGCTGTGGTCGGTACCCGTGATCGGCGGCATCGGCGCGGGCCTCGAGCACCTGTCGCGGCGCCTCGATCCGGCGTGCATCTCGGTCGGCGTCTATACGCACCAGTTCGAAGCGCGGATCCGGGGCGACGGCACCGACGTACACGCGATCGTCGTGGAACTGACCACGGCGGCGGCCGAACTTCGCGCGGACGCCGCGAAGTCGAACCACCCCAACACCGCGGCCGACCTAACTGCGTTCGCGAACGACCTCGATGCGTGGCGTGCCGCGGTGGCGAGCGGACACGTGCCGTCCAAGGCACTGTCCCAACGGCTCGCGGCCTACCCGGAGAAGATCCGCCAAGACTGTACGTGATCCGGCTGCCGCGTCATCGACCGCGCGCCTCGGCCATTCCCTTGTTGGCCAACGCGTCTGCGCGTTCGTTGCCGGGATCCCCGGCGTGTCCCTTGACCCAGAGCCATTCGACCTCGTGACGTGCGACGGCGTCGGACAGGCGCTGCCACAGATCCGCGTTGCGCACTGGTTTGCGGTCGGACGTCTTCCATCCGTTGCGGATCCAGCCGGCGAGCCAGGAGGTGATGCCCGATCGGACGTACGTGCTGTCGGTGTGCAGCCGTACCACGGACGGGCGAGTGAGGTGCTCGAGTGCCTCGATCGCGGCGGTCAACTCCATACGGTTGTTCGTCGTCGGCTCGCGCTGGCCGCCGTACAGCTCCTTCTCGTGCCGGCCGTAGCTCAGTAGCGCGCCCCAACCGCCCGGTCCGGGGTTCCCCGAGCACGCGCCGTCGGTGTAGACCTCGACCACGGGGCGGCTCGTCGGCATGGCGTGCAATCTACCGGGCCGACGCGGCGCCACCGACTACCGATAGACCTGACGCGCGAAGACGGCGTGCGGCCCGGCCACCCGATCGAGGAACAGCAGGCCGTCGCAGTGGTCCACCTCGTGCTGGACGGCACGGGCCTCGAACGCGTCGGTCGCCATCGTGACCGGCTCCGCTCGCCCGGGCAGCTGGGCTAGGATCGCGAGTCGTCCAGCGCGCTTGACGTCGCCGGTCAGATTTGGCACGGACAGGCAGCCCTCGCGACCCTTCTGCCATTGCGTCGCGGCGATTAGATCCGCGTTGCACAGCACGAGCGCACCGTGGCAGGTACGCGTCTTCGGATGCTCGCGTACGTCGATCGCGAACACCCGTTGCGGTACGCCGATCTGATGAGCGGCGATGCCGACACAGCCCGGAGCAGCGGCCATCGTGGCGAGAAGGTCGGCGGCGAGCGCGCGAACGTCGTACGCGGTCGGGTCAACGTCGGCGCCCGGCGCGGCGAGCACCGGGTCGGGGGAGAGCACCGTTGTGCGTACCCGGCCGCGCAAGCCCTTCCTCCAGTCCAGCGCCGAATCCAGCCAGTCCGGATCGCGGCCCGTTTCGGCCAGTCTGCGCGCGTCGGCTCGGCTGCCCGCGTCACCGAGTCTGCTGGTGTCCGAGGCGGCCGGCGGCCATCCGGCCGTCACAACATGTCCGCCTCGGCCGGCGAGAGGATGGCGGTCACGCCCAGCCGGGCCGCCTCGTCCGCGAGATCGGCGCTGAGGGCATCGACATCCGCCTCGGTCGGCAGGTCGACCTCCGCGGTCAACAGATACAGCGAGCCGGCCAGCCGGGTGGTGAGGTCGGTGATGTTGCCGCCGGCGCGCGCGAGCGCCGCGGTCATCGCGGCCACGATGCCCAGCCGGTCCGCGCCGTGCACGACCAACGTGTACGGCAAGCCAACGGTGGCGGCGGGTGGTTCGTCGTCGAGAGCTCTCGCGGTCGCAATGAGGTGACCTGCGTCGGTGAGCGGTCGCAGCGCCGCGGCGACGGCTGCCTCGTCGGCGGCGGTTGAGGCGTGGTCGGCGGTCGCAGCGCGGTGGGAAGTGGCCGTGCCGTCGGTCGTCACCGCGCCACCGGCGGTTCCAGTGCCGTCGCTGGTGGCCCGATGACCGTCGACCTCCGGCGAGCAGACCAGCACCATCGCGAAATGGCCACGCAGCAGCGTCATCGTGGAGTCGGTCAGGTTCAGGCCAAGCTGGGCGAGCGCGGCAGAGACCTCGGCGACGATGCCAGGCCGGTCCGGGCCGACAACGGTCACCGCGATGTCGGTCACCACGGCCTCGCCTGCGTCGACGGCGGCACTACGACCGATCCGGTAGACGGCGGCGCGGACGCGGCGATGCGCACGATCGCATGGGTGTCCTGGCCGGCCGAACGCGTGTTCACACAGCGCGCGAGCAACGCGCCGCCGCCGAAGAACGCGACGATGGCGAGTAGCCACGCGATTAGTGCGCGCCGTGGGAACGGGCAGAACCTCCGCCGCCCGACGTAGGGCCACTGATGGGCCCACCGGGGATAGTTCGGCGGTGGTGGCCCGGCGATCGGCCGTTGATCACGAAACGGCCTATCGGAGGACATGTCAGTCGCTCGAATCCAATTCCTGTCGTCGGCCGAGCACGATGGCGCCGCAGACCGCGGCCAGCGCGGCGCCGCCGCCACCCAGCACGGCGGCGGTCATGGCGGCACCAGAGGTCGGCGCGTCGACCGTCTCGCGATGGGACGCGATGCGGACCCGTACCGTCCCGGAGTCGCCGTTGGAACAGGTCATCTGGACGTCATGTGGCCCCGGCGCGACGTTGCGCGGGATGTCAAGCGTGAGCGAGAAGTGGCCCGCGCTTGTGGCGTCCATCGGATAGTCGTGGGCGAGCCCGAGGTCGGTGCCGCTCAGCATGGCGGAGGTGGCGGATGTGCCGCACATGATGCGGAACGTGGCCGTACCGCCGAGCCGGACCGGGTCCGGGTTCGCGGATGACACGGCGGCGCTCGCCGCCGCCGGTGTGAGGAGAGCCGCTACCGAAGCGGCGAACGAAATGGCGGCCACCGCTGGCAGACGTGCCCGACGCATGTCGCAAAAGCTCCAACCTCGCCGCCGGTCGGCGGCGACCACACCTGGTCAAGTCCGAGAGTAAGAGCCGATCCGCCACCGCTTGCCGGAACGGGAAAGTTGCCGCCGCGAATCCGCCGTCGACGCGGTGCATGGCGTTCGGGCGGCGGCGACCGGCGAGGTCGACGCATCGACAGTGCCCGCCTGATGGCTCGACCTCGCCGCTCTGGTGGGCATCACCGCGCCGGCGAGCCTGGTAGATCGCTGTGTGCGGATTATCCGGTCGGCCCACCCGGCTGGTCCCGATGACCTGCGGAAACGCCGTACCGCCGGCGACCCTTCGACGGCACACCATGATCCAGGACTTTCAGTTACCTCAGAGCCATCTCCCAGCGGGACTCGGTGACTCGCGCGCCACAGTCAAGTCATGAGCAGCTACGAGGACCCGAACCAGCCAGCAACCGACGCGACGACATGGTGGGCGACGTCGCCCGCACCTTCGGACCCGGCCGGTGCCGGCTCTGCCGGATACGGCGGCTCTGCCGAACACGGCGGCCCTGCCGGGTACGGCGGCTCTGCTGGCGTTGCGAGACCAGCGGCGATCCTGCCGCCGAACGCGGTCGCACCGCTACCGCATCCGGACGAACGTGTGCCGCATCCGGCTGCGCAGCGCCCGCGGCGGCGCCGAGTGCGCCGGATTGTGGTGGCGGGCGTCGCGGCGGTCGTACTCGCCGCCGGCGGTGGCATCGCGGGCGCCGCCGGAATGCGCGCGCTCGACCATGGGTACGCCGCCGCGACCGCGACCGGCGCACCGGTGCAATCCGTGGCGAACGCCACCTCGATCGCGGATGTGGTCGCGGCGGTTGACCAAGAGGTCGTGTCCATCACGGTGCGGGGGCAGCAGGTCGCCGACGAAGGCTCCGGCGTCGTCGTGTCGAGCGACGGCCTGATCCTGACGAACAATCACGTGATCGCGGCGGCGCAATCGGGCGGCACGATCCAGGTCACGTTCACGAGTGGCAAGACGGTCAACGCGTCGATCGTCAAGGCGGACGCGAACGAGGATCTCGCACTCATCCAGGCAAGCGGTGTCTCGGGCCTGCGCGCGGCGACGTTCGGCAACAGCGACAATCTGCAGATCGGTGACACCGTCATCGCGATCGGCAACGAACTCGGATTGTCCAACAGCGTGAGCGCGGGCATCGTCAGCGCGCTGCATCGCCAGGTCTCGGTCGGCGGCGACAACTCGGGCGGCCGCGCCGCGCAGACCGGCACGACGTATAACGACGCGATCCAGACCGACGCATCCACGAACCAGGGTGACTCGGGTGGCGCGCTGTTCAACGTCGCCGGTCAGGTAGTGGGCATCAACAGCGCGATCGCGACCGCATCCGACGGCGGAACCGGAAGTGTCGGCATCGGATTCGCCATCTCCAGCAACACCGCGGCGAAGTTCATCGCGAGCGCGGCGCACACGTGACGTACGGCCGGTTGGCGTAGCGTCGCACCCGTGCCGTTACGCCAACCGGATCCAGACTCGCTCGTCGTCCGGGTTCGCCAGATCTGTCTCGCACTTCCGGAGGTCACCGAGCGACCAAGTCACGGCGCGCCAACGTGGTTCGTCCGCGATGCGAAGTCGTTCGTGACGATCTGGGCGTACGGGCACCACGAGAACGACTATCCGCACCTGTGGTCCGCCGCGCCGCCCGGCGTACAGCAAGAGCTGATCGCGGCCGACCCGGACCGGTACGAATACCCGAAGTACGTCGGCCACCGCGGCTGGGTGGGCGTCCGCCTCGACCGACCGGTGAAGTGGGACGAGTTGGCCGAGATCATCGAGGACGGGTACCGGACCGTGGCACCGAAGCGGCTCATCGCCGAGCTCGACGCGCGCCACCCTGGTGTCGGGTAACGACTCTCGCGTCCTGATCGCGCCGCTAGGGTGACGGCCATGGCAGACGTCACCTCGTACGCGTGGATCCTCCTCGCGGCATCGCTGGCGTTCCTGCTCGCGGTGGCGTCCAGCCGCCTGTCCGCGTGGTTGCGTGTCCCGGCGCCGGCGCTGTTCCTGATCGGCGCCGCGATCGCGTCCAACGTGGTGCCGTCGCTCGGCGGCATCTCCACGCACGCGGTCGAACGCATCGTGACGGTCGCCCTCGTCGTCATCTTGTTCGACGGTGGCATGCACATCGGATGGCGGCGTCTGCGGTCGGCGGTTGGGGCGGTCGCCTGGCTCGGCGTCGCCGGCACCGTCGTGACGGCCGGCGGCGTGGCGATCGCCGCACACCTGATCTTCCGGCTCGGCTGGCATGAGTCGCTGCTGATCGGCACGGCACTCGCGCCGACCGACCCGGCGGTGGTGTTCTCCGTGCTGGGCGGCCGCGAGGTCGGCGGCCGCGCCGGCGTGCTGCTCGAGGGGGAATCCGGCGCGAACGACCCGGTCGGCATCGCGCTGATGGTGGCATTACTGGGCGCGCATGGCAGCGGTGGCACGGCATTCGCGGCCGGGCTGCTGACGTTCGCGCTCCAGATGGTGGTCGGCGCGGTGATCGGGATCGCGGCCGGCTTCGCGCTGCGATACGTGCTGCGGGTACGGCTGCCGAACGAGGGCCTCTACGCATTGCGCGCATTGGCGTGTGCGCTGGCGGTCTATGCCCTTGCGACGGTCGCGCACGGCTCCGGCTTCCTCGCCGTCCTGATCGCCGGAGTCCTCGTCGGCGACGAGGCGCTGCCCTACCGCGCCGAGATCCGCGGCTTCAGCGGATCGCTTGCGAGCCTCGCCGAGATCGTCGCCTTCGTGGTGCTGGGCTTCACCGTCGACCTCACGACGCTCGGACCGCTGAACGTCTGGGCGATCGGCCTGGTGCTGGCCGTGCTACTCGCGTTCGTGATCCGGCCAGTGCTCGGCGGGCTTGTGCTGTGGCCGATCCGGCTGACTCGCGGCGAACGCCTGTTCGTGCTCTGGAGCGGGCTCAAGGGCGCGGTGCCGATCCTGCTCGGCTTGTTCGTCGTGACGGCCGGCGCCGCGCATGCCGCTCAGATATACGGCATTGTCTTCATCGTCGTGGCGTTCTCGGTGATCGTGCAGGGCGGCCTCGTACCGACCGTGGCGTCGCGGCTCGGCGTACCACTGACCGAGATCCCACCCGATGACTAATTTCTAGCTGAAGCGCCTGGACTCTTACTGGTCGAAGCGCCTGGACCGTTGGTCGGCGCACCGTCCCTGGACGTGATACGGAAGGTCCGTTCGTTGCTCGCTGAAGCGCCTGGGCCTTCGGTCGGCGCACCGTCCCTGGAACTGATTCGGAAGGGTCCCCGTTCTGCGAACGGTCCGTCGGAACTGGTCCGCGGTCTTGGCCGTCAGGTCGGCGCCACCGTTACGAGAGGTCGGACGATGCCTTGGCGATCAGTGCGATCGCGGCGCGCTTCGGCATCAGGCGCGAGGTGAGCACGCTCGAGACCTTCATCAACCCGCCGGGTACGACTCGCGGACCGTGACCGAGTGCGCGAAGTGCCGCCGCAGCGACGACGTCCGGCGCGACGGTGCCCGGCGCGCGGCGCTGCTTCGCTTGCGCCAAGCCAGGTGTGGACACCGCGCCGGCCACGCAGGCCACTACGTCGACCCCGGTGCCACGCAACTCCGCCCACAGCCCTTCGGCGAGCACCGCACCGAACGCCTTGGTCGCGGAGTAGGTGGTGATGCCCGGCGAGCCTTGTTGACCGGCGAGCGATGACATCACGATGATGCCGCCACGGCCGCGCTCGACCATCGTCGGAGCGAAGCGGTGTACGAGCCGCACCGGCGTCACGCAGTTCAATGTGATGGCACGGACCAGATGCGCCTCGTCGCGATCGAGAAACCGTCCGATCGGCGCGTACGCCGCGTTGACGACCACGAGCCCGACCTCGAGGGCGGCGCACGCCGCGGTCAGCTCGTCGACACCATCCTCGGTGGCGAGGTCCACCGCGACCGGTCGAGCGTCGACGTGATGCGACTCCCTCAGGTGGGCCGCAAGCGAATCCAGCGGCGCCGGACGGCGTGCCGCCAGCACGACGTTGACGCCGTCTCGGGCGAGCGCCGTCGCGAACGCGGCACCGATGCCCTCGGACGCGCCGGCGACCACTGCCCACGGTCCGTACCCGCGCGGGTTCGTCATGCGGTGGCCTCGGCAGGCGCGATCGGCTCGGGTATCGAATCGGCCGGCCGGTCGGCGGTGAACGGGTGGTCGCGTGCCAAGCGCGCGATCACCGCGACCGGCAGCAGTCCCCATGGCAGGTTCGCGCCGAGCACCATCGCGAAATGAGGGGTCGCGTAAACGCCGGCGCGCTCCTCGAAGAGGATCATCGCGACGTTCGCCATCATTACGCCCGACCAGACCAAGGCCGGTACCCGGATCCAATCGCGGCCGCGGACGAACGCGTAGATGGCGGCCGCGTAGAACGGGCCGAAGGCCACCACGTCGATCCAGATCGTCATGCGGAAGAACGCCGGACGCGCCATGAGCAACGGGTCCCAATGATTGCCGTACCAGTGCACCAGGTCCACGATCGGCGCTGGCGGCCACGCCGGATAGGTCGTCATGTGCGTCGCGTTCGCCACCGTCAGTTGCTCGATGTCGAAGAAATACGTGATGAACCCGAGGTTGAGCACGAAGAACGCGATGAACACGATGTCGACGCGGCGCCGGCGCAGCGGGCGGGGGACGCGGTCACTCAGCAAGACGATCACCTCGCGAAAGACTGTCGCATGGCCGAGATCTCGTGCGACAGACCCTTCGCGAGGTGATCGTGTGGTTCGTTCGAGTGGCGTGCGTCGCGATCGCGCGACGCGATGTCTTAGCGACCGGCGAGCAGACGTGTCACCGCGGCGTCTACATCGAGGTGGTCGGCCTCGCGACCGCGCGGTACGACGACGTACGTACGGCGCAGGAAGCGTACGAGGACGCTACGCGGCACCTCGAACAGCGCGTTGCCGTCCGGCGACGAGAGCGCGAGCGCGACGAACTCGCCACGTGGCGTGTTCCACGGCCAGACGCGGACGTCCCCGATGCCGGCCGGCTCGTCGAGGCCGGTGACCAGAAGTTCACGAGCGAAGGACCAGCTGACCGCCTCGCCGCCGGCTGATTCCGCGTGGAACAGCACGTGCACGGCGTACGGGTCGGCTGGGTCATAGCGCAGGCTGGCCCGGACCGCGAGCGCGGTGGAATCCGGTGCGACCAACCGCAACGATGTCTCAACTTCCACCGTCGTCGGACGAATGGCACTCATTGACGTTTCTCCCCCCGGCACCGCCTGCGAGGTGCGTTTACCCCGCACTCCCATAGTCGAGTGACAGTGACTTGTCACGCTCCGCCATACGCTGATCTCACCCAGTAGTGGGATGGCTTGTCGGTTTACCTGCGACGACATCCGGAATATGGCTAAGATCCGGCGTTTCGCATCTGGACCGATTTCGCCCGGCGTCGGGTGGCTCAGACGTCGACTCACTCCCGTAACGTCGCCGGCGGCCCTCGGGTGACGGGTGTGAGCGCCCCGGAGGGAGAGTTATGGCCGAGCGCCCGGCACGCGCCGAGGAGTCGCAGGTCAGAGGGCCCGATTCACCGGATCATGAGAATCCGCCCGAGGAGCCGTCACTCGGACGAGTTGACCGATTTCTCCAGCGCCGACGCAGGAGCGCGGCGGGCCGCCTCACCGTCCGGATCGTCATCACGGTGCTGGGTCTCGCGGTCATCGCGCTCGGCATCATCCTCCTGCCGCTGCCCGGACCGGGATGGGTGATCATCTTCGGCGGCTTGGCGCTGTGGTCGCTCGAATATGCCTGGGCGGCGCGATTGCGACGGTTCGCGATCCGCGAGGTGATGCGGTGGACGCGATGGGTCGCGCGACAGCCGTGGTGGGCGCGGCTGCTGATCGCGACGGGCCTGCTGGTGCTGGTGGTCGCGATCATCGCTGGCAGCCTGCTGCTGAGCTTCGGCCCGGAGATCATCGACCGCGTGCGCTAGGGCTGGGAACCTGCGCGGTCGCCGGTCGTACCGGTCGCGCGGCGGTAGGGTCGGCGCATGGGTAAGCCACTTGATGACGCTGCGATCAACGCGGCGTTGGCCGAACTGCCGGACTGGAGTGGAGACTCGAACGCCTTGTCGCGTACCGCGTCGCTGCCCACGTTCCCGGCCGCGATCAATGTCGTGGACAAGGTCGCGGTGGTCGCGGAAGAACTCGACCACCATCCGGACATCGACATCCGGTGGGCGACGTTGAAGTTCGAATTGTCCACGTACGACGCCGGCCACAAGGTGACCGAAAGCGATATCGAGCTCGCGCACCGCATCGACGCGATCCTGAACTCGGCGACCTGATCTCGCGCGGGCCATTCCGACGACCGTCGTAGGGTTCCGGCGGCCGGCGCGCTCGCCTACGTTGCGAACGTGACGTTCTCGATTGTTGGTCGATCCGCCGATGGCGCGTTCGGGGTCGCGGTGGCGAGCAAGTTCCTGGCGGTCGGCGCGGCCGTGCCGGCCGCGGAAGCGGGCGTCGGCGCGCTCGCCACGCAGTCGTACGCGAACCTTGCGTACCGCCCACACGGCCTGGCGATGCTTCGTACTCGGGTCGCCGCGGCGGACGTGATCGCCGGACTCACCGCAGCCGACCCTGGTCGAGCGACGCGGCAGCTTGGCGTCGTCGGCCCGGACGGCGAAGGCGCGACGTTCACGGGCGACGAATGCCACGCGTGGGCCGGGGGACTGGTCGGCGACGGATACGCGATCCAGGGCAACATCCTCACCGGCCCCGAGGTCGTCGATGCGATGCGGGACGCGTGGGTGCAAGGCGAATCGCTGCCACTCGCACGCCGGCTGATGGCCGCACTGCTCGCCGGCGATGCGGCGGGTGGCGACAGCCGCGGGAGACAGAGCGCGGCCATTTACGTGGTGGACAAGGGCAAGGGGTACGGCGGCACCAGCGACGTCCGCTACGACCTCCGGGTAGACGACCACCCCGATCCGTGTCCCGAACTCGTACGCCTGCTCGACGTACACGATCTGCTGTTTGGCTCGGCCGATCCGGCGACATTGCTGGCGCTCGAGGACGGGCTAGCCGAGGAGGTGCGCGGGCTGCTCGGCGCGCTCGGCCATCTCGGCGCGCCGGACGCGGACGGTCTGGATGCCGCGCTCGCGGATTGGGCCGGTGTCGCGAACCTCGAGGAGCGGATGCGCGCCGGCAAGATCGATCCGTTGGTGCTGGGCGAGTTGCGTCGCGCGGCGGCGTCCGCGGTCGCCGCGATCGCGGCAAGCGCCGCCGTTGCCGACGGTGCCGCGGCCGGTACGGTTGCCGACACAGCCGCGGCCGGGACGGTCGCCGACGGAGCCGCGGGTTCGTAGCGCTAAGCGCGTTCGAGCGCGACGACCGGGATCGTCCGTTCGACACGCGACTGGTGATCGACGAAGAACGGGTAGCTCGCCACGATGTGTGCCCACAACGCTTCGTATTCGGCGCCTTCGGTCACCACCGCGGTCGCGTCGTAAGACTCGTCGCCGACCTCGACGTGCACGTGCGGATCGGCCACCAGGTTGCGAAACCACAATGGATGGTCGGTCGCGCCGGCGTTCGACGCGATGACGAGAAGGCGACCCGATGTGGACGGGTCGGGGACGTACATCATCGGCGACGTTCGTTGCTGTCCGGTCCGGCGTCCGATCGTGGTGAGCAACAGCAGTTGCCGGCCGGGCGGGGCACCGTTCGTACGGAAGTCCTGGATCAGCCCGCGGTTGTGCGCGAGCATGTCGGCCGGCATCTCGGCCATCGATCCTCCTCAGTTGCGCCGTTCGCTGAGGCCCCGTCGCATCACAGTGCGACGCGCGCGACGCCGGGCTCGGACAGGCTGCCGAGCCACAGGGCGTCGCCGTGTTGGCGTACCCCGGTGATCATCGTGTACCGGCCGGCCGGACCGTGCATGGTACGCAACACCGTGCCGTCACCGTCGACGAGCGCGACCAGACCGTACCGGCCGGGTCTGGGTTGGACCTTGTCCGGCAGCAGCGCGACGACCCGACGCACGCCCGGGTGCGGCAGCAGCTTCTCGGCGGCCGGCAATCGCGGGCTCGGCAGCGCGATCCAGTAGGTGCCGTCGCCGACCGCGCTCATGTTGTCCGGGTAGGCGGCAAGGTCGGTCAACACCTCGGCGCCGCCGCCCGCGAGCGGTATGCGCAGCAGCCGATGGGTGGTCGTTTCGACGAGCATGACGGTCTGCTCGTCCGGCGTGAGCGCGACGCCGTTGGGGAAGTAGAGCCCGTCGACCACGACGTCGACCGACCCGTCGGCTGGGTCGTAGCGCAGCAGCCGGCCGTTCGGTCGGTGCTCGAGCAGGTCTCGTTTCCACGCGGACAGCGGATAGCGCGTGGAGCTGTCGCTGAAGTAGACAACACCGTCCGCGGCCACCGCGGCGTTGTTGCAGAACAGGATCGGCGTGCCGGCCACGCGCGCCGCGAGGTCACGGATTGCGCCGTCGTGGCCGATGCGAAGCAGACCACGGTACGCATCGCAGACGATCAGCGTGCCGTCCCGCGGATCCACCTCGATGCCCAGCGGTCGGCCGCCGGTGGTGGCGACGAGATCCGGCGTGGATGCGTCGCGAGACGCACTCGCCGGCCATCGCCAAATGGCGCCGTCCTCACCGCCGGCGACCAGCCGGCCGTCCAGATCGACGACCACGTCCTCGGGCGCCGAGCCGGTCGGCAGCCGCAGCACCACCGGGTCGTCCAGCCGCCTGTCGTCCGGTGCCCAGACGCCGTCGAAGCCCGGCGGCTCGGTCGCGTCGGCGCGGGCCGGTGCGATGACGCGCGGTGCCTTGGGTCGTGGCACCCGCCTAGGCGTGGGCGGCGAAGCGATCGGCGACTCGGGCGTTTCGGAGTGAGCCATGCCCCGCATTGTGCGTGCCCAACGACGGCGCGGGAACCCCACACCGCCGCGCTCCAGCGGTCAGCGTGCGCGCCGCGCGCCGCGCCAGTCGACCGCGGGCCGCATCGCTTGTACGTCGGCGCGGTGCTTCCATTGGTCGGCGATGTCGTAGAGGGACGACAACAGCGTTTCGGACAGCAGGTGTGGCTTGAGTCCGAGGTCGACGAGGCCGGTGTGGGTGACGTGGTAGTAGTGCGACTCGGCCTCGACGCGCGGGTTGGTCAGGTGGTCGATCTTCACCTCGTTGGGGTGCAGCGCCGCCACGGTTTCTGCGATCTGCAGCACCGACATCCACTCGGTCATCTGGTTGAACACGCGGAATTCGCCGCGCGCCGCTGGATGCTCGACGGCAAGCCGGATGCATTCGGCGGTGTCCCGGATGTCGATGAGTCCGCGGGTCTGTCCACCGTCGCCGTAGACAGTCAACGGTTCGCCGAGCGCGGCGAGGATGATGAAGCGGTTCAGCACCGTACCGAACACCGCGTCGTAGTCGAAGCGCGTCGCTAGGCGTGGATCACGCGACGTCTCCTCGGTCTGCTGGCCGTAGACGACGCCCTGGTTCAGGTCGGTCGCGCGGATGTCCCAGATGCGGCACGCGAACTCGATGTTGTGGCTGTCGTGCACCTTCGACAGGTGGTAGAACGAGCCGGGCTTCTTCGGGTAGAGCATCCGGTCGGTACGGCCGTTGTGCGTTACCTCGAGCCAGCCCTCTTCGATGTCGATGTTCGGCGTGCCGTATTCGCCCATCGTGCCGAGTTTGACGAGGTGGATATCGGGGTTCACCTCGGCGATCGCGTAGAGCAGGTTGAGCGTGCCGACCACGTTGTTCGTCTGCGTGTAGACCGCGTGTTGCCGATCGATCATCGAATACGGTGCGGCGCGCTGCTCGGCGAAATGCACCACGGCGTCGGGCGCGAATTCGCGGATGACGCGGTAGGTGAACTCCGCGTCGGTGAGATCGCCGACGTACGTGGCGATCTGGCGACCGGATACCTCGTGCCAGACGCGCACCCGGGTGGCCAGCGTCTCGATCGGCACGAGGCTCTCCACGCCGAGTTCGTGGTCGTACTGCCGGCGTACGAAGTTGTCCAGGACGCCGACGTCGTGCCCCACCTCCGACAGGTGCAGGGCGGTCGGCCATCCCAGGTATCCATCCCCGCCAAGTACCAGTACCCGCATGTGCGCACGCGCCTTCCACGTTGACTTCGGAGTTGACTTCCGCGTCCGCCGGAAGTTACCCATATTCGGCCGATGACTACTACTGGTTCGCTGGAGAATTCCCGCAAAGTTCCTTGACGACTCCCGGTGTGCGGTGACATATCCGGTTTGTGGTGGGACGCCGCAATTCGAGCGTGGCCGCACGCCTTGCCCCACAAGGCACGGGGCCGCCCTGCGATTCGCGGTGGTGCAGCGATAATGGGTTCATTAGACGACTTCTGCGCCTCCCCCGAGTGGTGCGCTTTCTCCGGTACGCGGTGGGCTCGGCCACCGCCTCAATCGTCAGCGCCATCGTGCTGGCCGTCCTCGTGCATGGCCACCACGTAGCGCCGGCGGTGGCGAGCGTCTGTGCGTTCATCGCTGGAGCCCTCGTCAACTTCGCGATCTACCGGTTCTGGGCGTGGCGCCACACCATCACGCGTGCCGCCGCCGCGATCGGCAAGGACTTCGCTAAGTACGCGGTAATCGCGGTGTCCACCGCGCTGGTCGCGACCGGCACGACATTCCTCGCCGGTAGGTACGCAGACCACGCTGGTCTCGGTTCGGGCATGCGCGTCCTCCTTCTCGAAGGCAGCTACTTCGCCGCCTTCGCGGTGATGTTCGTGGTCAAATTCCTCGTCCTCGACCGGTACGTGTTTGTCCAGCGCCACCGCGCCGAGGTCTCCCGCGACCAGGTCGAGAACACCACGCCCGCGTAGCGCATCCCGTATCGGAGGTTGCCGCCCTTCTTCGTACGGCCGCGGCCGCGCGGGTGCATCGTCATGGGTACCTCCACCACGCGCATGCGGTGCATCAGTACGCCGATCAAAAGTTCGGAGGACTGGTACTGCGGCTGCTCCAGCATCACGCGCTCGGTCACCTCGGCGCGCATGGCGCGGAACCCAAACGACGTGTCGGTCACCTTTCGAGCGGTCAGCGCCGTGACGAGCCAGGCGAACACGCGTACCCCCGCGCGGCGCACCTGGTCCCGTGACTCGTCCGAGCCGAGCCGCCGCGACCCGGTGACGAAGTCGGCGGTGCCGTTGCGCAACGGTTCCAGCAACGCGGGAAGCTCGGCGATGTCGTACTGCCCGTCCGCGTCCGTGGTCACGATGAATTCGGCGCCTCCGGTACGCGCGAGGTAGTAGCCGAGCCGAAGCGCAGCACCCTGGCCACGATTGCGGCCAGCAACCACGGTGTACGCGCCGTGTGTGCGCGCGACGTCGGCGGTCGCATCCGTTCCGCCGTCTACCACCACGATGGCGTCCACTCGTCGCGGGCGACGCGCGGCCACGTCGTACGTCACCGGCGGGATTCGGTCGAGGACCTCGCCAATGGTGTCCGCCTCCTGGTATGCGGCGATGACCACGACAACGGGGGCAAGTTCTTGGTGGCCGTACGCGCGTTCGAAGTCCGCGATGGCCGCGCGGTCCACCGAGTCCGGGAAGCGTGGTCGCGGTGGACGCCAGAAGATGGCGGCGAACCCGAGTGCGCCGGCCGCCGGGATCAGCACCAGGCCGGGCAACTGGTAGCGCCACGTGAACTCGAACGCGTCGGAGGCGAGCAGCACAAGTGCGCCACCGGTCAGGTAGAGCAACGCGGGCCACCGCATCGGCGCACGGCGGCGTCGGGTCAGTCCCATCACGGCGGCGAACCCGGCCAGCAACGCGATCGCGATGGCCGGTCCCGGCGTGAAGCCGACGGTGAGCTGATAGGCGCGAAGCCAACTGGCCAGCGCCGGGGCGTAGCGGGGCGGGCCGCCACCGTACTCGTCGGCGGCCTGATTCACGGTCGCGAGCGTGACGGCGAGCGGATAGACCGGGAATGTCTCCTGGAACCGCCACCGCTCGGTCGGGGCTTGCGGGTTGGAGAGGTTGTCGTGGTTCCACGAAAAGACCTTCGCCGCGTCACCCGCGACCGACTCGACGAGGCCGAGCGGCTGAGACCGGATCGCGCGCATGGAGAAGTCGTTGACCAGTGCGTTGCGGGTCGTACCGGCCGGCACGCGAAGCTGGACGATCGGTGATCGTGGATCGTGAGCGTAGAAGTCGGGGCTGTAGCGGGCGCCGAGCGGCTCGATGGGGCACAGCTGCTCCTCGTCGGGCGGCAGCGTCAACGTCGAGCAGTCCACGAACGTCGCGACGCGTGCGTAGACCAGATCCGCTTGCGTGTTGGACGGCTTGAAGGTCACGTTGAGCATGTCGTTGCCGTATTTGTGGTAGCCATAGATCGGCAGCGCGAACGCCGCGACCAGCAACGCGGTGAGCGCTACTTTGCCGCGCCACCAGGCCGCCGGCCATCCCTTAGCGCGGATCAGCACATAGACGGCCAGGGCCACGATGAGTGCGCCGCCGACGGCCCGTACCGTCGTCGCGACGCCGAGCAGGACGCCAGCCACCGCGATGGCGCGCCATCCCGGTCGCCGGTGCCACGCAAGCACCGCGAACGCGGCGACGAGCAACGCTTCGAACACCGTGTCGGACATGATGGTGTGCTCGATCTCGAGCTGGTATGCGTCGAGCAGAATCGGCGCGGTTGCGAGTGCCGCAAGCCACCGCCAGACGCCGAGTCGCACGAGGACGGCGTAGGTCACCACCGCCATCGCGAGACCGAGCAGATGCTGTAGCGCGACGACGGTCATCAGGTTGCCGACCGCGAGGATCGGGCGGAGCCAGACGATGTCGTAGCCGAGCGGATCGGGCGTGGGAATGGCGGAGTACGGCATCTGGGTGCCCGGTAAGTGATTCAAGTAGATGGTGACCGAGTCGACGTAGAGGATCGCCGGCCGGTACGCGTACATGACCGTCAGCCGCAGCGCGACCCCCAGCACCAACAGGATGGTGAGGAGCCAATGCCGCGCCAGCAGAATGGCCGCTTCGCCCGGCGCTCGCGCGGCGAGTTCGGCGATCCGGCGCCTGGGACCGCCGGACCCGGCACGCGCCGCGTCCGAGGGCACCGTCTCGGTGCTCGCTGCATCCGAAGCCGCGGCGTCGTTGCTCGAAACGCCATCGCCGAAGGCGTCCGGCGGATCGGCCTTCGGCGGATTGGGCTCCGGTCGGTCCGCGGAATCGGATTCCGGCGTCAGCCGTCCGCCGGATGTCGCGGTCGGGCCGGGATTCATGCGTCGCCGTATCGCAGATCGTTCCAGACCGTGCGGAGGCCGCGGGCGAGGTCAATGGCGGGCTCGTAGCCGAGTGACCGCGCCTTTTCGATCGACACTATGACGGCCGGCATCTCGCCGGAACGCTGTGGTACGTGTTCGATCGCGATGTCCCGACCAGTCGCCTCGTGGACGGCGGCCAGCATGTCTAGCACGCTCACCGAGCGGCCGCCGCCGATGATGAGCGGCCCGACGTGCCGCGCCGACCATGCGACGAGCAGACCTTGCACGACGTCGGTCACGTGCACGAGGTCGCGGCGCTGCGCACCGTCGCCGTACACCTGGATCGTGGTGCCGTCGCGGGCCGCGCGCATCAGCCGCGGTATGAAGCTGTCCTTGCGCGCCATGCCGGGTCCGTACACGTTGGTCAGCCGCAGTGAGCACGTGGTCATGCCATAGCCGCCGGCGTAACCGGACAGCAGCATCTCGGCGGCGGCCTTCGTGGCGCCGTACGGCGTGAGCGGCCGAAGTGGCAGCCCTTCGTGAATCACCGACGTGCCGACATCGCCGGTCACCGCGTTCGTCGACGCGAGCACGAACCGTGGCACGCCGCGGCGCCGCGCGAGCTCGAGCAGTCCAGCCGTCACGTCAACGTTCGCCGCGTGTACGGCCGCCGGGTCCGCGAGCGACCCCAGCACCGACGTGATCGCCGCCAGGTGCACGATTCCGCTCACGCTGTCGGTGACCGCCGCGTCGCGTACGTCGGGATTGCGCAACTCGCCGACGATCGAGTCGACACCGAGCAACGGGTCCGGGACCGCCTCCGCATAGTTGGCGCGGTCGACGACTGTGACGTGTGCGCCGGCTGAGGCGAGCGAGGCGACGACTGTTCGTCCGATGAATCCCGCGCCGCCGGTGACGAGGATGTGTTCTCCCGCGAGCTGAGGCACGGCCCCAACCTACGCCATCGTCACAGGCCAGGCACATCAAGATCGGCTGAGAGTCCGATAGGTGATCACTTTGTGTGCGGTACCCACACACTGCCCGTCCGTCGTGCGGCCGTGCACGGACATGGTTCATCTGTTGTGCGCCGAGTCGTCGGCATAGGCGGTGGATCTGACACCCGCGCGGTCGCGCGGTTAGTCAGGCGGGTCCGGCTCGCGTACGTAAGTGCGGCCGGCTGGTGACGTCCACGTCAACGTGCCAGGTGCCGGTTGGCTGACGAACCAGCCGCCCTCGTGCTTGAGGCGATGGTGGTGACGACACAACACGGCGAGATTGTCGTGTGTCGTCGTGCCGCCCGCGGAGTGGTCGACCGTGTGATCGATGTCGGCGACCCGTGCGGGCACGCGGCAACCTGGCGCGCGGCACGTTCGATCACGCGTTGCGATCCATTGCGCGAGCGCCGCGTTGGGCGTACGGCGCGACGGATCGTCCTCGCTCGGCGGCCGCGGCCGTGGCGGGCCTGCGGCGGCACGGGAGGCTGCTGCCGTCGGCGCTCCGTCGTGGAGCGCGGTTCTTGACGCCGACGCGTCTGCGCCACGGTCGTGACGGTGCGCCGCGTTCGATGCATCCGGGCGCCGACCATCCGGCGCGCGGCGAAGCCTCGTCCTGTCCAGCAGGGCGCCTCGATCGCTCGTCAACGTGTGCCGCCAACGGATCGCGTCTGGGCCGGTCCGTTGCACGGCGGCCGAGTCGCGTTCGGCGGTGACCGTCCCCGTCACTACACGTGGCAACCTCGCGGCGATGATGTCGCGGGCGGTCTGTGCGGCGATGGGCCCGAAGCCGGTCAACACGGCCGGTTCGTTCGTGGCGCCGGTCGCGGTCGACCACGCCACGGTGAGCTCGATGACTCCCGCGCGGTCGACGGGCGCCGCGGTGATCCCGATGCCCTCGAGCAAATCCAAGAACGTGTCCGCGCGCAACTGATCGAGCGTGCGTGCGTCGCCCGCGTGTTTGCGCCCACGCGCGAACGCGTCGACCCGCTCGTAGGCGGCTACCGCGCGCACCGCCGGCAGCCGCACACCGAACAGCGTGGCGGTGCCCTCGCCATCCGGGGTACACGCCACATGCCGCCGCCGGATGGACTTCGTCACGCGGCGCGCGACGTCGGGATCGACCTTCAGCACGGCACGGCGCAATCGGTCACGTAGCTGCGTGGTGGTCAGGCCCGGCGCCTTCGGCAGCACCGCCGCCGCGATCTCCGCCGCGATCTCGTCGTCCACCGCGGCAAGCGCGTCGAAGAACACCCACGCGCGACGCACGTCGATGACACCGATCGCGAGTGCGGCAAACACGTCGGGCAAGGTGCCGATGAGGTATCGCCCGAACTCCACCTGCGTGCGCGCCGCAACCTGCGTCCATGCGAGCGCGAACGCGACCTCATCGGCCTCGAACCCTGGCTTCGCATCCGCTGCGACGTCGACGACAGCCGACAGCAAGCGAGCCGACGCTGCCGAGACTTCGCGTTCTCGCGCGCGCAACGCGTCAACCGGGTCAGGCAGCGAGGTCGTCGTCGCGTCCGTCATAGATCGACGATCGCACATGCGTACGACAAAAGCAGCGTCGAAAGTGGACGGCGCGCGAATCCGCGGTCCGTTGTGGCACACACGATTCCGGACCTGCGACTGCTACAGTGCGCACCGTGCTCCGGCTGACCGCGAGCTCCGTGGACCGAGCGTCGAACCGCGCGTCGAACCGCGCCGCCGCGACGATCGACGTGTTACGAATCGAGCCAATCGCGATAGGCGTCGAACGTGTAGTCGCGGCCGAGGAACTCGCGGACGATGTCGGCGGCGGGTGCCCGTCCTCCGGAGGCGAGCACCGCATCCCGGTACGCGTGTGACGCGGCCGGCGCCGGCAACCCCTCGCTAGCGAATCGGGTGAACAGATCCTTCGCGATCACCAGTGACCACATGTACGTGTAATAGATCGCCGAGTACCCGTCGAGGTGCCCGAACGACAGATGCATGTACGTGTCGTCGACGTGTTTAAACGGCGTATGCGACTCCATCGCCGCCCGCTCCAGCGCGACGAGGTCGATGGTGGCCGGATCATGCCGGTAGAGCTCGAGGCTGAGCGACGCGTAGAACATCTGCTGGCGTACGAATAGCCCCTTGCCGAACTCGGCGGCGGTGCGCAGCTTCGCGACCGTGTCGGCGGGCAGCGGTTCG
>DATFRR010000175.1:0-37000 GCA_035263025.1 Micromonosporaceae bacterium
CTGACCCGCCCCGCGCTCGTCACCGTGACCATCTACAACGCGCTGGGCATCTGGAACGGCTTCCTCCTGCCGCTGGTGCTGACGCAAAGTCCCGAGAAGCGCACCATCCCGTTGGCTCTGGTCAACTTCCAGGGCCAGTTCGGAGTGGACGTCCCGGCCATCACGGCATCCGTCACGCTCACCACGATCCCGATCATCCTTCTCTACGCAATCGGGCGCCGGCAGCTACTGAGTGGTCTCACCGCCGGCTTTGGCAAGTAACTACCGAAGGAACGGCACCCATATGACATCCGTACTGCACGTTGCGGTGACTGGCGCCGACGACGCCGACGGTTCTGCCGAGCGGCCGTTCCGCACGCTCAACACGGCCGCCGCCGTCGCCCAACCGGGAGACACCGTTGTCGTGCATGCCGGGGAGTACCGAGAGTGGGTGAAGCCGGAGCGCGGCGGCCTGAGCGACACCCGGCGGATCACGTACGAGGCCGCCGACGGCGAGCACGTGGTGATCAAGGGATCGGAGCGGATCACCGGCTGGGTGCCGGGTGCCGGAAGCATGTGGCACGCGACCGTGCCGAACGCGCTGTTCGGCGACTTCAACCCGTTTACCGAAGAGATCGCCGGCGACTGGATTGTGGACCGACCCGGCGAGGCGCGAAGGCATCTCGGCGACGTCTATCTGAACGGGGCCAGCTTCTACGAGGTGTCATCACGGGCCGAGGTGGCCGATCCGCCGCTACGCACCGAGGCGATCGACGACTGGACCGGCGTCACAGACCCGATCCGCGACCCGAAGCAGACCCAATATGTCTGGTACGCCGAAGTCGGCGCTGACGAGACGACGATCTGGGCGAACTTCCAGGGCGCCGACCCGAACTCTGAGCTGGTAGAGATAAATGTGCGACCGGCGGTGTTCTTTCCGACCGCGCACCACCTCGACTACATCACCGTGCGCGGGTTCGAGCTGTGTCAGGCCGCCTGCCCGTGGACCCCGCCGACCGCTGACCAGCCCGGCTTGATCGGCCCCAACTGGGCCAAGGGCTGGATCATCGAGGACAACGACATCCACGACGCGAAGTGCTCGGCGATCTCGATCGGCAAGGAGTCGTCGACCGGGCACAACTACGCGACCGTGCGCGGCGACAAGCCCGGCTACCAGTACCAGATCGAGTCGGTGTTCGCCGCCCGGAGCATCGGCTGGGATAAGGAGCACATCGGCTCGCACGTCATTCGGCGCAATACGATCCACGATTGCGGCCAGAACGGCATCGTCGGCCACCTGGGCGGTGTGTTCTCCACGATCGAGGACAACCACATCTACAACATCGCCATCAAGCGCGAGTTCTACGGGTACGAAATCGCCGGCATCAAGCTGCACGCCGCGATCGACGTGACGATCCGCCACAACCGCATCCACGACTGCACGCTCGGCACCTGGCTGGATTGGCAAACCCAGGGCACCCGGATTTCCCGCAACGTGTTCCACGGCAACAATCGCGACCTGTTCGTCGAGGTGAGCCACGGGCCGTACCTCGTGGAGCACAACATCCTCGCGTCACCGGCCGCGTTGGAGTTGTGGAGCCAGGGCGGCGCCTTCGTACACAACCTGATCTGCGGCACACTGCGGCTCGAGTCCGTGATGGACCGCGCGACGCCGTACCACCGGCCGCACAGCACTCAGGTCGCCGGCTATGCGTTCATCATCGGCGGCGACGACCGCTGGGTCGGCAACTTGTTCGCCGGCGGCGACGCCGCGATCGCGTACGGCGCCGGCCGGGAGGGCTTCGGCTCGGCAGTCGCCGGAACCTGCGGGTACGACGGCTACCCGGCCTCGTTCGAGGAATACATGGCGCGGATCGCGGCGCAACCGCCGGGCGACCACCAGCGGTTCCTGGACGTGAAGCAGCCCGTGTACGCCCACAGCAACGTCTACGCCTCCACCGCGGCGCCGTTTGCCGGTGAAAACGACGCGCTCGTCCTTCCCACCGCGACCGTCTCGGTCGTCGTCGAGGGCGACGCCGTCTATCTGGAGACGAACCTGCCCGCGGAGTTCGACCACGTCGGCCTCGAACCCATCACGGGCCGAGACCTCGAGCGCGTCCGTTTCGCCGACGCCAACTTCGAGGAACGCGACGGCACTCCGGTGGTCATGAACGCGGACGTGACCGGCGAGCCCAAGCTGCCCGGCCGACGGTTCGCTGCCGGGCCGATCGCCGACCTCACGTCCGGAGACCGCCGAACCCAGGTCTGGGTGAGCCGGCGACAAAGTCTTCGACACGTCGACGTCCATCAGTACTCGCCGGCGTCGCATCGTCAATCGTCACCGGCATGATCGGCGGCTTCACCCTGCCGGCGGGTACCTTCCGCACGGTGGGGCAGCAGCAGATGGTCGCAACGCTGACCGGGGGAGCGACCAAGCCGTGAGCGAGCCCGGCAAGCTTACGATCCTGGACGTCGCCCGCCTAGCCGGCGTGTCACGCTCCACGGTTTCGCGGGTGATGAACGGACGCGACGACGTGCGGCCCGAGGTGCGCGCCAGGGTGCTTCAAGTCATCGACGAGACGGGATTCCGCCCCAGCAACACCGCGCGGTCGCTGGTCTCCCGGCGTACCGGCGTCCTCGGGTTGGTCATACCGTGGCGTGTGTCGCAACTCCTCGAGGACCCGTACTTTGTCCGCCTGATTCGGGGTGTCAGCCGAGCCAGCAACGCCGCGGGCACCACGCTCTCGCTCTTCCTGTTCGAGACCGAAGAGGAAGAAGCTGAGCTCTACCGACGCGTCGTGTCGCCGCGCCTCGTCGACGGCCTGATGCTGGTCGCGCTTCGCAAGGACGACCCGCTCCTGGACGAGGTTGCCAACAGCGACCTTCCGATGGTGTCGCTCGGACGCGTGATGCACCGCGACGACGTCAGCTGGGCCGACGTCGAAAACTTCGAGGGTGCGAGGCGAGCGGTGCAACATCTCGTCGGACTTGGGCACACCAGCATCGCGGCGATCGCGCCACCACAACAAATGATCGCTGGCATCGACCGCTACGACGGGTTTACCGCGGGCATGCGCGACGCCGGTCTCGATGCCCAACTCGTGGAGTTCGCCGACTGGTCACGCGACGGCGGTTACGCGGCGATGCGTAAGCTTCTGCACCGTCAGCCGACCGCCGTGTTTGTCGCGTCCGACACGATGGCCATGGGCGCCCTGCGCGCGATCAACGACAGTGGCCTGTCGGTACCGGACGATCTGGCAATCGTGGGCTTCGATGGCCTTCCGGCGTCAGAGCGATCCCGGCCGCCACTTACCACGCTGCGCCAGCCGATCCCCCAAATCGGGGAGACGCTGATCAATATCCTGCTGGACCAGATCGACACGGAGACGCGCGAACCCGTCCAGAAGTTGATCCCAACGGAGTTGATCGTCCGGGAATCAAGCAGCCGGTTGCACACCGCTCAACCAGCGGGCAAACCGTAGCGGTGCGGGTCGCTCGAGGCGAGTAGCGGCCCGAGGAACTTGACCGGCGAAACCTAACCAAATCGGTGTCCGAGGGGGGACTTGAACCCCCACGCCCGTTAGAGGGCACTAGCACCTCAAGCTAGCGCGTCTGCCATTCCGCCACTCGGACCCACTGCCTCGCTGCGGCGAGGCGGCACGGGGCATCACTGTACACGGTCCGATGGGAGGTTGCGGATTCCCACCGGACCGTGGACAGCGGGTGTGGCGGTCGCTAGTCAGGCGTTCTGCCAGAGCCCCATGGTGTTGCCTTCGGTGTCGACGAAGTAGGCCGCGAAGCCCATGTCGCCGACCGGCATCCGGGCGACCGCGGTCTTGCCGCCGTGCCGCTTGACGCTGGCGAGCGCGTCGTCAATGTCGTCAACCTCAATGGTGATCACGGGCGCGGCCGCCGGGCTGCCGTCCCGAGCCATCATGCCGCCGTTGATCATGCCAGGTTCGGTCGGTCCGCCCTTCGGATCGGTCGGCCCGGTCTGCACGATCGTGTAATTCATCTCCGGCATCGGCGTGATCTGCCAGCCGAACGCGTCCGCATAAAACTTCTGGGCACGATCGAGGTTGTCCGCTGGCACCTCGAAATGCACAACCTTTCCTGCCATGTCGCTCACCTCCGACGTGGTTCGAGTGGTTCGTCGTTGCAGTGGTTCGTCGTTGCACTGGTTCGTCGTTGCACTGGTTCGTCGTTGCAGTGGTTCGTGGTTCGGGTCGTTCGCGGTTCGAGTGGTTCGTATTGACCCACCAAGCCGGACCATACCGGCGGCGGCCGACACACGCCCGGGAACGCGGCCGGATGGGTAGGTCAGAGCAAAGATCAAATACGTGGGTACGCCGGAGGCAAGCGCTAGCCCAGCGGGGTACCCGTGACCGTCTCGCAGGCAGACCGCACGGCGCCCTGAAATGCCGGGTCACCGGCCAGTCGATGAGCCGCGTGCGGCACACCACGGCTGAAATACTTCCCGCTGATCCGTTCCGCGTCGTCGGTGCCGGTGGCCAGGCGTACCGCTGTCGCCGCCGCCTTCGCGACCGGCACCGGCGCTCCGGAACCACCCATTCGAGTGCGTGCCCAACCGGGGTCAACCGCGTTCGACAGCGTCTGCGGGCGGAGCGCGGCCACCGCGAAGGCGAGCGCGGTCACGGCGAGCTTCGAGTCGCAGTAGGCCTGCGTCCCGCCGTACGCCCGCCCCTCCCACTGCCAGTCGTCGAGATCGGGTCGGCCGGACAGATGCAGGCCCGAGGACAGGTAGATCAGCCGGCCGCTCTGCGGGATCAGCGCCGTCAACAAGTAGGGCGCCATCACGTTCACCGCGAACGTGAGCTCGAGACCATCGTCGGTGACCGGACGGCGCGACCCGTCGTCAATCATCACGCCGGCGTTGTGGATCACGGCGTCGAACGGGCCGTACTCATTTGCCGCAACGGCGAGCGTACGAACCGCGTCCACCGACGCGAGATCTCCGGCGACCGCACCGATGGCGCCGGACACCGCCGCCATCGCGTCGGCGGCACGCCGATCGTTGCGGCCGTGCAGCAGCACTTCGTGCCCGTCGGCGGCCATCGCGGCGGCCGCGGCCAGGCCAATGCCGTCCGCCGACCCGGTCACCCACACGCGTGCCACGGGAACCACGCTAGCCTCGTGCGCGCCCGCGTGGTGATGGTCGCCGGACCGCCGATGCAATCCCGCCGCATACCATGGCCGACGTGGCCAACGGCGGGTTCGAATATGTTGCCAACCCGGGTCGGATCGTGTTCGGTTCCGGCACGCTATCCGCACTCGGCGACGAGGTGCAGCGGCTTGGCACGGCGCGCGTCCTGCTCGTCCACGACCCGAGCCTGACATCCGCCGCGGACCAGGCCGCCGCGTCGCTGGGCGACCGGTTGGTCGCACGCTTCGACGGGGTGGCGATGCACACACCGGTGGAGGTGACCGAGGCGGCGCTCGCCATCGCCCGGAACGCGGCCGTGGACTGCGTTGTGTCCATCGGCGGCGGTTCCTCGACCGGACTCGGCAAAGCGCTCGCGCTGCGCACCGGCTGGTCGCTCGTAGCGGTGCCGAGCACGTACGCCGGATCGGAGGTCACGCCGCTTCTCGGTGAGACGTCGGCGGGCGAGAAGACGACTCAGACGAACCCGATCGTGCTGCCGAAGACGGTCATCTACGACGTCGATCTCACGCTCGGCATGCCGGTCATGCTGTCCGTCACGAGCGGCGTTAACGCCATGGCACACGCAGTCGAAGCACTCTATTCGCCGCAGGCGAACCCGGTCGTGGATCGGCTCGCGGCGGAGTCGTTGCGGCGGCTCGGTGCGGCGCTGCCGCGCATCGTGGCGGATCCCGGCGACCGTGACGCGCGAAGCGATGCGCTGATCGGCGCGTGGCTCGCCGGCACCTGTCTCGGCTCGGTCGGCATGAGCCTGCACCACAAGCTGTGCCACACCCTCGGCGGGTCATTTGGCCTGCCACACGCCGAGACGCACACCGTCGTGCTGCCGTACGCGATGGCGTACAACGCCGCCGCGGCACCTGACGCGATGGCCACCGTCGCCACGGCGCTCGGTGTGCCCGACGCGCCGTCCGGCGTGTACGACCTCGTCCGCTCGCTCGGCGGCCCGACATCTCTGGCGGAGATCGGATTCCGCGAGTCCGACATCCACCGGGCGGCCGCGCTGGCATCGGCTCGGCCGTACCCGAATCCGAAGCCGCTGACGACCGAGGGCATCGCCGCCTTGCTCCGTGACGCCTGGGCCGGCACGCGGCCGGCACCCGCGACATCCGTTGTCCACCAAGGTGTTCCGGACTTCGGGTGGCTCACCGACCAGGTCGTGGCGAGCTTCGCCAACGCGCCCGATGCGCGCGTGCGGACGCTCGTCACGGACCTCGTACGCCATCTGCACCGCTTCGCCAACGACAACGACCTGACCGAGGCCGAGTGGGCGTACGCGATCGACTTCCTCACCCGCGCCGGCCACCTCACCGACCAGAAGCGACAGGAGTTCGTGCTCCTGTCCGACACGCTCGGGGTGTCCAGCATGGTGGACCTGCTGACGAACTCCCGGACGCCGGACACCACACCATCGGCGGTCCTCGGGCCGTTCTACGTGGCCGGCCCGCCGGAGGTCCCACACGGCCACGACATCGCGGACGGTCTCGCCGGTACGCCACTGTGGACGGACGTACGGGTAACCGGCCCGGCGGGCGAGCCGGTCACCGGTGCGACGGTCGACGTGTGGCAGTCCAACGACGATGGCTTCTATGACGTACAGCTTCCGGATCTGGACGGTCCCGTACTGCGGGCGCGGTTTGTCTCGGACGCCGCGGGCGCGGTGCGCTTCTGGTCGATCCTGCCGTCGGAATATCCGATCCCGGCCGATGGTCCGGTCGGCGCGATGCTGGCCGCGACCGGACGCCATCCGTACCGTGCTCCGCACCTGCATTTCATGATCTCGGCGCCCGGCTACCGGCGATTGGTCACGCAACTGTTCGTGGCCGGTGGCGCCTACCTCGATTCGGACACCGTCTTCGGCGTCAAGGATGCGTTGATCGTCGACTTCGACCCAGGCGTCGGCGACCCGCCGCCCGGGCGGTCCGAGCCGCCGAGCGCCTGGCGCCGGGTGGCGTACACGTTTCGTCTTGCGCTGGGCGACTGACCGCGCCCACCGGGCCGCGTCGCCCAACCGCGACGTGGCTACGCCGGCGGCGAAATTCATTGGATGAGTGAGTGCTCGCTCATTTATGCTCGACAGCATGTCGCACGTCGATAACACCGGTCCGTCAAGAAATCTTGACGACTGCATCACTCGTCAAGTAAAGTTGACGCCGTGAGTCCGCCACCCAACGAGCCGCACGGCCGCGTTGCGCTGCACGTCCGCGAGGACGGCCGGGAGAACGGCTTCCAAGACACGCCCGAAGTCGATGACGGGATCGACGCTGGGTCGCCCGGCGAACACCCGCGCCGGCGGGTGGCGCCGCTGGCACCCGAGGACCGGCGCGCCGCGCTCGTCGAGGCGACCGTGCCGCTGCTCATCGAATACGGCTCCGCTATCAGCACGCGACAGATCGCGCAGGCCGCCGGCGTCGCGGAGGGCACCATCTTCCGCGTCTTCCCGGACAAGAACTCGCTGATCCTGGCCGCGATCCGCAGCGCACTCGACCCGGCAAAGGGTGAGGCCGCGCTGTGCGCGATTCCGTCCACATTAGACGTTCGCGAGCGCGCTACGCAGGCGGCGACAATCATGCTCACGGGCCTCAACCGTTTTGGTCGGCTCCACATGATCGCTCGCGAGCTCGTCATAGATCACGGGCCAGGCAGCGACTTCGGCGCCGAGATGCACAAAAACAACCTGCGCATCCAGGACGCGCTGGCTACCGTGTTCGAGCCGGACGCCGCGCGCCTTCGCCTCAGCCCCATCAATGCCGCCCGCCTGCTGATGCTGAATCTGGTGGGCCTGTCCGGGTTCGCGTTTGGCGACGTACAGCGCATCGACCCAGCCGAGATCGTCGCGGTGCTGCTCGACGGGCTGCTGGGTACGCCAGACATCGCCGCGACGCCCGACCCGGCGGGGATCCGCCCCCAATCGACACCGGACAACACCACACGCACCACCGCCGGACAACCGAAAGAATCGTGATGCTGCTCAAGGTCTTGCGCACATTCCTGGCGCCCTACCGGGTGCCGATCGCCATCGTCGTCGTGCTGCAGTTGGCGTCGACGATCGCACTGCTCTATCTACCGACGTTGAACGCCGACATCATCGACAACGGCATCGCGACCGGCCACACCGGCTACATCGTGCGGATCGGCGGCGTGATGCTCGGTGTGACGCTGGCCCAGATCGTCGCGTCCTTCGGGGCGGTTTATTTCGGCGCTCGGACGTCCATGGCGGCCGGCCGCGACATCCGCGCCGCCATCTTCCGCCGCGTGCAGTCGTTCTCGACCCGCGAGGTGGGACGGTTCGGCGCGCCGTCGCTCATCACGCGTACCACTAACGACGTCCAACAGGTGCAGATGCTCGCTTTGCTGACGTTCACGTTGATGGTTTCCGCGCCCATCATGTGCGTCGGCGGCGTGATCCTCGCGCTGCGCCAGGACGTACCGCTCTCGTCGCTGCTGCTCGTGATCGTGCCGGTGCTGGTGCTGGCGGTGTTCCTCATCATCCGCAAGATGCGGCCGCTGTTCCGGTCGATGCAGACCAGGATCGACAAGATCAACCGCGTCATGCGTGAGCAGATCACCGGCATCCGTGTGATCCGCGCATTCGTGCGCGATGTGCCCGAACGCGAGCGGTTTGGCGCCGCCAACGACGAGTTGATGGCCGTCGGCATCGGCGCCGGCCGGCTGTTCTCGCTGATGTTCCCGACCGTCATGATCGTGATCAATGTGTCGAGCGTCGCGGTGCTGTGGTTCGGCGGACATCGGATCGCCTCGGGCGGCATGGAGATCGGTGCGCTGACCGCGTTTCTGTCCTACCTGATGCAGATCCTCATGTCGGTCATGATGGCGACCTTCATGTTCGTCATGGTGCCGCGTGCCGAGGTCTGCGCCGAACGCATCCAGGAGGTGCTCGACACCGAGACCAGTGTGGTGCCACCGGAGAACGGGGTCACCACGCTGGCCGGACACGGGATGCTGGACATTCGCGGCGCCACGTTCCAGTACCCGGGCGCGCAGGACGCGGTGCTGCACGGCGTCGACCTGATCGCGCGGCCCGGCGAGACGACCGCGGTCATCGGGTCCACCGGCGCCGGCAAGACCACGTTGCTGAACCTGATACCGCGGCTGTTCGACGCGAC
The DNA here is from genome assembly GCA_035263025.1 of Micromonosporaceae bacterium. Lineage (GTDB taxonomy): Bacteria > Actinomycetota > Actinomycetes > Mycobacteriales > Micromonosporaceae > DASQPR01. Next base: position 9,289 of record DATFRR010000175.1, read on the forward strand.
CGGCGGTGCCGTGCTCGTCGACGGCGTGGACGTCCGCGACATCGATCAGGCGTTGCTTGCGCGGACCGTTGGTCTCGTCCCGCAGCGGCCCTACCTGTTTTCTGGCACGGTCGCGTCGAACCTCCGTTACGGCGATCCGGACGCCACCGATGGCGACCTCTGGCAGGCGCTGGAAGTCGCGCAGGCCCGGGACTTCGTCGAGGCGATGGAGGGCGGGCTCGAGGCGCCGATCGCGCAGGGCGGCACGAACGTGTCCGGCGGCCAGCGTCAGCGCCTGGCGATCGCGCGGATGCTCGTGGCGAAGCCAGAGATCTATCTGTTCGACGACTCGTTCTCGGCGCTCGACTACGCGACGGACGCCGCACTGCGATCTGCGCTCTCGCACGAGACAGCGGACGCGACGGTGGTCATCGTCGCGCAGCGCGTGTCGACGATCCGCGACGCGGACCGCATCGTCGTACTCAACGAAGGTCGGGTGGTCGGCACGGGTACGCACGCCGACCTCATGGCGGCCAACGAAACGTACCGCGAGATCGTCCTGTCGCAGCTCACCGAGAAGGAGGCGGCGGCAGCATGAGCGAGCGTGACGAACACTTCAGCGACGGCACCACACCCGACGGCACCACGCCGACTGGCGCCACACCCGACGGCGCCACGCCCAACGGCGCCACGCCGACCGGCGCGACGAATCGGGGTCCGCGTGCGGCAGCGCACCGACCCAGCTCGTACCGGCCGTCATCCGGTCCGACGAGCGGCGCCGCGCCCACCCATGCCGGCATTCCCGGCTCGCGCGGCCCTGGCGGGCCGGCGGGCGGCAGCCCGTCCGGTGCGCCGGCGGTGCTCAGCTCGCAGACGAACGCGGCGTCCCGACCCACCGGCGCGCGCTTCGGCCCAGGCGCGATGTTCGGCGGCCCGGCCGCGAAATCTTTGGACTTCAAGGGATCCAGCAAGCGGTTGCTGCGCATGTTGGCTCCGCAGAAGCCGATCGTCGCGACGCTGCTGGCGCTCGGCGTGGTCGGCGTGACGCTGTCGGTGCTCGGCCCGAAGATCCTCGGCCACGCCACCGACCTGATCTTCTCCGGCGTGTTCGGCCAGATCCTCGGCCGCGACTTCCCGGCCGGTACGACCAAGGACCAGGCCGTCGCGATCCTGCGCGAGCGCAACCAGGGCAAGCTCGCCGACATGCTGAGCGCGATGAACGTGACGCCGGGCAACGGCATCGACTTCACCGCGGTCGGCAAGGTGCTGCTGCTCGTGCTCGTGCTCTACCTGCTGTCGTCGATCTTCCAGTATCTGCAGGGCCGGCTCACCACGGTCGTCGTCCAGCGCACCGTTCACACGCTGCGCCAACAGGTCGAGGTGAAGCTGTCTCGGTTGCCGCTGCGATACTTCGACCGGCAGCCGCGCGGCGAGATCCTGAGCCGTGTCACCAACGACATCGACAACATCGCGCAGACCCTCCAGCAGACCATGAGCCAGATCGTCACGTCGTTGCTGACGATCGTGGGCGTGCTGGCCATGATGTTCTGGATCAGCTGGCTGCTGGCGCTCATCGCGCTCGTCACGATCCCGGTGTCGGTGTTCGCGGCGGCCCGGATCGGCAAGCGCGCCCAGCCGCAATTCATCAAGCAGTGGTCGACCACCGGCAAGCTGAACGGCCACATCGAAGAGATGTTCACCGGCCACTCGCTCGTCAAGGTCTTCGGCCGCCAGGAGCAGGCGATGGACGTCTTCGCCGAGCACAACGACAAGCTGTTCAACGCGGCGTACCGGGCGCAGTTCGTCTCCGGGCTCATCCAGCCGACCATGATGTTCATCGGCAACCTGAACTACGTGTTGGTCGCGGTCATCGGTGGGCTGCGGGTCGCGTCCGGCGACCTGTCGATCGGCAACGTACAGGCGTTCATTCAGTATTCGCGTCAGTTCAGCCAGCCGGTGACGCAGGTCGCGTCGATGGCAAACCTGCTGCAGTCCGGCGTGGCGTCGGCCGAGCGCGTGTTCGAATTGCTGGACGCCGAGGAACAGTCCGACGAACCGGTGCCCGGCGCTCGCCCTGCCGAGGTGCACGGGCGCGTCGCCTTCGAGCACGTCTCCTTCCGGTACGAGGACGATGTGCCGTTGATCGACGACCTCTCGCTCACCGTCGAGCCGGGACAGACCGTTGCGATCGTCGGCCCGACCGGCGCCGGCAAGACCACGCTGGTGAACCTGCTGATGCGCTTCTACGACGTGAACGGCGGTCGCATCACGCTCGACGGCATCGACACCGCCGAGATGACGCGTGACGAGCTGCGCGACGAGATGGGCATGGTGCTGCAGGACACGTGGCTGTTCGGCGGCACGATCTCGGAGAACATCGCCTACGGCGCGGATCATCCGACGCGCGAGAAGATCGTCGAGGCCGCGATCGCCACGCACGTCGACCATTTCGTGCGTACGTTGCCGGACGGCTACGACACGGTGATCGACGAGGAAGGCTCGAACCTGTCGGCCGGCGAAAAGCAGCTCATCACGATCGCTCGCGCGTTCCTATCCGAACCGGTGATCCTGATCCTGGACGAGGCGACGAGTTCGGTCGACACCCGGACCGAGGTGTTGATCCAACGGGCGATGTCTTCGCTGCGCGAGGGTCGAACGAGCTTCGTCATCGCGCACCGACTGTCCACCATCCGCGACGCCGACCTCATCCTTGTGATGGAGCACGGTCAGATCGTGGAGCAGGGTACGCACGACTCGTTGCTCGCCGCCGGCGGTGCCTACGCCCGGCTTTACACCGCGCAGTTCGCCTCGGCTGTGGCCGAAATCGACTGACCGTGACGGCGTCCACCGTGGCCGGCGAACGTGCCGACCTCGGTGGACGCTGTGTGTCGCAGATCTTGTCCATCGACCGCGCCCGGCTTATCACGAGTGGACGGTAAGCGTCCGGGATATGACGACGAAGTGAACGTCGCCCGGCTTGTCGCTACGAGCAGATGACGGTGGTGTGCTTGACCGTCGCACGTGGACCGTCCAAGCTTTAGCAAGTCCTTGGACCGCCAGACGTGGACGGCCCAGGCGCCGATGGATAGACGTATCCTCGGCAACGTGGCAATGGCGAGGTAGGAAGTCGTTGGGTTTCGGCTCGACGATGACCGGCCGCGACTAGCCTCACGATCGGCCCGGTGGCCCCTTTCGGGGGGTAGCCGGGTCGATTCGTGTGTGCGGGTAGGTTCGTGCCAGGTGCCGCCAGAGGTCAGCGCGGCAGCGCCGCGACGAGGGCGTCGACCTGAGTCTCGATGGCCGTGACCGGCCCACGATTGTCGATCGCGACATGCGCCACGGCCGGCGGCTCGCCGGGTCGCATGCGGTCCACGTACGACCGGTAGTCGGCGAGCTTGGCGGCGTCGTTCGCAGATGCGCGCTCGACCAGCCGCGCATATAGCGAGTCCGCGTCGCAGTCGAGCCAGACAAGCCGGACCGGCTCGCCGCCGACCGCCTCGACCAGCCGCTCCCACTGTGCCGGATCGTGAATCTCGTTGGTGTACGGCGCGACAAGCACCACCGGGCACCCGGAAGCCCGAATGTCACGTGCGGTCGCGGCAAGGCCGGCATATTCGTACGCCTTGACGTGCACGTCGTACCACGGTCCCTCGCGCCGACCGGGTGCCTCGCCGGCCGTGGCGATGACGGCGGCCGCAAATCCGCCGTACACGGTGTCCTTGTCCAACATCGCGGCTGGCGGCGACAGACGCGCGGCCAACAACCGCGCCACCGTTGTTTTGCCGGCGCCGGGCGGACCCGCGACGACCCACACCGTGGCCTGCAACGCGCTACGCATCCGGCCGAGCCTAGGCGCGCCGCGTGCTATCACGTGACGCGGGTCATGCCCCGCCGGCTCGGCGCGGGATGGCGACGGCGCACCGGCGAGACAAGATGGTTGCCATGCCAGAACTGTCGCGCCGGCGGCGCGTGCTCGTCCTCGCGATCTGCTGCATGAGCCTGCTGATCGTCGGTCTCGACAGCACGATCGTGAACGTCGCGCTGCCCGCGATCCAGCGCAGCCTGCACGCCTCGGTCGCCGGCCTGCAGTGGACAATCAGCGCGTACACGCTGGTGATCGCGAGCCTGCTTATGTTGTCCGGCTCCACCGGCGACCGGGTCGGCCGCCGGCGCATCTTCCAGACCGGCCTGGTGCTGTTCACGTTCGGTTCGTTGCTGTGTAGCCTCGCGCCGAGTCTCGGCTGGCTCGTCGCGTTCCGGATGGTGCAGGCGATCGGCGGCAGCATGCTCAACCCGGTGGCGATGTCCATCATCACGAACGTCTTCACCGAGCCACGCGAGCGCGCGCAGGCGATCGGCGTGTGGGGTGGCGTCATCGGCATCAGCCTCGCGCTCGGTCCGGTCGTCGGCGGTGCGCTCATCGACTCCATCGGGTGGCGGTCGATCTTCTGGATCAACATTCCAGTCGGCATCGTGGCATTCGCACTCACCGCATGGTTCGTGCCGGAGTCCCGCGCCGACCGGCCACGACGACCCGACTGGGTGGGTCAGGCGCTGGTCCTCGGATTTCTCGCGACCCTCACCTACGGCATCATCGAAGGTCCCGGCCGCGGTTGGGCGGCGCTGCCGATCCTCGCGTGCTTCGCCGCCGCCGCGCTGCTTGGCGGCGGCCTTGTCACCTACGAGAGCCGTCGTCGGGAGCCGCTGATCGACCTGCGGTTCTTCGCGAGCGTCCCGTTCTCGTCGGCGACCGTGATCGCGGTATGCGGGTTCGCCGCGCTGTCCGGATTCCTGTTCCTCAACACGCTCTACTTGCAGGACGTGCGCGGCTACTCGCCGTTGCGGACCGGGGTCGTGACGCTGCCGATCGCGCTGATGGCGCTCGTCTTCGCGCCGATCTGCGGCCGGTTCGTCGGCGCGTACGGCACCCGGTGGCCGCTGGTGATCGCCGGGCTCGGCATCGCCGCCTCGGGCGTGATGCTGACCAGTCTCGACGGTGCGACGTCGATCGGGTATCTGCTGCTCACGTACGTCGTGTTCGGCCTGGGCTTCGCGTGGCTCAACGCGCCGATCACGAACACCGCGGTGTCGGGCATGCCGCGCGCGCAGGCCGGGGTGGCGGCCGGCATCGCGTCGACGAGCCGGCAGGTCGGATCGTCCCTCGGCGTCGCGGTCATCGGCTCCGCCGTAGTGTCCGGTCTGCACGGCGAGTTCGCGTCGGCGTTCGCATCCGCGAGCCACGTCGGCTGGTGGATCATCGCCGGCGCCGGTGCCACCGTGCTCGCGTTGGGCGTCGTCTCGTCGGGAGCGTGGGCGACCGCCACCGCGGCCCAGGTGATCGCGCGCACCGCGGAGCCGGTCCCGGCCACCGGCACGTGAGGCGGGACAGCCTGGTCGCGTCCGAACCGGCGCCGCCGACCTGAACCTGGGAGCCCCACGCCGCGCCACAGTCCTTGCACAGCAGAGTCTCAGAATCGTCTCAGTGCGCTCGGCAAGGATGGGCACATGTCGATCGTGAACACCGGCTACCGTGCCGTCCCCGAGCAAGTCACGCTCTCTCGCTCCGCGCTGCGTCACGCCGACGGCTCGGCTGTCCGGGTCCTCGTGGTCGACGACGAGTCCACGCTGACCGAGTTGCTGTCCATGGCGCTGCGCTATGAGGGTTGGGAGGTGCGCGGCGCGAGCAACGGTCAGTCAGCCGTGGAGACCGCTCGGTCGTTCCAGCCGGACGTGGTCGTGCTCGACATGATGCTGCCCGATATGGACGGCCTAGCTGTGCTGCGGCAGATGCGCACCCAGGTCGCCGACGTACCCGTGCTGTTTCTGACCGGCAAGGACGCGCTGGAGGACCGCATCGCCGGTTTGACGGCCGGCGGCGACGACTACGTGACGAAGCCGTTCAGCCTGGAGGAACTGGTGGCGCGGCTGCGTGCGCTGCTGCGCCGGGTGGGCATGACAGCGGTCCGCGACGACGCGGTGATGACCGTCGGCGACCTCACCTTGGACGAGGACAGCCATGAGGTGCGGCGCGGTGGCGATCTGATCGAGCTGACCGCGACCGAATACGAACTGCTGCGCTACCTGATGCGCAACGCGAAGCGCGTCCTGTCGAAGGCGCAGATCCTCGACCGCGTCTGGCGCTACGACTTCGGCGGCCAAGCGAACGTCGTCGAGCTCTATATCTCATACCTGCGCAAGAAGATCGACGCCGGCCGGCGGCCGATGATCCACACCATGCGCGGCGTGGGATATGTGCTGAAGCCGGCGCCATAAGCGTCGGCCGCCTCCTTGGCATCGCCGCGGCGTGCGCGCTTCGGCGGCCGATCAGCCGCCACCACCGCTGCGGCGGTTGCTGTAGGCGCGCGGTCCGTGCACAAGATTCGTCCGACCCGGCAGGATCTTGCCGACCGGGCGCGGCTGCGCGCCGTGCTTGCCCTTCGCGCGGCGTTGCGCGCGGTTCATGGGTACGTCCTCGATCGGCTGATCAGGGTCAGCGTCCGCGGAGGTCGCGTCGGTCGCCGCGTCCGCTGGTGCGACCTTTGGCGCACGTGCCGGTGCTTCGGTCCGCCGCGGTGCCTTGCCGTTGCTGGATGACTTGCGGGCTGGCATGGGTATCTCCTTGGTACGAAAGATGTCGTGACGGCTGATGTCGGGCCGGCTGATGTCGTAACTGCCGGGGCGGAGCGCCGACTGCGACGCGATGTGCGGCTCCGGGCGGGGGCGGCCCGCTGGCGACATCAAGGTCGGGGCGGTGCCGCGGTCGCATCCTAGGAGTACATGACGACCACCGTACCGGCGGCCCGAACCGTGCGCCAGCGCATAACGGCCGGTCACGGTGCGTGTCGCCGCCATATGTTGGTTCCGAAGGCCGCCGTCGCGCGCGTCATCTCCACGGCTCTTATCGGCGGCTTGACGGATGCGGCGTCCCGCGGCGACGATGCGCGCGGCCGTCCGCGAGGGGTGTGACATGCGCGTCGCTGTGATCGGAGCGGGCTTCGCGGGTCTCGCCGCCGCATCGGACCTAACAGATGCCGGCGTCGACGTCGTCGTGCTCGAGGCTCGGGACCGCGTGGGCGGCCGAGTCTGGTCGATGCCACTCGATGCGACGGATGCCACGTCGCCGGTGATCGAGCGCGGCGCCGAGTTCGTGCTCGACGGGTACGACACGATGGCTTGGTACGCGTCCCGGCTCGGTCTGACGCTCGCCGACACCGGCATGAGCTACTACGTTCGGCAGCCGGTCGGGGCGCCCGGTGTCAGCACCGCGACAATGATCGCCGCTGGCCGCCGACTCGCAGCCGCACTCGACGAGCAGCCGCGATGCTCGGTCACCGAGCTGGTGCGCGCCGTCGGGCTCGACCCGGCCGTGGCGGATGCCGTGGTGGCACGCGTCGAGATCTCCTGCGCTCAGCGCGCCGACCTGCTCGACGCCGAGGTGCTGAGGCACATCGCGGCGTTCGAGCCGCTGCCGAGCCATCGGGTGGCAGGCGGGAACGTGCAGATTGCCGAGCGCCTCGCACAGCGGATCGACCGCCGGATACGGCTCGGCTGCCCGGTCCGCGGCATCGACTGGACCAGCAGCTTCCACGTGACCGTCGACCTGACCCGCGGCCCGGCCGGCGACGTGACCGGCGGCGTGCATCGGTCCGGCCGAGGATTGGACGGGCCGGCCGTACGGCTGCTCACCGACGACGGCCCACTCGAGGCGGACCGTGTGGTGGTCGCCGTGCCGCTGCCGGTGCTGCGAGAGCTGCCGATCACGCCGTCGGTGCCGGCGTACCAACGCGACGTGTGGGCGTCGGCGGTGGTCGGCGTCGCGGCGAAGTTGCACGTGGCGCTGACGAGGCCGGCGGTCACCAGCGCGGTGATGTCGGTTCCGGACCGATTCTGGTCATGGACCGCGCGCGACGCGTCCGGTGCGGTGCCCGACGTGGTGAACTGTTTCGCCGGATCGCCGGCAGCACTCGACGGTCTGGCGGTCGCGGCTGGCCCGGACCGATGGGTGGAACGGCTGCGCGACACGCGTCCGGACCTCTCGATCGAGAGTGCCAGCGCGGTGCTGACCACGTGGGCCGACGATCCGTGGGCGCGGTGCGCGTACCTCGCCCAGCCTGTCGAGGGTGAGGTCGCCGCGACCGTCGGGCCGCTGCATTTCGCGGGCGAGCACTCGGCCGGCGAATGGACCGGGCTGATGGAAGGAGCGTTGCGCAGCGGCCGGCGTGCGGCGGCCGAGGTGCTCGCGGCCGGACCGCTGTAGCGAAGCACCGCCCCCGGACTGCCCTAGCGGAGCACCGCTGCGGGGAGTAGTCGGTGATCTTGGATGGAACGACGCCGCGGCGCCAACCCGAAGGAAATTCGGGCAATTCCGGATCAGAGGGCATGCCGGGCGCGTACGGTTTTTTGCGAGGTCTGAAACTCCGTGATCACAGTGGTGACGTAGCCGACGCCTCATGAGAGCGTCTCGTCTTGAGGCGCTCTCACCTGTGCTCGGATTGGGCGAGTTGGTGTTCAGACTGGTCGCGGGTGTCGCGTTCCGGTCGGTCAGCCGGCTCGACCGAGGTCACCGCATCGGTCAGCGAAGCGCGGACGGCGCGCCGCCGGCCCGTACGAACCGGGACAATAGCCACGTGAGCGTACGGGTGCTGCGAGCCAACGACCGTGTCGCCGTGCCGTGGCGTAACGGTGCGGGCAGCACGCGAGAGGTGGCCGTCGGCGGCGCGGACGAGAGCGGCTTCGACTGGCGCGTCTCGCTCGCCGACATCGATCGCGACGGCCCGTTCTCCAGCTACGACGGCTACACCCGGGTCATGACGCTCGTACAGGGCGACGGCCTCGAGCTGATCTTGGATGGCGTACCGCATCGCGTCGAGCGCCGCAACGAGCCGTTCGCGTTCGACGGCGGTACGCCCGCGATGTGTCGGTTGTTCAGTGGTCCGGTGCTCGCGCTCAACGTGATCGGCCGCCGTGCGTCGGGCGTCGAAGTGATCCGTCCGACCGGCACGACTCGCATCGACGCGACCGGAGCGGTGGTCGCCGTTCTGCTCGACGGCGCGGCGCGGTTGTCCGCCGACTTCGAGGGCACCGCGGACCTGCCGACCACCGACGCCGACGAACTCGGCGGATACGACGCCGTGCTGATCGATCGGGCCGACGACGAGACCGGATCGCTGTGCCTCGCGCCATCGGTAGTCGGGACGGTGGTCGCGGTGGTACGGATCGGACAAGCGGCCGACCGACCGTCGTCGTCTAGGCTGCGGTGGTGACCGGGCGGGCCGAGGACACCTGGGATGTCGCCGTGGTGGGCGGTGGTCCCGCCGGGCTTGCCGCGGCACGCGTGGCAGCGGCCAGCGGTGCGCGGACGGTCGTGCTGGAACGCGCCGCGCACCCGCGCTACAAGACGTGTGGCGGCGGATTGATCGGCGCATCCCTTGCCGCGGTCGCCGGACACGTCGACGTGCCGACGCGGGAACGCATCGACAGCGTGACGTTCACCCATCGTGGCCGACGCAGCGTGACGCGACGGGCGAGCGATGGTCCGGTGCTCGACATGGTCTGCCGCGAGGAGTTCGACTTCGCGTTGCGGAAGGCCGCGGTCGCCGCCGGTGCGGTGGTCCGGGAACACTCCACCGCGCGCGGCATCTCCGACGACGGCGAGCACCCGTCGGTACGGCTCGCGGACGGTACGTCGGTCGCGGCCCGTACGGTGATCGGCGCGGACGGGTCGTCCGGCGTGTCGGCACGGTACGTCGGCGTTGCGTACCAGCAGGTCGACCTCGGTCTCGAGGTGGAACTGCCGGTGCCGGCGCCGGTCGGCCACCGGTGGCGCGGGCGGGTGCTGTTGGACTGGGGTGACATTCCGGGCGCGTACGCGTGGGTCTTCCCCAAGGGCGACAAGCTCACTGTCGGCGTGATCGCCGCCCGTGGCGCCGGCGACCAGACGAGGGCCTATCTTGCCGGATTCCGGCGCCGCATCGGGCTCGACCATGTGGCGCCCGAACAGGATTCCGGTCACCTGACGCGCTGCCGTTCCGACGACTCGCCGTTGCGGCGCGGCGACGTGATCGTGGTGGGGGATGCGGCCGGCCTGCTCGATCCGTGGACGCGCGAGGGCATCAGTCATGCGCTGCGGTCCGGCGCGCTGGCCGGCGCCGCGGCGGCGCGTGGCGACCTCGACTCGTACGTCGACGCGGTGCACCGCGATCTCGTGCCGGAGATGACTGCCGGGCGGCGGCTGTTCGACGCGTTCGCGCGCCGGCCGGCGGCGTTCCACGCGGCGGTGGCCACTGGACCGGGATGGCGCGCATTCACCCGACTGTGCCGGGGCGACATCACGTTCGCGCGGTTCGCCGCGCATCCAGCTGCGCGAACCGCGATGTCACTGATCGAGCGCATCGGCGTTGCCGTCTCAACGCACGGCGCGCCGGCCAGCGCTGCCGTACCGGCACACGGCGCGCCGGCCGAACCTGCCGCACCCGACGGCGGCGCCGTGCGCAGCGCCCAGGCCTAGCCATGTCGGTACGCGAACTCGTCGTGCTCGGCACGGCCAGCGCGGTGCCGACCCGCGAGCGCAATCACAACGGGTACCTGCTGCGCTGGGACGGCGAGGGCGTGCTGTTCGACCCGGGCGAGGGCACGCAGCGTCAGATGACGCTGGCTGGCCTGTCCGGTGCCGACATCACCCGCATCTGCATCACGCACTTCCACGGCGACCACACGTTCGGCGTGCCGGGCATCGTCGCGCGACTCGCCTCGGAACGGGTCGCACATTCGGTTGCCGTGCACTACCCGGCCGCCGGTGCGCACTACTTCGCGCGGCTGCGCTACGCGGCGGCGTACGACAACCGGGCGAATCTGCGCGAGCTGCCGGTGCTGCGCGACGGACTGGTCGACCGGACCCCGGTCGGTGACCTGCACGCGGCCGCGTTGTCGCACACCGTCGACGCGTACGGCTATCGGCTCGTCGAGCCGGACGGCCGCCGCATGTTGCCCGATCGTCTCGCCGCCCACGGCGTTGCCGGGCCGGCGATCGCGCAACTCCAGCGCGACGGCGAGATCGACGTCGGCGGCCGTACGGTGACGCTCGACGAGGTCAGCGAGCCGCGTCGCGGGCAGCGCTTTGCGTTCGTGATGGACACGCGGCTCTGCGACAACGTCTACGCGCTGGCGGTCGGCGCCGACATGCTCGTCATCGAGTCGACGTACCTTGACGCGGACGCCGGCATGGCGCGCGAGTGGGGCCATCTGACCGCGGCACAGGCCGGTCAGGTCGCGCAGCGGTGTGGCGTACGCACGCTCGTGCTGACGCACTTCTCGCAGCGCTATCCGAATCCGGCCGCGTTCGGTGCGGAGGCGGGCAGCCAATTCAACGGCGAGATCGTGGTCGCGTCGGACCTCGCCCGGGTACCCGTCCCGAAGCGAGTCTGATCGACGGCGTGCCGGTGCGCGCGTGCCGGGGTCGCGGTCGCACCGGCGTCGCGGCATATGCTTGCGCAGGTTGCCGACCCCGGCTCGTCAGCGTGCGGTGGGTTGGAGCAGGTCGGTTGCCGAGGACCGGCGCGGCTGTGGTCGCCGCGAACCGGCGGGCCACCCGCGGCTGGAGGAGGTTTCGCACCACATGGCGTTGAAGGTTGCGGCGATCAAGGAGACCGCGGCGGGGGAACGCCGTGTCGCGCTCACGCCGGAGGCGGTGGGGCGACTGAAGTCTCTGGACATCGACGTGCTCGTGGAGACCGGCGCGGGCGCCGCGTCCTGGTTCCCCGACGAGGCGTACGAACAGGCCGGCGCGGGCGTGATGGACGTCGACGAGGTGCGCAAGACCGCGGACGTGCTCGTGTCGGTCGGCCAGCCGGCGCCGGCGACGATTGCCGCGCTGCGGCCCGGACAGGTCGTCATCGGCCTGTTGCGACCGCTCACGGATCCGGGCTACGCCGCCGACCTCGCGGCCGCCGGCGTGACCGCGATCAGTCTCGACGGGCTGCCGCGCACAGTCAGCCGCGCGCAGTCGATGGACGTGTTGAGCTCGCAGGCGAGCGTGGCGGGCTACCGTGCGGCGCTGCTCGCAGCGTCCGTGTATGACCGCTATTTCCCGCTGCTGGTGACCGCGGCTGGCACGGCGCGTCCGGCCGAAATCCTCGTGCTCGGCGCCGGCGTCGCAGGACTGCAGGCGATCGCGACGGCGCGGCGGCTCGGCGCGGTGGTCCGCGCCTACGACGTGCGGCCGGCATCCGCCGCGGAGGTGGAGTCGCTCGGTGCGCAGTTCCTGCGGCTGACGTCCGTGGCGGGCGGCGCCGGCGAAGGTGGGTACGCCCGCGCGCTGACCGCCGAGGAACAGCAGGCGCAACAGGCCGAGCTCATGTCGCACATCGCCAAGCACAACGTCGTCATCACCACCGCACAGGTGCCCGGTCGCCGGCCACCGCTGCTCGTCACGGAGGCGGCGGTGGCCGCCATGTCGCCCGGGTCCGTCATCGTCGATCTCGGTGCGAGCGAGTTTGGCGGCAACGTCGCCGGATCCCGGCCGGACGAGACGGTTGTGACGGGCAATGGCGTGACGATCGTGGGCGCCGGCAACCTCGCGGCCGACGCACCGGGCGCTGCATCGGCCGCGTACAGCCGCAATGTTTGTGCTCTTCTCACCCACCTGGTGCACGACGGCGAGTTGGCGATCGACCTGACCGACGAGATCCAGGCCGGCATCGTGATCACGCACGACGGTGCGGTCGTGCACGCCGCCACCAACGCCGCGCTTAATCCGACCCCCGCCGCGACCGCCAGCGAAACCTCCGACCAAGGACGTGCCGGATGACCCTGCTCGCCGCGTTCAGCATCTTCGTCCTCAGCCTGCTCGTGGGCTTCGAGGTGATCAGTAAGGTGCCGGCGACGCTGCACACGCCGTTGATGTCGGCGGCGAACTCGATCCACGGCGTGGTGCTCGTTGGCGCGATGCTGATCGCGGTCAGCGCAGACAATGCGATCGGCTACATCCTCGGCTTCATCGCGGCGGCGTTCGCCGGTATGAACGTGGTCGGCGGATATGTCGTCACCGACCGCATGCTCGGCATGTTCCGCAAGCGGCCGGTGCCGCCGGCGCCGCCCGCGGTGACCGCGGGCGACCCGGTGACGGAGTCGGTTGCCGACCGGCGCGACGCGGAGCTCACCCGATGAGCGGCGTCGAGAACGGCGTCGAGCTCGTCTACCTGCTCGCCGCGGTGTGCTTCGTGATCGGCCTGCACCTGATGAACTCGCCGGCCACCGCCCGGCGCGGCAACCAGGTGTCGGCGGCCGGCATGATCGCCGCGGTCGTCGCAACGCTCGTGCTGATCATTCACGCCGGCACCGTGAAACCGATCGGATGGGTGGTGCTGATCGTCGGTGCCGCGTTCGGCGCGGGCCTCGGCCTGCTGAGCGCTCGGCGCGTCGCGATGACCGCCATACCGCAGCTGGTCAGCTTGTTCAACGCGGTGGGCGGCGGTGCGGCCGCCATCGTCGCGATCTACGACTTCGTCACGACCACCACCAACGGCGGCGCGGCGGAGATGGGCTCGAAGGGCATCGTCGCGACCGTACTCGACGTCATCATCGGCGCGGTCACGTTCGCCGGTTCGCTGATCGCATCCGGCAAGCTCCAGGGCACGATCTCGTCGAGCCCGATCGTGTTCACCGGCGTACGCATCCTCAACATCGTGCTGACCGTCGTGATGCTGGGCGGCGGGATCTGGCTGATTGCCGCGCCGCCGACCTCAGACGCGGCGGCGATCGGCCTGCTCGCCGCGGTGTTGGTGGCGTCGCTGGCGTTCGGCGTGACGATGGTGCTGCCGATCGGCGGCGCCGACATGCCCGTGGTCATCTCACTGCTCAACGCATTCACGGGTACGGCCGTGGCGATGGCCGGCTTCGTCGTGAACAACAGCGTGCTCATCATCGCCGGTGCGCTCGTCGGCGCGTCCGGCGGCATCCTCACGAAGCTGATGGCCGACGCGATGAACCGGTCGATACCGGCGATTGTCGTGGGCGGGTTCGGCACTGGGGACTCGGCCGGCGATACCGCGGCGGTGGCCGGCGGATCATTGCGCGAGGTGAAGGCGGACGACGCGGCGATCCAGCTCGCGTACGCGTCGAAGGTGATCATCGTGCCCGGGTACGGCCTCGCGGCGGCGCAGGCGCAGCACGAGGTGCGCGAGCTTGCCGATCTGCTGGAGAGTCGCGGCGTCGACGTCTCGTACGCCATCCACCCGGTCGCCGGTCGGATGCCCGGTCACATGAACGTGTTGCTTGCCGAGGCGAACGTGCCGTATTCGCTGCTCCGGGAGATGGACGAGATTAACCCCGACTTCCCGCGCACCGACGTGGCGCTCGTGATCGGTGCGAACGACGTCATCAACCCGGCCGCGCGACGTCCCGGCAATCCGGTCTCGGGCATGCCGATCCTGGACGTCGACCACGCGAAGAGCGTGATCGTGATCAAGCGGTCGATGGCGACCGGGTACGCCGGCATCGACAACGAGCTCTACTCCGACCCGAAGACCGGCATGTATTTCGCGGACGCGAAAAAGGGGCTGGCCGAACTCGTGGCGGCGGTCAAGACTCTCGTCGGCTGAGCGCGACGCTCGGCTCGCGCGCGTCCATGATCCGAACGACTGCGGTCTCATTGTCGTGATCAAGGCCGGATTCGGACTCTGGACGACCACCAGACCGCGATCGTCGTGATCATGGACACCTGAGGAGATCTCAGCCGTACCCGACGGCGGCGCGCAACGCGATGTACCCACGCACGAGCGCCTGCCGTTCGGCGTCCAACGCGGGGCTCGACGGATCGCAACCGGCGGCCACCCATGCGTCGGAGATCGCCATCGCCTCGGCGCGCGCTTTGGCGGCTGACTCGACACTCTCGACCGGCACGCTATACACGTGCGCGTAGAGCGAGGCGAGCGCGTCGACGAGCCGATCGTTGGTCGCGTCCGGGTAGGCGTCGCGGTGCTGCAGCTCACGATGGGCACGCCACCACCCGATCTCGAGTTCCGCGGCGTCCTTCACGTTGAACACCTCGTCGTGGGCGGCCGCCACGAGTTCGTAGAACTTGCGCATCTGCGCGAGCGCCCCGGCGGCGTCGTTGTCCGGGAACGGTGCCCACAACTGGTTGCCACGCAACACGTACCACGCACCTTGCAGGCTGCGCGGGAACGGCAACGCAAATCCGATGCGTACCATCGCAACGGCGGCGCGCAGGAACGTGAACCATTGCCGTCGGTAGTACGCCACCCAGGCGTCGGCCTCGGCGAGCCCGAGGCGGACCGGGTCGAAGGTCCGCATCGCGCTCAGGTCGTCGGAGCGTTGGCTCATGTCCGGCAGTGTCGCATCGGCCGGGCGATCGCGCCGCGCAAGCGGGCGCCCCGTTCGCGGCGAGGCAGAATGTGTGCATGACGTCCAGCACTCGGTCCGACAACCCTGCTTCGGACGGTCGGATCGTCGCCGTTACCGGGGCGACCGGTGCGCTCGGCAGCCGAGTCGCACGTCGGCTCGCGGCGGCCGGTGTCGCGCAACGGCTCGTCGTACGGGACACGTCACGTGCGCCATCGCTGCCAGGCGCCGAGGTCACCGCGTTGCCCGGTGGGTACCGCGACGGGGACGCGATGGTCGCCGCCCTTTCCGGCGTACACACGGTGTTCCTTGTTTCGGCGAGCGAGTCGCCGGACCGTCGTGCCGTCCACGCGACCGCGGTGGACGCCGCGGTCGACGCGGGCGTAGCGCATGTCGTATACGTGTCGTTCGCCGGCGCGGCGCCGCAGGCGACGTTCACCTTCGCCCGCGACCACTACCACACCGAGGAACACATCAAGTCGCACGACGTGGCGTACACGATGCTGCGTAACAACCTGTATCTCGATCTGTTGACGCACTTCGTCGGTCCGGACGGCGTGTTGCGCGGTCCGGCCGGCGACGGGCGGTTCGCCGGTGTGACACGCGAAGACATCGCGGACGTCGCGGCCGCCGTACTGACCGCCTCGATCACCGGCGACACGGCGCACCATGGCCGGACCTACGACGTCACCGGACCGGAGGCGATCACGATGGCCGAGTTCGTGGCGGCGCTCACCGCCGCGTCGGGTCGACTCATCACGTACGACGCCGAGACACTGGATCAGGCGTACGCCTCGCGCGCGTCGTACGGCGCGCCGGACTGGGAGGTCGCGGGGTGGGTCACGACGTACGCCGCGGTGGCCGCCGGCGAACTCGCCTCGGTCGCTACGACGGTCGCCGACATCACTGGTCACGAGCCGATGTCGGTGCACGCATACCTCGCCGCGTTCCCGCGCGAGATCGACCATTTGCGCACCGCCTGACCCGGCGGCGCGCCGTCGTCGCCGCGCCGTCGCCGTCGCCGCCGCGCCGTCGCCGCCGCGCGCGCCCCGATAGGATCAACACGTCATGACCGCCACTCTCGTCGCTAAGGGGCTCGCGGCCGGGCACGGTGACCGAAGCCTCTTCGCCGACCTCGACATCGTCGTGGCGCCGGGCGACGTGATCGGCTTGGTCGGAGCGAACGGAGCCGGCAAGTCGACGTTGCTGCGCATCCTTGCCGGCCTCGACGTGCCGGAGCACGGCACGGTCGCGGTGAGCCCGCCGCACGCGACGGTCGGGCACCTGCCGCAGGAACCCGAACGCCGGCCCGGCGAAACGGTTCGAGCGTTCGTTGGCCGTCGCACCGGCGTGACCCATGCGCACGATGAGATGGCGGCGGCCGCGGACGCGCTCGCGCGCCACACCGTTGGCGCCGGCGAGACCTACGCACGTGCGCTCGAACGCTGGCTCGGGCTCGGCGGCGCGGATCTCGAGGAGCGCGCCGAGGCGGTCGCGGCCGATCTCGGCCTGACGATCGACCTGGACCAGCCGATGACTTCCCTGTCCGGCGGTCAGGCCGCGCGCGCCGGCCTCGCGTCCCTGCTGCTGTCGCGCTATGACGTGTTCCTGCTCGACGAGCCGACGAACGATCTGGACCTCGACGGACTCGCCCGGCTCGAGGGATTCGTCGCCGGGCTGCGCGCCGGCACCGTGGTGGTCAGCCACGACCGGGAGTTCCTGACCCGTACGGTCACCCGCGTCGTCGAACTCGACATCGCACAGCACCAGGTCAACACGTACGGCGGGGGATACGCGGCCTACCTGGAGGAGCGCGAGGTGGCCCGGCGCCACGCTCGCGAGGAGTACGAAGAGTATGCGCAGACCCGCTCGGATCTCGAAGCGCGCGCCCGTATGCAGCGCAGCTGGATGGAGGTCGGGGTCCGCAACGCCCGCCGGAAGGCGACCGACAACGACAAGCGCATCAGGAAGTTCCGCGCCGAGGCGACCGAGAAGCAGGCCGCGAAGGCACGCCAGACCGAGCGGCTGATTGAACGGCTAGACGTCGTCGACGAGCCGCGCAAGGAATGGGAGCTGCACATGACGATCGCGGCGGCGCCGCGCTCCGGCACGATCGTCGCGTCGTTGCGCAACGCCGTGGTGCGTCGTGGCGATTTCACGCTCGGCCCGGTCGACCTCCAGATCGACTGGGCGGACCGGGTCGCGATCATCGGCGCGAACGGTTCCGGCAAGACGACGTTGCTCGGCGCCCTGCTCGGTCGGATCCCGCTCGACGTCGGCGAGGCGTCGCTCGGTTCCGGTGTGGTCGTGGGCGAGGTGGATCAGGCGCGTGGCCTGTTCCACGGCACCGAGACGCTGGCGCGCGCGTTCGGCGCCGCGGTGCCGTCAATGTCGGACGCGGACGTTCGTACCCTTCTCGCGAAGTTCGGCCTGCGCGGCGCTCACGTGCTGCGGCCGGCCGCGACCTTGTCGCCGGGGGAGCGCACTCGAGCGGCGCTCGCCCTGCTGCAGGCGCGCGGTGTCAACCTGCTCGTGCTGGACGAGCCGACGAACCACCTGGACCTGCCGGCCATCGAACAGCTCGAGTCGGCGCTCGCCAGCTATCCGGGCACCCTGCTGCTCGTGACGCACGACCGGCGCATGCTCGACGCGGTTCACACGACGCGCCGCGTCGACGTGTCGCGCGGCACGGTCCACGAGCGGCGGTAGCCCGCCTACCCGGCATGTGGCGCGGACACCGTTGCAGTGTCCGTGGTGTCGACGCGGGGCAGCGGCACCCGGTCCACGTGCGGTCGGTGGTGCGCCGCGACAAGCGTCGCGGTCGCGGCCGCGAGCAGCACGGGTACGAGGAGGAACGCGTACCGGACCGTCACGCCATCGGCGATGGCACCGAGCAGGAAAGGCGCCGCACCGATCGCGAAACCGCCGCCGAGCGTCACGAGCGAGCTTGCCCGGTCGGCATAGGCGGACGCGGCGCCGATCGCACGCGACAACGCCAGCGGATAGTGCAGTGCCATGCCGAGCCCGGTGATCGCGAGACCGGTGAACGCGACCGCGGCTTCGGTCGCCGTCCAGAACACCGTGAAACCGACGGCGGTCACCGCGAACGCGGCGAACAGCAGCGGGTCGACGCGGTACCGCCGGGCCAGGCGCGAGCCGAGCGCGCGGCCGACGCACATGCCGCCCACGATCGCGGTGACGCCGGTCGCCGCGAGAGCCGGCGTCGCGTGGCTGCGATCGCGCAGCAACTGTGCGGACCACAGCGTCATGCAGAATTCGACGCCGACGCAGAGCACGACGACGGTGCAGCCGAGCCAGAACTGACGCCCGAGCGGAGGACGCCGCCGATCCTGCGGCGGCGCGGCGGCCGAATGCACCACGGCCGCCGAATCCACCACGGCCGCCGATTCCGCGACGGCGGCCGAATCCGCCACGGCTCGCATCGGCGCCACGTCGCCGACGTCACCGAATGCGCGCCGACACACGTAGAGCACCGCGATCAACGCGATGACGATCAGGACGGCCGGCCGCCATCCGTACCCGAGGCTCACCGAGCCACCGACCGCGAGCGGCCCGACTACGCCGGCCGCGGCGGCCAAGGCGTTCGCCTCGGTCATCGCCGCCGGTCCGGCCGACCCGTGCCGCTCCACCAACGCGGCGGCGACCGCGAACGTGATTCCGGACGCGGATCCGCCACACACCAACGCGCCGACGAGCGTGACCGGTAGCGATGGCACGCTCGCGTAAACCGCGATCGACGCGCACAGCGCGGCGAGGAACAGCCAGAGCGCGCGCTCGCGCCCGAGCCGAGCCACGATCCGCGCGCCAAGCAGCCCGACGACGACCACGCCGGCGGCGTACGTCGTGCCGTGCAGACCGGCCACCGCGTCGCTGACGTGTTCTTCGTCGCGCAGCAACGTCACCGTCGGCGCAAAGGCATACAGAAAGTACGCGTAGACGCTGAGCTGCGTGTAGATCAGCCAGGTCGGCCGGTCACGTTGCAGCGTCATGCGCTCCGAAATCGGGGCCACGGGTCCTCACAGTCGTCGACGATGGGTCGGCGATGACCCGACATGCCGCATCCATTGTGCGCGCTGATCGCGGCGACCAGCCGAGCGGTCGGTCGGCGGGCTCAGAGCGCACCGCACCAGGCGCGACGGGCTCAGCCGGTCGGCTCAGAACTCGGCGGCCGCCGGGATGACGTCCCGGCCGATGATCTCGAGCGGCTTCAACGCGTACACATCGCGTACGACGCCGATGGCCGCCTGGAATCCGAGCCCGGCGAGCCGGCGGAGGTCATGGAGCATCTTCTCCGGGCCGTTGCTCGTGTCGAAGCGGTAGTAGACCGTCTTGAGGATCTCGTCGTAGTCGCGGCCGACGTCGTCACAGTGTCGCTTGAGCACATCGAGCTTCTTGCCGACCTGTGGCATGGCGAACAAGTTGCACGCGTCGGCGTATTTCGCGACGAGCCGGAGCGTCTTCCGCTCGCCGCCGCCACCGATCATGATCGGCGGATGTGGACGCTGCAGCGCCTGCGGCACGTTCAGCGGCCGGCGCAGTTGGTAATGACGGCCCTCGTACGGCGTCTCGTCGTCGCTCCACATCTGCAGGCAGATCTGCAGCGTCTCCTCGAGTTGCTGGAAGCGCTGGGCGACCGGCGGGAAGCCGAGGCCGAGCCCGAGTGACTCCTCTTCGTTCCATCCCGCGCCGATGCCGAGCCAGGCGCGACCGCTGGAGAGCACGTCAAGCGTCGTCACGGTCTTCGCCAGCAGCCCCGCGGACCGGTAGTGCACACCGGTCACGATGGTGAGCAGCTTTGCGCGGGCGGTGTGCGCGGCGAGGAAACCAAGCGTCGTATATGCCTCGAGCATCTCGTTCTCGGCCGGCCCGACCGCGCCGATCTGGAAGAAGTGGTCCATGACGCCGACGAAGTCGAAGCCGTTTTCGTCGGCGG
Organism: Micromonosporaceae bacterium; assembly: GCA_035263025.1. GTDB lineage: Bacteria > Actinomycetota > Actinomycetes > Mycobacteriales > Micromonosporaceae > DASQPR01. The sequence goes on from DATFRR010000175.1 coordinate 29,579, forward strand.
TGCGCGCCACTTGCGCGAGCGCCGGCCCGAGCGTGGCGGCGCCCTCCGGTCGGGTGAAGTCAGGGATCTGGAGTCCGATCTGCATCAGTGCGTCTCCCAAGGATCGTGGCGCAGCACGCCGTCTCGGTGCGGCACGACAATCCTTTCACCACAATTCGTTCAGCGTGGCCTGGCGGTCACCGGTAGGAGTCGGCCATGGCCCGCAGTCTGGCAACGCCGTCCGCTATCGCGTCGGCCGGCGGCCCGTAGGAGAACCGTACGTAGCCGTCGAATGCGCCGTCGTCGGTGCGCTGCCCGCCGGGGTTCAGGTCGAAGACCCGGCCCGGTACGGTGATCACCCGGTGCGCGAGCGCGGCGCGGAAGAACGAGTCGCCGTCCCGGAGCGGCTCGGGCAGCCGAGCGAGCGATCCCCAGATGTAGAACGTGCCGCGCATGCCGCCGGCCGAGGTGGGTACGTCGATGCCGGCGGTACGGAGCCCGTCCACCATCACGTTGCGCTTCGCGGCGAAGTGCGCGCGGACCGCGGTCGTCTCGGCGTCGGCGTACCCGGGCTCGAGTGCCGCGAGCGCGGCGCGCTGAACGACCTTCGACGGCCCGCCGTCCAGCGCCTGACCGACTCGCTCGATGACGGCGATGGTCTCGACCGGACCGACGATCCATCCCAGCCGCCATCCGGGGTAGCGGAAGTTCTTGGTGAGTCCGTCGAAGAGCACGACCGGATCCCGTGCGACGTCGTCGACGTACGCCGCCGCGCTGACCGGTCCGGCGGCCGGCCGGCTGCGCCCCTCGGGACCAACGTCGTACACGTAGTGGCTGTAGAACTCGTCGACGAGCAGCGCGCAGCCCGCCGCGGTGGCGCCCACGACGAGGGCCTCGAGGTCGTCGCCGGCGAGCACGTCACCGGTCGGGTTGCGGGGATTCGACAGCAGCAGTGCCGGTACTCCCGACGCGGTGGCCGCGCCGAGCAGGTCGGCCGGCCGCGACATGGTCAGTCCGACCGGACGGATCCGTGGCGCGTTGCGGTCCAGCAGGTCCTCGTACGCGGAGTAGTCCGGCCGCAGGTACCCGACGTCGACGTGACCGAGCGCCGCCACCGCGCGACCCAGCGCCGGGCGGCCGCCGCCGACGATCGCGACGTTCGTGGCCTCGTACTGGCTGCGCCGCCCGGCGCGGTACCGGCGGTTGTAATAGCCGGCGACCGCCTCGCGGAGTGCGGCGACGCCGTTGACCGGGCCATAGGCGTGGTCGCCGGGCGACAAGTCGATCTGTGTGATGCGCGGTGGCGCGCCCGGGATCGCACCGATCTCCGGTTGACCCTGGCCGAGGTTGATCCAGCTTGGATCCTCGGGCGTGAACCCGTGCGCGACCGCCTCGGCCGCGACCTTGGTCATCCCGGCGACCGGTACGTCGCGCAGGTGCTTCGCGGGCATCCAGACATGATCCGGGACGGCCGTACCCATCGACAACCGGGGGATATGCGCGACCTTCCCCAAGCTCCGGTTATGGTTTGGTAGTGATCGACACCCGCCAGTTGGAGATGTTCCAGCAGGTGATCGACGCTGGGTCGTTCTCTGGCGCGGCGCGTGCCATGCACTGCTCGCAGCCGGCGATCAGCCAGCAGATGCGGGCGCTCGAACGAGCGATGGGCGGACCGTTGTTCGTCCGCGTGGGTCGCGCGCTCCAGCTCACCGAGGCCGGCAAGGTGCTCGCCCGCCATTCAGCCGCCATCCTCGGCGATCTCGCCGTGGCACATCGGCAGGTGCAGGCGGTCTCCGCGCTCGATCTCGGCACCGTACGGCTCTGCGCCTTTCCGAGCGCGAACGCCACCTTGGTGCCGCAGGCGGCGGCGATGTTGCGGGCGTCCGCGCCACACGTCCGGCTGGAGCTGGGCGAGGCCGAGCCGCCGGAGTCGTACGCCCTGTTGCGCCGCGCCGAGTGCGATGTGGTGATCGCGTTCCACTATGACCGTCCGGGCGACGAGACCAACGCCGCCGTCGCACCCGCCGACGCACCCGCCGTCGCACGCGCCGTCGCAGCGGTCGGAAGTACCCATCACGAAGTACGCGGTGCCGCGTTCCGTCCGGCCGAGGACGACACGCTGGCCGCCGGCATGATCGCCACGCCGCTGCTCGACGAGCAGTGGGAGTTGCTCGTTCCGATCGGCCATCGACTGGTCGACCACGTCCGGCTCGACGCCGGCGAGCCGCAGGCGCCGGTCGACCTGGCCGCGCTCGCCGACGAGCGATGGATCGCCGGCTGCCCGACCTGCCGTGTCGCGTTCGCGTCGGCGTGCGACCGATCCGGATTCACACCCGACATCGTCTGCTCGACGGACGACAATATGGCGTTGCAGAGCCTGGTCGCTGCCGAACTCGGCGTCACGCTCGTGCCGCATCTGGTGTCGTCGTTCCTGCGCCATGCACGGGTGGTGGCACTACCGGTGCGGCCGGCGATCTGGCGGCACGTGGTCGCGTACACGTGGGCCGATCTCGCCAAGGTCGGCGCGGTCCGGGACACGCTCAACGCGCTTCGCGTGGTCGCCGCGGAAGTCGGTGGCGGTCGCCGCCGTCGGCCGCGCAGCACCAGCTAGCGGTCGACAGCCTGCGCTCGCGCGGACCCGCGGATGCGAATCGCCGTCGCGGCGCGGACGTCACCGACCGAGGTACGCACCACCGTTCACGTGGATGATCTGTCCGGTGACGTGTCCGGCGCCCGGCGATGCCAGGAACTCCACCGTCGCCGCGATGTCCGCCGTCGAGCCGGCGCGGCCGTTACGGGTCGCCGACACGCGTGCGGCAACGCCACGGTCGGTCATTCGTCCGACGAAGAACTCGGTGTCGAGCACGAGTCCCGGGGAGATCACGTTCACGGTGATGCCGCGCGGTCCGAGATCACTGGCGAGGCTTGCGGTCCAGGCCTCGACGGCCGCCTTGGCGGCGCCGTACGAGCCGGCACCGTTTCGCGCCGCGATCGAGCTGAAGTTCACCACCCGCGCACCGTCGGACAGACGGGGGTCCAGCGCGCTCGTCACCAACACGGCCGACAACAGATTCGCGTCGACGTTCTCGCGCCATTGCGCCGCGATCGTGACGAGCCCGGCGGACGTCGTCGGGTCCGGCGTCGGCTCGTCCGGCTCGTGGTGCAGATCGGTGTTGCCGCCTGCGTTGTTCACCAGCACGTCCACTCGCTCGGGCAGGTCGGGCAGCGCGGCGGCGACCGCGTAGGGATCGCTCGCGTCGAACGGGACAGCACGCGCGCCGATGCGCGCCGCGGCGTCCGCGAGCAGGTCCGCACGACGGCCGGTGATCGTCACCGCGGCACCGCCGAGTGCGAACGTGCGCGCGATCTCAAATCCGATGCCCGTGCCACCTCCGGTGACGACGACACTGCGGGTGGTCAGCTGCATAAGACTCCTCGGGTACGGCGAACTGACGTGCTCGCGTCCGGCGTTGGCAACCGGCCGATCCGGCGGATCGGTCACGCTTCGGCCAAAGCGAACACCTTGCGGCAGGTGTTCCAGTTCCGGACCGTCATCGCGACGCCGAGCTTGCGCTCGAAGTTCGGCGCGGTCAGCTTCGTGTCGCGCAGGCCGTCCGGACACCAGATGTATGCCTCGCGGCCGATGATCCGAAACTCGTCCGGCGCGAACTGCGTGGCATCCATCGCGGCGACCTTGGCGTTGGCCGGCGCTCGGTCCATGAATCCGATGACATACCTGGTCGGGTCGTTCGCGCGGCCGTCGTACGGATCGCGCGCCAGCGCCTCGCGCAGCTCGTCAACGGTACGCATGACGCATGTGATCGACAGGCCGGTATCCGCCGTGAGTCTCGCCTCGACCGCAGCACGGATGGCGGTCGCGGTGTCCCGCGCAGTCAGCACGACGTTGCCGCTCTGCAACACGGTCGCGACCTCGGTGTAGCCGAGTTCGGTCAGCATCCCGCGGAGATCGGCCATGGCGACCTTCGCATGGCCGCCGACATTGATCCCACGCAGAAAGACGACGTAGCGCGTGGCGTTGCCGGGCATGTCGCACACCTTGTCACGCGACGCCGACTCGGACGCACGCGGCCCACGCGTGTCAGCGGTGCCGGGCTGGCACGTCGTACCCATAAGTGATCCTTATGGCCGTGCGCCGGATTGCCGGCTGGCGCGCGATCCAACGCGCTGGGACCGTCATATGTATGGCAATCAGGACATTGACCCCGGCGATCGCGGCGCTTGCCGCGGACGTCGCCACCGTGGTCCGGTCGGATGCCCCGGCGATCGAGGTGTCCCGGCAGGTCGCCGACACACTCACGCCATTTCTCGCGATGCCGGACCTGCTCGACGCGGACCAGACTCGCGGTCGGGCGGACTGCTACACGCAGCACGTGCTTTACGTTGACCCGGCCAGCCGGTTCTCCATCGTGTCGCTGGTCTGGATGCCGGGACAGCGCACCGTGATCCATGACCACGTGTCGTGGTGCGTGGTCGGCGTCTATCAGGGCGTGGAGCAGGAGACGCTCTACCGGCTGGTCGACGACGGACTCGAGCCCGCACACTTGGTGCGCACCGGGCAGTCCGCGAACCTCGCGCGCATGACCAGCTTCTTCGCGCCGCCGGGCGACATCCACGAGGTGTGCAACGCGAGCGACGACACGGTCATCTCGGTGCACGTGTACGGCGCCGACGTTTCGACGCTCGGTACGAGCATTCGACGTCGCTACGACCTGCCGGTGCGCACCGCCTGACCGTGCCGCTTCGTGCTGTTGCGTAGCGCTTCCACGCCGGGCGAGACGCCGGCTGAACAATCGACGACCTTCGCACGCGCCGATGCCGACCGCGAGGCGACGAGATGTCGCCTGTCACCCTGACGTCGCGGACGTGTGACAGTGCGATTACGAGGGATTGACGGGCCGATCGGGATAAGTACACTCCCGATGTAATTAGTTTCTCAGCTGGTTTCGTTGCCCCCACCCACAGCTGAAAGACGAGGCCCGCCGCATGAGCGAGCGTGAGCGAGCGAATCAGATGGCTCAGCGCGTTGGTGCCTCATGCGCGTCCGACGCGAAGCGAGGACGTGCATGAGTTCGGCGGCGGTGTCCACGGGTCAAGGCCTGAGTCTGCATGGCATCGGCGTGCGGTTCGGTGGGCTTGTCGCGCTTGACGACGTGTCTCTGGACGTGGCTCCGGGTCGTACCCTCGGCGTGATCGGACCCAATGGCGCCGGCAAGACGACGTTGTTCAACGTGGTCTGTGGCTTCGTCAGACCGTCCGCCGGATCGATGACGTGGCTGGGCGAGCCGCTGCAACCGCGGCCGCATCGCCTTGCACGGCTCGGGATCGGCCGCACGCTGCAGTCAGTCGGATTGTTCGCCGGCTTGTCGGTCGTCGAGAACGTGATGGCCGGCGCGCCGCATGTGGGCGGCAACGGATTCACTCCGACGCTGTTCGCGATGCCGCGCGCCGACCGTGCCGAGCGTCGGCTCTACGAAGCCGCGATGATGCACCTCGATCGCCTGGGCATCGCACGGTATGCCGGTGCGTTCCCGGGTGCGCTGCCGTTCGCCGTACAGAAACGGGTCGCGCTGGCCCGCGCGCTAATCGCTAAGCCGAAGCTGCTGCTGCTCGACGAGCCGGCCGCCGGCCTCGGCGCGGACGAGGTCGAGGAGTTGGCGGCGACGATCCGCGAACTTCCGCGACACGTCGAACACGATGCGACCGACGACGGCGACGTCTCGACAGAGACCGGCGCCGTCCCGTCGGAGACCAGCCACGGTCCGTCGGTGACCAGCCACGTCCCGTTGCAGACCAGTGGCGACCCGGCCGTCCGCGGCCAGCAGCCCGCATCGGGCGGCTGTGCGGTGATGCTCGTCGAGCACCACGTGGACCTCGTGATGCGGGTCTGCGACGAGGTGGTGGTGCTGGACTTCGGGCGCGTGATCGCGTCCGGTGACCCGGCCACGGTTCGCGCATCGGCGGCTGTCACGAAGGCATATCTGGGTACGGCTGCCGACGCTGAGCCGGACGGCAGCGACCTGGCGGTCGATATCGCCGCGCTCGACGACGCCGACGGCGCGCCGTCCAGCACCGAAGGCTCCGCTTCGGGTGACGGCGGGGAGATCCGATGAGCGACGCGCTGCTCGAGGTCGATGGCCTCGTCGCCGGCTACGGTGGCGCGGCCGTGCTGCACGGCATCGACCTGCGCGTACCGGCCGGGACGATCACCGCGGTGCTCGGAGCGAACGGGGCCGGCAAGACCACGTTGCTGCGTACGCTGTCCGGTCTGGTTCGCCCGCGCAGCGGCCAGATTCGTTACGGCGGCACCGAGATCGGCGGAGTACGCGTGGAACGGATCGTGCGCGCGGGTCTCGCACACGTCCCGGAAAGCGGCGGCGTCATCACCGAGCTGACCGTGGCGGACAACCTGCGCCTCGGCGGGCTGTGGCGCACCGACCGCGACGATACGGCGGCCGCGATCGAAGAGGTGTACGAGCTGTTCCCGCCGCTCGCCGCGCGCCGCAAAGAGATCGGTGAGGCGTTGTCCGGCGGCGAGCGGCAGATGCTCGCGATCGGGCGGGCGCTCGTCGCACGTCCACGAATGCTACTGCTGGACGAGCCGTCGCTCGGACTCGCGCCGCGCGTCACTACGCAGATCATGACGTTGCTCCGGCAGCTGTGCGACACGCGCGGGCTGACCGTGCTCATCGTCGAGCAGAATGTGCGCGCCGCGCTTTCGGTGGCGGATCAGGGTGTGGTGATTTCACTTGGCCGGGTCGTGCGGCGGGCCGACGCGTCATCGCTGGCCGCCGACGAGTCGGTCCGGCACGCGTACCTCGGGTTCTGACGGAAGTTCGGCGAGAACTGAAGTTCGGCGAGAAATGAAGTTCGGCGAGAAAGGAGCGATGTGGAGCGGTTCGTCTTCCTGACCGTCGACGGGCTCGCCCATGGGGCGATCTACGCCGCGTTCGCGCTCGCGCTCGTGCTGATCTGGCGCGGCACCCGCGTGGTGAACTTCGCGCAGGGCGCGATGGCAGTCGTGTCGGCCTACATCGCATATTCGGTGGCGTCGGCGAGCGGCTCCTACTGGCTCGGCGCGATCGCGGCGATCGTGTCCGGACTCGTGCTCGGCGTGCTTGTCGAACGGGGCGTGATGCGCTTCGTCGCGCACACCGCGCCGCTATCGGCGATCGTGGTCGCGCTCGGCGTCAGCCTGCTGATTGCCGCGATCATCGGCATCCTGTACGGCGTCGACCAGCGGCCGTTCCCGGTGCCGTTCAGCCGGACGCCCTACACGATCGGCAGCTACGCGGTGTTCTCGCCGTTCACGTTGTTCACGTTCGGTGTGGTCGCGGTCGTCGTGATCGGCATCGCGTTGCTGTTCACGCGCACGTCCGTCGGCCTGCGGATGCGCGCGTCCGCGTTCGCGCCGGAGACGGCACG
>DATFRR010000176.1:0-9272 GCA_035263025.1 Micromonosporaceae bacterium
CAAGACGCTTGACGATCTGGTCGCCGATGCGAAGGCGAAGGGTGCCGACAGCGAAGACGACTGGCTGCATTTCGGCGAGATCGGCGAGGTGAACACGGGCGCTACCGGCGTCGGCACGTTCGATCTGCCGCCGGGCAACTACGTGATCGCTTGCTGGCAGGACGGCAAGGCCGGTGGTGGTACTGGTCCGGTGCATGCGTCGATCGGCATGGTCAAAGCATTCACCGCATCGGCGCAGGCGTGACCGCCGTGGTGACTGACGCTCCCGCGGCCACGGTGGGTCGCCGGCTTTCGGGCCGGCGACCCACCCGAACCCCGCGAGCAGGGAACCGGCGACCGCTTCGGCGCATGGCGATCCTGCTCTTGCCGTTGGTACTAGGCGGCTGCGTCAAGGAGGGGATCTCGGACAAGGCAACCGAGGTCCACGCGCTCTTTTACACCATCCTCTGGTTGGCGCTGCCAGTCTTCGCCTTCGTCGAGGGCGTGCTCTTCTACTGCATCGTTCGGTTCCGTAAGCGCCCCGGCGACGACGTACCGCCAAGGCAATATCCGGGCAACCGCGGCGCGCTCGCGGCGTTCTTCGCCGGACCACTGGCAATTGTCATCGCGCTGTTGATATTCGGCGAGAGTGCGGTCGCGACTGTCGATCGCAACGACGCGCATCCTGTCGAGCAGCTGGTTATTACCGGCTTCCAGTGGGAGTGGTCCGCACGGTACGTCGCCGAGAAGGTGACGGTGACTGGCAAAACCAACAAGACGCCGCTGCTGATGGAACTGCCAGTCGACGTGCCGACGCGGATCGAGCTGCGCGCTACCGACGTCATGCACGAGTTCTACGTGCCGGACCTGCTCTACATGAAGAACGCGGTGCCGGGACATCCGAACATCTTCACCATCACGCCCACCAAGGTGGGCACGTATCACGGCCAGTGCGCGCAGTATTGCGGGCTATGGCATTCGCGGATGGCACTCACCGTCAAGGTCGTGCCGCAACAGGAGTTCCAGCGTTGGGTGGCACAAGAGAGCCAGGCTCATGCCCCGGGTAGCGGCAGCTGCCAAACGACCGGGTCGGCGTTCACGCTCGTTGCTAGCCAGACGTCTTGGGACAAGGACTGCGTCGGCGTCGTGGCCGGAGTTCCGTTCCGCATCACGATCACGAACAAGGACCGCGGCATCGACCACAACTTCGCGGTGTACGACTCGCCGGACCTTGGCCACCGGTTCTACCTGAGCCCCACCGTCACCGGCGTCGCCACGAAGACCTTTACGGTTCCGGCGCTGCCGGCCGGCACCTATTACTTCCAATGCGACATTCACGGCCCGGCGATGGCCGGCACCTTGGTCGTCCGCTGATGGGTGCAGACATGGAGAGGGGACAGCGATGACGACCACCGAGGTGCGTCCCGCGTCGACTGCGCCGCGACCGGTCGGAGCCCGTGCGCTGGACTGGCTCACCACCACCGATCACAAAAAGATCGGGATCATGTACTTGGTCAACTCGTTCTCGTTCTTCGCGATCGCCGGTGGCATGGCGATGCTGATCCGGACGCAGCTCGCTAAGCCCAACAACACCGTGCTGTCGCCCGAGACGTACAACGAGACATTCACGATGCACGGCACGCTCATGATCTTCTTGGTCATCCTGCCGTTGCTGTCCGGCTTCGGCAACTACTTCGTGCCGCTGCAAATCGGTGCGCTCGACATGGCGTTCCCGCGGGTCAACGCGCTGTCGTTCTGGTTGCTGCCGGTCGGTGGGCTCACGATCCTGTCCGGGTACCTCACCTCCGGCGGCGCCGCGGCCGCGGGCTGGACGAACTACGTGCCGCTCGCGTTGCAGGAAGGCACCGGCGAGGACCTGTGGGTGCTCGGGCTGCTCGTGGTCGGCACGAGCTCGCTGCTCGGCGCGATCAACTTCATCGTTACCGTGCTGCGCCTGCGCGCACCCGGCATGAGCATGTCCCGAGTGCCGATCTTCACCTGGGCGACGCTGTCCACATCGGTCCTTGTGGTGTTGGCGGTGCCGGCGCTGACGGCGACGCTGATGATTGTGTTCGCCGATCGCCATCTGGGGACGGTCTTCCTGGATCCGTCGCACGGCGGGAGTGTCTTCAACTACCTGAATACGTTCTGGTTCTTCGGCCATCCCGAGGTCTACATGCTGATCATGGGGGCGTGGGGGATTGTCTCGGAGATCATCCCGGTGTTCAGCGGCAAGCCACTGTTCGGCTATCGCGGTGTGATCGCCGCTCTGCTGCTGGTGCTGGCGTTGTCGTTCACGGTGTGGGGCCACCACATGTACACGACGGGTCTGGTGGATGACTCCCTGTTCTCGATCACGACCGAGCTGATCTCGGTACCGACGGGTGTGTTGTTCTTCAACTGGCTGTTCACATTGTGGCGGGGAAAGATCCGGTTCGAGCCGGCGATGGTGTTCGCCCTCGGCTTCGTCGCGATGTTCGTGATCGGCGGCATCGATGGCGTGTGGATGGCCTCGCCGGCGATGGACTACGCGATCCACGACACGTACTTTGTGGTCGCGCACATCCACTACGTACTCTTCGGTGGCAGCCTCTTCGGGATCATGGCGGCGATGTACTACTGGTTCCCGAAGATGACCGGCCGATACTTGGGACGACGGCTCGGCCACATCCATTTCTGGCTGACGTTTGTCGGGTTCAACGTCACGTTCTTCCCGATGCATTTCCTCGGGTTGGCCGGCATGCCGCGCCGCATCGCCTCCTATCCGGCGTCCTCCGGCTGGGGACCGCTCAATCTCGTCGCGACGCTCGGTGCCTACGTCATCGGCATCGGAATGATCGTCGGCGGGATCAACCTGTTCCTTTCGCTGCGCCGACCGCGGACCGCGCCCGCTGATCCGTGGCAGGGCAACACGTTGGAGTGGGCGACGTCTTCACCGCCGCCGCCGCACAACTTCGACGAACTCCCACCGATCACCTCCGAGCGACCGGTGCGCGACCGCCGGCTCGCCGTGGCAGCCGCGGAGGTGACATCGTGACCGGTACCACGCCAGAGGCGCTGGAGCGGTACGCAGTACGCGGTGCAAGCAGTGCCGTGATGGCGATGACGCTGTTCGTCGCGTCCGAGGCGGTGTTTTTCGGCGCCTTCTTCGGGATCTACGCGAGCGCCTACACGCAGACGAAGGTGTGGCCGCCCGGAAACGTGTCCACGCCATCCCGCGACCTGCCCACGATCGCGACGGTGATCCTGTTGCTCAGCGCGGTGACGATGGCACTTGCCCGGCGTGGAGCCCGCAGATCCGGTCATCGCGACCGGACCACGCCCTGGCTATGGGCGACCGTCGTCGCGGCGATCGCCTTCGTCGCGCTGGTCGCGTACGGATTCGGCGGCCTGCACTTCGGCATCGGCCAGGGCATCTACGAGTCGCTCTTCTACACCATCACGTCGCTGGCTCTGGCGCACGTAGCCGGCGGCATCGTCCTGCTCGCCCTCGTCCTGGCGCGGGCGCGATCCGGCGAGTTGGCGCTCGCGCGTGAGCCGCTGGTGGCCGCGAGCATCTACTGGTACTTCGTGGTTGTCCTCGGCGTCGTCATATATCTGCTGTTGTACGCGGCTGCCGGCTGACGAGAGGGAGTACGTGTGAAGCTGTCCTTCCGGCTCTTTGTAGGCCTCGGAGTCTTCCTGATAGTCGCCGCGATCGTGTACGGAATGCACGCCCGTGAGTACGAGGGTCTCGTCCTGTCCTTGACGGTGGCGGCTGGGGCGCTGCTGATCGGGGGATACGGCGTCTCGTTGTTGCGTCGCACCCGGGCCGAGTTGGCGCGGACGGAAACCGACTCACCACCGGTCGCGAACGACGAACCGCACGTCGGTCCCACGATCTGGCCGTTGGTCTTCGCGGTGGCCGCGGTCGGGCTCGTGATAGGTGCGGTGGCCAACCGATGGGCGCTGCTGCCGGGCGGTGTTGTGCTGGTGGTCGCGAGCGTGGGCTGGGTCCTCGACGTCCACCATCAATGGCGGGCGCACGCGGTCGCGCACGCCGCTGCTCACGACGTCAATAGTCACGTCACGGTTCCTAGGCAGACCGACACAACCGGGCCCGCCGGGTTGACGGCCAACACGAGGCCGAGTGAGCACGGCGAGTCTGCGAGCGGGGAGGTTGCCGGCCAGAGATTGGGCCAACGCGGCAGCGACGCAGCGCCCGAGTCTCCGGCCGGGTGAGGGGGAGCAGTGAGCATGGCGCGCGCGCACGACCAGTGCATCCGCTGCGGGGGGCCGACGGCCTGGGGTAGATCGGTCTGCCGGAACTGCAACCCGGCAGGCCTGCCTGAGCCGAGCCGGACCCAGTACCACGCGACGGTCTTCATTTCCGTTCTTGTGGTGTTGGCCGCACTCGTCATCGCCGCGCTCATCGTGCACTGAGCCGGTCATGACGCGGCGTTGGGCAGCACGCCGACCGGCCGGTCGGCTGCTGGTTAGCATCGCCGTGATCGCGATCACGATCCTGCTGACCCCCACATCGGCGCTCGCACACGCCGTGCTGGTCTCGTCGAGTCCGGCGGCCGGATCGACCGTGGGTACCACGCCCGAGTCGGTTGTGCTGCGATTCGATGAAGCGCTGGCTCCGACGCTCTCGCACGCCGACGTCGTTGATCCGGCCGGCCAACGGTTCATCGGTGTTGTCGACGGTCAGACGATGACAGTACGGGTAAAGAGCACAGTTCCCGGCGTGTATCAGGTCGACTGGACGACCGTCAGCGAAGTCGACGGTCACACCATCACCGGTAGGTTCGAGTTCGGTGTCGCGGTGCCGGTCACGGCCAGCTCGGTAGGCGGCGTTCGTGGACCAACGCCCGGCGACTTCGCGGTGGCGCTGCTGCGAGGCATCGAATTTGCGTTGCTGTTGCTGGCGTGCGGCCTGGTAACGCTGCGCCGGATCGCGCGCGGCGTGCCGGTGCGTGAGATCGCGGTGCCGGTGGCAGTCGGGCTGTTGATAAGCGCCGCGGCCGTCGTCGTGGCGGAGGCGAATCTCGCTACCACTCGGCCGTCACTGTCGGCCGTTGCCGACTACCTTTCTATCGGAATGACGGGCTGGGCTCGGCTGGCCGGCCTCGTTCTGGCCGCCGCTTTGGTGGCGTTCGCGGTGCGCCAGCGGGTACTTTCGCCGCCGCTGGTCGCTGGAATCGTGATCGTTCTGTGTGCGGCCGGCCACGCGGCCAATGTGGAGCCGGCATGGTTCGGCATTGCCGTGAACGCATTGCATGTGGGCGCTGCGGGCGTGTGGGCCGGCGGCATCATGGCCATGGCGGTTCAGTGGCTGGCCGGTAGCTGGTCGGTCGCCGGACAGCCGCTGCTTAAACGGTTCGCCCGTGTCGCTCCGTGGGCATTCGCGGCGTCGGTCGGTCTGGGTCTGTTGGAGGCGACGCAACTACTCGACGGACTCGGCGGCCTTTTGGACACCGGGTACGGGCGGGTGCTGGTGGTCAAGGGTGCATTGGTTGCCGGCATGGCGGTGCTATCTGTGTTGGCGGTCCGGCACCGGCCGATGGTGCGCACCGAGGCCTCGCTCGCGGTCTTGGTGGTGGCGGTCGCCGCGGTGCTGACAGCCTTTCCGGTGGTGCCGAAGGAGGCTCGTGAGGCCGCCGAACGCGCCGCGAACGGCTCGGGCAACGCGGCGGTGGCGGCGTTTCCTCGGGCCGGGGACGTTACTCTGGCCGGTCGCGCCGGAGACACCCTCGTCGCGCTAACCGTGCGGCCCGGTCGGCCCGGTACCAATCAGGTTTTCGCGTACGTCGCGCCCAGTCCGACGGGAACGGTGCGCCTGACCGTGGACGGCGCGGAGTCGGACCTCTTTGCCTGCGGTGAGTCGTGCTGGAGTGGCACGGTCAATCTGCGGGGTGCGCAGCCGGCGGCGGTAGAGGTCGGTGGCGCGCATGCTGGCACCGCCAACTTCACTCTGCCACCGCTTCCCGCGCCGGATGGCGGGGCGTTGGTAGAGCGGGGCAGCGAGTGGATGGCTGGGCTGTTGAGCTACTCCGTCGACGAAGACTTCTCTGGCATCCGCAGCACGTACGCGTTCGCGGTGCCGCACGAGATGTACCTGCGCATGTGGCTTTCCGGAGTGCCGCACGACACGCTGTGGCTCGGCACGTCGAAGTACAAGCGGAGTTCGCCAACGATGCCATGGAGTGCCCCGATCGCGGCACAACCGGCTCCCGTGCCATATCTCGCGTGGAAGCCGTTCGAGCCGGTTGTCGACGCACGGGTCGTAGGCTCGGGCAGCATCCACGGGGTACCAGTGCGGCTGGTTTCGTTCTTCGGTGGGCACGGCGCTGATCCGGAACCCGTGTGGTTCACGCTGTGGATCGACGAATCCCACGGCACTGTGCTCCGGTCGCAGATGTGGGCGCCCGGCCACTTCATGGACGACCGCTATGGATCCTTCAACCAGCCGGTACAGATTCCCCGGCCGCCCGGCACATGACCACCGTGCGCGCGGGCGCCGTGAGACGCCATGGTTCAGGACGGCCGGCCGATCAGCCGACCGGCGTCACCGCCTCCACGTCGACTGGCGCCGCTCCGATGTCGTTGCGCGCCGGGGGCGCCGTTGCGACGGCAACCGGCAGTCGCAGGGACAGCGTCGCGCCTTGGCCGGGGATGCTCTGCACAGAAACGTTGCCGCCATGGGCCTCGGCGATCGCTCGTACCAGCGCGAGACCGAGCCCTAAGCCGCCGTCCAAAGAGCGGCCGCCCAGCCGGGCGAAGCGGTCGAACACGCGATGCTGGATGTCGGGCGGGATACCAGGCCCACGGTCCGCGATGCGTATCGCGACCCCGCCGTCCACATCCACGACCGACACGGTAATCGGCGTACGTGGGGGTGTGTGCCGCAGCGCGTTGTTGATCAGTTCGTCAACCGCGTCGCGCAGCTGCTCGTGGTCAAACGGCACCGCGGTGGACGCGAGCGGACCGAGCGTGACTTGGGGATGGGTTGCCGACCAGCGGGACCACGCCTGCCGCACGAGGACGTCCACCGGCGCCCTGACCAGACGCAGAAAGTCTGGTTGTTGGGTCGCAGCGAGCGTCAGCAACCGGTCCGAGATGTGCTTGAGATGGTGCAGTTCCTCGATGACCACGTCCATGTCGTCCCGGATGCCACGATCGGTCGCGGTACGCCGTGCGAGCTCTGCGTGCCCCAACGCGATCGTCAACGGGGTGCGGAGAACGTGCGAGGCGTCCTGCACGAGCAACCGCTGGCGCTGCAAAAGCGCGAGGTTGTGTTCGGACACGCGACGAGAGACCTCCCGTGCCGCTACCGCACGCCGGACGTACCAGACCATCGCCAAGAACACGAGAGACATCAACGGGATCTCGGTCAGCTCATCGGGCGCTTGGTGGCCTCGTTGCACATCGTCGAGGAGTGCGCCGCCGGTCAGCACGATGACCGAACCCAACGCGACGGCGGTACCACGCAGCGACCAGACCCGCCAGCCGTACATCAATGAGAGACCGATCCAGATGAAGTGGAACGGCACGGTGGCCCAGTCCCGGAATACCAAGATCCCGTACGTGTTGACACCAACGAACAGTGCCCAAACCAGTTCGACCCAGTACCGGCGGGCCCACCGCAGGATCTGTTCAGTCAAGGTCAACCCCGTACCCTTCGCCCCGGACGGTGTCAATTGCCTCTGGATCCAGCTTTGCGCGCAGCCGACGGACGTACACATCCACCACATTGGACTCGGAGCTGAAGCTGTATCCCCAAACCAACGCGAGCAGTCTCTCCTTGGAGACGACCCGGCCCGCATTGCGCATCAGTTCGGCCAGCAGCATCGATTCCCGTCGCGTCAGACCGACCCGCCCGGCACCGGCGTCGGCCTCTTGGCGTACCGGATCCAGGATCAGGCGGCGAGTCATCAACGTGTGCGGTTGTGCCGGCATTCTGGACCGGATCCGGGCCTTGACACGAGCGAGCAGCTCGTCCAGGACAAACGGCTTGGCGACGTAGTCTTCGGCGCCCATCTCCAGACAGCGCACCTTCGAACCCGTGTCTGTCAGGCACGACAGCACAATCACCGACTGCTCCGGCCGCCTGGCCAGGATGCGCCCCAGCACCGAGAAGCCGTCGGAACCGGGCATGAGCAGATCCAGGATGATCACGTCGAATGGCTGCGCCACTGCCAACCGAAAGCCGTCTTCGCCGTTGCGTGCAGTGGTGACGTCCAAGCCCTCATGGCGGAGCGCGCGCGACACGAAGGCGAGCACTCTTGGCTCGTCGTCGATAGCGAGCACACGGTTTTCCGACATTGGGATCTCGCACGCTGCCAGGTTGATTGGGGTGCATGGATTTTACAGCATTTTCTCAGGTAGACCTATCCTCGGAGCGCATTACAGGAGCCGGTGAATGACCACCATTGCGGGAAGGCTGCGGCGCGCAATGTTCGTGTTACCGCTCGTATTGCTCGGCGCTTGTTCGAGCGGGGCGCACGCACACTCGGCGGGAGCAGCGACCGCTGTCGCTTCCGTGCCCTGCCCGACCGGCTCGAGCGTTCCACTTGCCGGCATCGGAACCACGCGGCTGCCATGTCTGATCGACGCGGGCCGTCAGGTCGCGATAGGCGCAAGCGCTGGCCGGCCGGAGGTCATCAACCTCTGGGCGTCATGGTGCGGACCGTGCCGACAAGAGGCGACGCTGCTGCAGGCTGCCCATGCGGCCACCGGCGACCGTGTGCTGTTCATCGGAATCGACTCGCAGGATGAACGCGCCGCAGCACTTGACTTTCTAGCCGCCTCCGGTGCGACATACCCGCAGGCCTTCGACGAACAGGCACGGTTTGCCGCGGCGGTCGGGGCCGTGGGCTTACCGTACACAGTCTTCGTCGACGCCTCCGGCATGATCGTGTACCACCAGATTGGTGCGCTGACACCGAAGAGCCTGCAGACTGGTCTCGCACGTTCAATGTCCGCCACGTCCGGCTCCGACTAAACCAGGTGCCGGGACGGGCGGACACAACAGCGATGGGGCAACTGTTTAGCGGCAGGTTCCTATCAGGTCACATCCGCCCGGACCGGTCGCCATACAACGTCGATGGCATAGCGCCACCCGCAACCGACGCGTCGCCACAAGGACACAAAGCCGGTCAGCTACGTGTTACGTCAGGTATTGGGCGGCACCACCGCAATCTTCGCTGCTATGTGTATCGGGTCGTTGACCAGCATGGAAAGGTCATCGACGTGCTGGGAGCCCCATGCGCGGGTTACGCACCGGACCGCAACACCCAAATCGTCATCGG